>CAIMOS010000321.1 GCA_903843135.1 uncultured Ignavibacteriales bacterium | reverse complement strand
TTATGGAAGCGCCCGGAGATTATGAATCGCAGTGCAAAAACTGCAACGACTGTGTATTTATGTGCGACTCCGGCAGAGTTACAACCTGTTATTCTAAAAAATGATCATTATCATAAAGAGGTGAAAATATGAAAAGCGAAATAAACTGCCTGAAAGGAAGAATTGAATACGATGATTCACCGCTGCGGAACATCGGGCATAATCCATATTATCATTCCATTTGCGGCGGTCAGGATGACCCTTTGATTGTGAACGGGAGAGAAATGATTAACCTCGCAACCAATAATTATCTCGGGCTTTCAAATGACGCGCGTATCAAGGAAGCATATATCGAAGCTATAAGAAAATACGGAGTATCAATGTGCGCCACACCGGTTGCAGGCGGTTACACTGAACTTTTTGAAAAGACACAGTCTAAACTTTCGGGTTTCATCGGTGTTGAAAGCGTTCTGCTTTACCCTTCCTGTTACCAGGCAAACAACGGCATCTTCTCCGCGGTCGCGAGGAAGGAGGACCTGATACTGTTTGACCGGTTCGCGCACTCATCGCTCATACAGGGGATACGGACCGTCGGATGCAAAGCATTGCCGTTCAGCCATAATGATACGGTAAGCCTTGAACATATATTAAAAACCCACACCGGATATCCTAAAGTCTTTGTGGTCACGGAGTCGGTATTTTCAACTGAAGGAAGCATTGCGCCGTTTAAGGAGATATACAATTTGTGTGTTAAGTACGGCGCGGTTCCGGTGGTCGATGACTCGCACGGCATCGGTGTAATCGGGAAGCAGGGGCGGGGCATATTGTCTCACTCAGGCATCGAGGATTACGACGGCATCTACACAACATCGATGGGAAAAGCAATGGCGAATAACTGCGGAGTAATCGGCGGCTGCAAGGAACTGATCAGTTATCTCAGTTATTTCAGTTCGCACCTGGTTTATTCGACTGCTCTCCCGCCTTCGGTCATCGCGGGAATTGCGAAGACTGTTGAAATAGTTGAATCGGAATTCAACGAACGGAAGAATAGAATATCGTTTTATTCCGGCCGGATAAAGAACTCTCTTACCGGATACGGATTCAGAATCTCGAACGGCGAAGCGCCGATTACTTCGATAATCGGCGGCGACACGGAACACACACTTGAGATTTCAAAACAGCTTTATGACAGCGGTGTTTTGTCCACTCCGTTCGTATATCCTTCCGTCCGGAAGAATGAAGGGAAGGTACGGCTGATAGCGGGAGCGAATTTGAAAGAGGAGTCAATTGAACGAGCAGTGAAAATATTTGGCAATATCCGGGTCAACTAAGAAATGAGGACGCTGCTTATAATAAATCCGTATTCAAGAAACGGTAAATCAGGTCGTCTGGCAAAGAAGGTGATGGAACGACTTCGGAGTAAAGGTTTTGATTTCGATTATACGGAGATAAATAATTTCAATGATGCATACGAGTTGTCAGTTAAAGCGAATAAGGAAGGGATTGATAATATTGTTGCCGTAGGAGGAGACGGGACAATAAATAAAGTGCTGAACGGATTTTATAATGAAAAGGGAAAAAGAATTTCTTCGTCGCGTTTCGGAGTAATACATACAGGAACCAGTCCTGATTTTTGTAAAAGCTATAACATCCCTGCTGATCCGGGAGAAGCTGCCGATGTAATTATCGGCCAGAAGATTAAAAACATACCGGTTGGGAAAATCAAATTAAATACAGATGCAGCCGGAGCAAAACCACAGGAAACAAAATATTTTGCCTGCTGCGCCAATATCGGGCTGGGTGCATCGCTCGCAAGGGCGGCGGGAACAGGGATAAGAGCATATCTCGGAGATTTTCTCGGAACGCTGGTTTCGTTTATCCGGATACTGCTGAGTTACCGGGGAACAGCTTACCGGATGGCTGCAGACGGCCCGCTCAAAGAATATAAAAATGTGATTAATATATCAGTCGGAATTACGAAATACATCGCATCGGGACTGAAGGTATACAGGGACCCGGCAATAGAAGATAAAAAGTTTTATGTTATGAAAGCTTCGAACATAGGACTGAACAATATTCTTAAATTACTTACAACGGTATATTCCGGTAAACATTTTAACAATACATCATACCTTGATCTCAGCTATGCAGGCAGAGTTGAGATATTAAGAAGCGAGGTTAACAACGAAGTTGAATTCGACGGGGATCCCGCGGGATTTTTACCGTGCATCATTGAAATGGCAGAAGACAGGCTGCCGGTTTTTGTAAGTTGAGAATAATATGACAGAAAATCTAAGGAAACGGCTGTTCGTAATTTTTTTATCAGTGGATGTAATTCTTCTGGTTCTCGGAGTTCTGAACTTCCGCTTATTTATAAATAAGGCAGGGCTTCCTCACCGGTACCAGCCGGTGGTTGATGACCTTTCGTTCAATGTCAAGAATATCTACCGTTCAGAAAAGATAACAGAATTCGGCGGGAAGGAAGTTGCCAACAACGGACAGCTCGATTTTTATCTGCTAAGTCATAAATATAACGATACGGTAAAAATCAAATCGGTAAATCCGGAAGGGATAGTCACTGAAAAGGATGTCGCGCTGGTTAAGAAGTATAATACAATTGACCTGATGGTTATGTCACTCGTTGCATTATTTTATTTATTTACAGGGGTATTTATTCTTCTCAGTTACAGGGATGCGGCCTCCTCATATGTCATTCACGCGGTTGCCATAAGTGTGGGAGCAATGATAATATTCGAATGGGGGGACATATACACTTACAATAGTTTTCTAAACTTTATCTTCTTGTGGCTGTTCGAAGTGAGCATTTACACAGCGCCGTTAATGTTCCTGCATTTCAGTTTCGCTTATCCGGTTAAAGGGAAAGAGAGTCACTTTGTTTTTCTCACGCCGTTTTACTGCGCCACTTTAACGTTTATCATCATAGCAACGATACATCTTGTTAAAATATTCTTCCTGGGCGCTGATATAACAAGTCTTTCATTCATCACTTTCCATACTACTGTCGCGGATGTTTACCTTGCAGTAGTTCTTATCCTTACGATCGCGAAGCTTGAACATTCCACGCTTACTCTTACTCACGCGCATTATAAGAAACAGATATACTGGGTACTGCTCGGCATAATGTTCGGACCTCTGATCTATGTATTCCTTTTCCTGGTTCCCAGGATATTATTAGGTTATGAATTGGTGAGTGCGGCGTTTATGCAGTTTACATTTGTGGTAGCGCCTATTACTCTGCTGATATCAATTACGCGGAAAAGAAAGCAAATATAAATTAAAACAGCACGAAGAACGGAACTGCGGTTTACCGGACAGGACCGTTCTGTGGCCGGGTACTAATAATTCTAAAAATCAAAAGACCGGTCTCATTATCAGAACATAATATCAATCACAAATGCCGGCGTGAAGGCGCCGCTTCCGTGTTAAGCTTTAATTATGGAAGGAAACGTGAGGAATGTGAAGTAAAAACTATTTATTCTGCCGATGGAGAGTCTTAACTTGAAGGCAAAGTTGAATCGCTTCACGGATTCTGATAATCAGTTCATCCGGAGATTTCGCCTGTGTATGGCAACCTCTGAGTCCGGGTACTGATGCTATAAAAAAACCATCCTCATCTTTTTCTATTTTCACGTTAAAATCTTTTTTCATCTCTCTTCTCTTCAAGGTTAAATAATTTCAGTGAGGATAAGTCGATAATTCAATAAAACATAACGGAAATAATCTCTAATGAAGCAATATATGAATATTAACGAAACGACAGAATACCTCTTCTTTCTCACAAAGGCAGTATTATGTGTCTTTTAAGTTAATAGCGCTAAATAATCGAACTCTTTTTCAGAATATTGTACTCAATCTCAAATGCCGGCGTAAATGTGCCGCTGCCGAGTTACGATCTAATTAGGTGTGAAATGTGAAGGAATTGAGGTGTAGAATAAATTATTCAGTTGATAAAAGGATAGAAAGAGAAAGTTTTATCTCATTAATTTTTGGAAATCGGATAACGATATTTCACAATCAGAAAGAATTTTATGAAAAAGTCCGCTGCCGATTATTTCTTTTGAATGCACGGGAATGGTTGTACAGCGACCGTCTGGATGTTGGAGGAAATGATGGCTCCCTTTTATTCTTATTACTCCAAAACCAGCTTTTCTTAAGGTTCTGATAATCTCTTTACCGGTTAAACTGGGAGCTTTTGCCATTACCTTACCGAAACTCTTTGCACGCCGATAAAATCTAGTTTTTGCGTCTTGATTTTTTGAACTTCAATACAGAGTTGAATCGCTTCACGGATTCTGATCATCAGTTCATCCAGAGATTTTGCCTGTGTATGGCAACCTCTGAGTTCGGGTACTGATGCTATAAAAAAACCATCCTCATCTTTTTCTATTATCACGTTAAAATCTTTTTTCATCTCTCTTCTCGTCAAGGTTAAATAATTTCAGCAAAGTTAAATAAATAATTCAATAAAACATAACGGAAATGAACTCTCAGTAAGCAAATTCAGATTATTAACGAAACTACAGAATACCGCTTCTTTCTCACAAAGGTAGTATTATATGCCTTTTAAGTTAATAGTCCTATATTATAGAATTCTGCTTAAGGATCTTGTACTCAATCTCAAATGCCGGCGTAAATGTGCCGCTGCCGAGCTGACTTTTAATCTCTGAACTTTTCCAGAATCTGCCCTCATCGATTTCACCGGTATTGATTTTGATTTCGCCTTCATACTTCGTATAAAGAAAAAATACAAGCTCCGATTCGTTATCGCCCTTCCAGATATAGTGGCCAAGCGGTACGGTATCGAAGTTGCGGAGGCCGAGTTCTTCTTCCGCTTCCCGTTTTAACGCGGTTTCGATATCTTCATTAATTCCCACGTGGCCGCCGACGGCAATGTCCCATTTGCCCGGCTGCACGGTTTTTGAAGCGGACCGTTTCTGTAAATATATCTCTCTTTTCCTGTTAATGAGGTGAAGATGGACAACCGGATGCAGAAGGTCCTTATTATTATGTACAACCGAACGGGGCGCCTTTCCGATAACTTTCCCTTTATCGTCCACGAGCGGGAGCCACTCTTCCTTTTTATACTTAAGGGCCTGCAACTTATTTTTCATTAATTCGAAAGCGAAGTAAGCTCCGAACAGAAGATAAAAAAGGGCCGTGCTGATGAACGCCCACGCTTCTTTTGACATAAAGAAGGCGGAATAGAGGACAAGCGCCGTATGGAACAGGAAAATAAAAAACATCGCTTTCAGGCTGCGGTTGAACTGCTTTAGCTGTCCGTCATTAAAATCTATTCCGTCAAAATACCGCTTCGTCATCATCGCGGCTATATTCATTTTTGAGAAGGCGGACACCCCGAGCAGGGCGCACAGTATTGCCCCCACAAGCGCGGGCTTTAGTTTAAAAAAGATATCATTGTCGAGTATATATGAGATGCTTCCAAGAACTACGATAAGCAGAGTATCAAAGAGCGTGAACTTATCGAAAACCTTCTCTTTCAGGTATGTAAAAAGAAGCTGGGCAATGCCGAATGATACTGCAACTACAAGCCCCGCGGTTGTTCCGTATAATTCATCCACCAGGATAAATACAATGAGCGGAAGCAAGCCGGGCAATAATTTTTTAAGAAGCTGATATTTGTTCAAGTTAATTCAGATAATTATCAATTGACAGGGCAAAGTTAAAAAGAAATGATTGAAAGAGAGAAAGCCGGAGGCATATGAATCGAAAATATAATCCTCCATAAAGAAAAAGCCGGAATTATCCGGCTTTTTCATACAGTTGAAAATTCAGGGCCCGCCTGTTTCTATTAATTATTAAACCACTTGTGGTAAATCGCATCGTAAGAGCCGTCCTGCTTGATGGTATTAAACGCATTCTGCCACTGAGCTGCGGTCGCGGCGGGTGTTGTCTTCGAAAATGCGATGTAATAGTCTGAGGACATAAGTTCAAGAGTCTGCGCCGCCTGGCTGTACTGATATCCTGCCGCTTTAACAATATCGGGGAAAGTTACGGCTGAACAGACAAAGGCGCTGATCTCTCCGCGCATAAGTTTCCCCACCATCACAGAAGGATCCGGATCAGATACCAGGTTCGTAAATCCAAGCTGTCTCAGATACTGGTCGGAGAACCAGGAACTGACCGTTCCGACGGAGGGAAGGTTTTTAGCCTCATTAATTGATGCTATCGAAATTGACGATCCGGCCTTAATAAAGAAATAGGTCTTGTTTGATCCGAGAGGGCCGACCCACTGGAATAAAGAATCGCGCGCGGCCGTGCGGTCCATCGTGAAAAGGCAGAAGTTCGGATTGTTTTGTATCAGCGTATATCCGTTGCTCCAGTGTGAGAGAGTGACCGGATAATAGGATCCGTTTCTTTTCATTATCTCATTAGCAAGATCAGCGCCGAATCCGGTAATCTCCCCGAAACTGTTTCTGAATGTGAGAGGCGGATACTGCTCCGTATATATCTGGAGCGCGGCGGGGGGATTTTGCTGATGCAAATATTTCTGATAGAGCCTTTGCAGTGTTCCGTTGCCGCGGAGCCTGTCAATTTCGTTCTGGAAATCGGCAACAACGTCATCGGGTATCTGTTTGTTAAAGGCGAAGTATGCCAGGTCTGTCAGTATGGTCATTACGGGTGTTACTGCCCAGATGGTTTTGTTTATAGACTGAAGCGCTGCCTCCGCAGAGCTTTTATCCGACGGGTAGAGGTCAATTGCTCCGCTGAGTAACTTTTCAAAAGCTTCCGCGTTACTGTTTACATATACAAGATTGGTAAAACCCTGCTGGACCAGGTACTGCTCAATCGCGAAGTTCCGTATTACCCCGATGCGCTGAACGGACTTTGCGTCTTCAAGGGAGCTGAGGGAAATTGAAGACGGAGAAGCAGCATAAAACTCCCAATTGATCGAGGCAACAGGACCCGCCCATTTAAACAGGTCTTTTCTGTTGGCGTTCAGAATAGTTGAAAAGAGAACAGCATTTTCTGTATTGAGGGCGGCCTGGTAAGCCTGTTCCCAGGGGAGAACGGTAGCGCCGAACGGTATATAAAGTTCGTTGCAGATTTCGCGGAGCAAATCAGGTGCAAGGCCCGTTAATTCAGACCCTTCCAGGTAGTTAAGTGGTTTCAGGTCGTGTGTGATAAACTGGAAGCCGTATCTGTAGCTTCCGGGTTCGAGGCCGGAATCCTGCACGCATCCCGAGGTGAACAAAAGAAATGGAACCAGTAAAAATAGAATTCTTTTCATTGCGATACTCTCTGAATTAAATGATTATCAACGTTGATAAGACGTTTCATCAGAGATTAAATTCATAATGCACCGGACAAAACGATTATCAATCCGTAAGGTTAATTAAATTTAAATCAGCAGTCGCCGCACTCCCAAAATGATGTTTTTAAATGCCGAAGAAATAATTCTGCCGGCCGCGGAAAAAATGTTTCCACACACACAATATAAATAATACCGCAGTAAGTTCATAAGGCTGAATTGTCTGCGCGCGGAACATTCACAGGGCCGGAGAGCTTAGTAAGGATAAGAAAATCCGGATTCGGAAAAGCGGAAACGAAAACCGGGCGGGCCCGGCGGATCAAATTATTTTTTCAGTGATGATTTAATCTTCTTCAGTGAGTCAGCAGAGTAATAACTGCACGCGCCTTTTTTCATTGCGGGCTGGATCTTGAGAGCATCAATTGCTTTTTTAACCTGTGCAGGCGGAACGCTTAATGCTTCCGCGATCTTACCCGCGGTAAAAACTTCTTCGTTTGACTTTGCCATAAAAATAATTCCTTGTATTTCTGAACGGATGAAAATTTGCTTTGCGTAATGTTAAGTTTAAGATACGTTTATCAGTTGCCGTTTTCTTAAACCGCCAGAACGCACGGATCACTCGCGGAAAATTAAGCATAAAGATATTCAGGGCAAAAGAATAAAAGCTGCACAATATTTAATCTCAATGAAAATCCTAAATTCCAATTTCCGTTTTTGATTCTGCTGTCTTTTTTCAATTTTTTTTATTATTTTTAATCCATCATTCAGGAATTTGGAGATACTTCCTCAGGTGACCAATAATAGCCGGTATATTATTACCCGTTGGGGTTATAATATACTATATTCTTTTTACCGTTGTTCTATTCCGGCATTTCATTCTTATGCCTAACCAAGCTCCCGAACAAAGCGAACGCGACAAAAGCAGCCTCGTCATACCCTGGCTAAAAGATCAAAGCCGCACTGATCTTGACAACCTCCCAAACCCAGACATCTTAGCCTCCGAAATAAACGAAAAACTCAAATCCTACATCGAGTCCTTCAAATACACAAAGAAGACTATCAACGGGAGTTTAGCTCTATGGCTTTGCTTTATTCAACGCCGGAAGAAACAAAATCCGCTCATGACTTTCCGTCAATATCGGAGTGAATTTTTTTTGATTGGATTTGCACCAATCCGGATAGTTCCTTTGAATCATTTTACAAATCCTTCATTAATAGGGACATTCCCGACTTTTATTTTTTAAGAATTAATATTTTTATTCATTTATAATCTTCGTTATCAATATGAAACTACCTTTCACTATCGAACAATTTCTGGGAGTCTTTATAACTTATAATAATTCCATATGGCCGGGACAGTTACTTTTAATAGCCCTTGCTCTTGGAGTGATTCTAACAAGTATTAGAAAATTCAGGCTTTCTGACAGATTCATTTCATCATCACTGGCGTTTCTCTGGTTTTGGACTGGTATCGTCTATCATATCACTTTCTTTTCGGCAATTAATCCTGCTGCGTTAATTTTCGGTGCGGGGTGCATTCTTCAGGGGATATTATTTGTATGGGTTGCCTTTCAAAATAAAATCAGCTATTCTGCGGACACCCAATGGCGCGGACTGCTGGGTGGAATCCTCCTGCTGTATTCACTTATCATTTATCCCGGTCTGGGTTATATTTTTGGCCATATCTATCCTGCCTCTCCCACATTCGGGGCGCCTTGTCCGACAACGATATTTACATTCGGGATTCTTTTGTGGTCTAAACGTTTGCCCCGCTATATTCTCATCATACCTGCTATATGGTCTCTTATCGGATTTTCCGCGGCCTTAACCATGAGTATTTATGAGGATGTTGGATTGTTGATCTCAGGAGTTCTGAGCGTTGTAGTATTGGTTTTCTTTTCGAAAAAAAATCCAGCTATAAGCTAATAAGGCAGCGCTCTTAACTTTAATTATTTTGGCTATGAGATTTATGAATACTCAGATATAGAGAACCGGCGCATGCTTAACTTTATTTTTTAATGTAAAGAATAACGGAATAATCGGCTTTGCGTTAAACTCAATACTCCGGGCTTTCTTTTTGCAGGTCCTTACACAGCGAAAGCATCTCAGGCATACATTGCCATCTACCATCAATTTTTCTTTCTCCACGGCAGAAACAGGGCAAATCCGTGCGCAGATGCCACAACGATCGCAATTCTTCATATCGACAACGGGTGGTTTTGTGATTTTCCGTGAAACATACTCTGGCAGGAAGTGATCCAGCAGCGGAAGTTTATGTCCGGGGATAGTGAGCGAATGGGCCCCCATACCATTTATACCTGACATTTTTTCTCTTATTTTTTTACCGAAGTCCTCGGCTATTCCCAGTTCATTTTGTGATGGATGTCCCTCGCCGATAGGAAGTTTGTCTGTAGAAAAGGAGTGCTCGCCAATAAATGAGCCTGCCGCAAAAATGCTAAATCCTGCTTCAGCAGCCAACGAAGCCAGTTCATTAAGAACGATACCTTGCTCGATATTACCATAAACCGAGACCAGAACAATTGGTTTTCCATTGCCTTTCAGGTTTCTGAGATAGGGCGGGAGTACAGGGGGAACTTTCGATTGATATACAGGGGAACCGAGGATGACGATATCCTCTTCAAAAATCGGAGGCGTTGATGCCCGCACGGTCGGTGAAGTCAAATCTATCATTCTTGTCTTTGGCACATTCATACCTGCCAGAATTGATTTCAGTACTTTTTTAGTATTACCGGTGGGCGAAAAAAATATTACAGCAGCGGAATTGACGGTCATAAGCAGTCCTATAAAGTAAAATTACGGAGAATAATAAATCAACTTATAAAATATAAGAATGATAACTCATATATAAATGATTGATTCAAATGATATTAGATCATTTGAAGGTGGAAATTGATGGGTAATCAGAATGAAGAATGCGCACAGAAATGAGATTGCAAAAGCAGCGAGCTGCGCCAAAGGCGAGTGCGACAGTACTCTCTGAATACTTGCGGAAAATTAAGCATAAAGATATTCTGGATACATGAATGAAGCTGCGCGATATTTAATCTGAATGAAAATCCTAAATTCCAATTTCCGTTTTTGATTCTGCTGTATTTTTTCAATTATTTTCATTATTTTTAACCCAACATTCAGGAATTTGGAGATACTTCCTCAGGTGACTAATAATAGCCGGTTAACTTTCATCCCCTTGGGGATTATCATCTTCGTTGTTCTACGCCTACTGGTCTAACCCGGGAAACATAATCTATGCCCACTCGCTCCAAGAATACTTCAATCCCAAAAGAGAACCAGATAAAATCTAAACAGCGTATCGCTGATCACGGCGAGGTTTTCACCAACGAACGTGAAGTCAACGCTATGCTCGACCTCGTTAAACAGGAGACAGAACGTATCGATTCCCGTTTCCTTGAACCCGCTTGCGGTAATGGTAATTTCTTGGCTGAAGTCTTAAGAAGAAAATTGGCAATTGTTGCAAAAAAATATTCTAAAAGCCAGGTTGAATGGGAGCGTTATGCCGTCATCGCGGTATCCAGCATTTATGGCGTGGAAATATTAAAAGATAATGCGCAGGAGTGCAGGGACAGGCTTCTCGGTATTTTCACTTCCTGGTATTCCTCGGCCTATAAAAATATCAATAACGACTGCATAAATTCGGTGCGCTTCCTGCTCGGCAGGAATATCCTGCACGGCGATGCTCTTAATTTCACTAATCCCGAAACCGGGGAACCTATAATCTTTTCCGAATGGAGTTCCGTTAACGGCAGTATGATGAAAAGGAGAGATTTTGTCTTCCGTTTCCTTGTGGAAAGCGTTCATCAGTTCTCACTCTTTAATGATCAGGGTGACGCAGCTGCCATTGATGAACCTGTAAAAGATTATCCGTTAGTTCATTTCCTAAAACTGTCTGAATCACAGATTTAACGGATTAAGGGATTACACGGATTATGGATAAATTGCGGCACGGTGATAAAACTCAAAGGTTAATGAGTGTCTCGTGCGGAGTCCATAATTTCCCCGGTAAAATCAGCGTTTTAACTAATTAACAGATTAAACGGAGTATGGATAAATTGCGGCACGGTGATAAAACTCAAAGGTTAATATGTGTCTCGTGCGGAGTCCATAATTTCCCCGGTAAAATCAGCGTTTTAATTAATTAACAGATTAAACGGATTATGGAAAAATTGTGGCACGGTGATAAAACTCAAAGGTTAATAAGTGTCTCGTGCGGAGTCCATAATTTCCCCGGTAAAATCAGCGTTTTAATTAATTAACAGATTAAACGGATTATGGATACATTGCAGCACGGTGAAATAACTCAGAAAATAATCGGAGCCTCATTCGAGGTGCACAAATTTCTTGGCAACGGTTTTCAGGAAGTTATTTACCAAAGAGCATTATCCTGGGAAATGAAAATTGCAGGACTTGAATTCCAAAGAGAAATCGAGCAGAACATTTACTATAAAAATTTACCCGAACCGATCGGAACCAGACGTGCTGATTTTGTAGTCGAAGGAAAAGTACTCGTAGAATTAAAAGCCCTGACCAAACTTGAAGATGTGCACCTTGCCCAAGCTTTAAATTACCTCAAAGCTTACCGTCTCGAAATCGGGCTGCTGATCAATTTTGGTTCCAAAAGCCTCGAATTCAAAAGGTTAATCCTGACCAATAAGGTCTCAAATTCAATAAATCCGCGAAATCCATAAATCCGTAAAATCCGTGATTCAGACTAACTATAATCCCGATGTTCTTTCCTGTCTCGCCAACCTTAGCAACGACGAAGTTTTCACCCCTCCCTCACTCGCAAATGATATTTTAGACTTATTACCGGC
This sequence comes from uncultured Ignavibacteriales bacterium, assembly GCA_903843135.1. Classification (GTDB taxonomy): domain Bacteria; phylum Bacteroidota; class Ignavibacteria; order Ignavibacteriales; family Ignavibacteriaceae; genus JABWCL01. Next base: position 6,366 of record CAIMOS010000321.1, on the reverse strand, counting down.
ATCGCTCTGGCGAGATCCGAACGTCACTTTTTTAGACCCCGTTTGCAAAAGCGGCGTCTTCCTTCGTGAAATTGCAAAGCGGCTTGATAGGGGGCTTGAATCAAAAATCCCCGACCGGCAAAAACGCATTAACCACATTTTCAAAAATCAGATATTCGGCATAGCCATCACGGAACTCACTTCGCTCCTCTCCCGCAGAAGTGTTTATTGCAGCAAAACCGCCAATGGCAAATACTCCGTCTGCCAGTCATTCTCCTCCGAACAGGGGAATATATTTTATAAGAAGATGAAGCATACTTGGGTAGAAGGCAGATGTGTTTGGTGCGGTGCAAGTCAGGAAGTTTACGACCGCGACGACGCTCTCGAAACCTATGCCTACAATTTTATTCACACAGATAATCCTGAAAAGATATTTAATATGAAGTTTGATGTTATAATTGGTAATCCTCCCTATCAATTAAGTGATGCCGGGCATGGTAGAAGCGCTGGTCCAATCTATCATGAATTCGTCAATCAAGCCAAAAAGCTTAAGCCAAAGTATCTTGCAATGATCATTCCATCGCGTTGGTTCGCAGGTGGAAAGGGGCTTGACGCTTTTAGGGATCATATGCTCAATGATAACCATATTAGGATGATTGTAGATTATGAAAATGCTAACGATTGTTTCCCCGGTGTGGATATAGCTGGAGGAGTATGTTATTTTTTTTGGAATAGAGATTCATCTGGTTCTTGCACAGTTGTTAATAGGACAGGTGATACCGAAATTATCTCAGAAAGGTTGTTAAATGAATTTCCTACATTTATTAGACATGGACAAGCTGTTCCTATAATAAGGAAAGTGCTGGCTAGAAATGAAATTAGAATGAATTCTCAAGTTTCAAGTCGAAAACCATTTGGACTTGATACAACCATTCGTCCGACAAAGCGTGGCGATTTAACTCTGCGCTGGCTTAAAGGCGAAGGTCCATACAGCAAGAAAGAAATTTCAGTTGGAAAGGATATGATAGAACAATGGAAGGTAATTACTTCTTACGTGGGATATGACCACGCTGGTAATCCCGGCAAAGATGGTTCGAGGAGGGTCTTCTCAAAAATAGAAATCCTTCCGCCTAACACAATATGTACAGAAACTTATTTGGTAATTGGCAGTTATGATTCTGAGATGTTCGCAAAGAATTTAGTTTCCTATATGAAGACGAAATTCTTTAGATTTTTAGTTTCACAGTTTATGTATTCACATCACATCACTAAGGAATCTTATTCCTTAGTTCCGGTTCAAGATATGTCAATAACTTGGGGCGACAAGGAATTGTACCACAAATACAAATTAACTAAATCTGAAATTGAATTCATAGAAAATAAAATACGTCCCATGAATTCGAGTTCTAATAGACTTGCAGATGATTAATATTATCTACATAAGTGAATATTATTTTTTAAAAAAGCTGGACAATGTCTGGCGAATTATCCGTCAGAAAAATTTTTTTCAATGAGTAAAAAATCATTCTTTCCACCTCGCCCGGCAACCACCCCAACTATCTACGCCTACGAACTCGTCGGCGTTCCTTCTCATAAGGACTGGTTGAAAATCGGTTATACAGACCGCGACCCTAACACTCGCATCAAAGAGCAATTAGGTACAGCCGCGCTTAAATATAAAATTGTATTCGAAGAATCCGCAATGCGTAACGACGGCACTTCCTTCACCGACACCGACGTTCACCGCAACCTCCGCGCCGCTAAAATATCGAACCCCGAAGGAGAATGGTTCAAATGCACAGTTAATCATTTGCGTCGCGCCCTTTGGGAAATTAAGACCGGACTTCGCTCCGAAGAAAACAGGGTTCGCGATTTCGCTATGCGCCCCGAACAGCAGGAAGCAGTAAATAAAACCGTTGCTTACTTTGAAAGCTGCAAAAAGGAACGTTCAAAAAAGACCCCTCACTTCCTTTGGAATGCAAAAATGCGCTTCGGTAAAACCTTCGCCTGTTATCAGCTTGCGAAAGAAATGTCGTGGAAAAAAATCCTCATCCTCACATTTAAGCCTGCCGTGCAAAGCGCGTGGGAAGAGGACCTGAAAACTCACGTTGACTTCAAAGGCTGGCAGTTCATCTCGCGTAATGGTCTCTCGTTTGAAGATGCAAATTCCCGCAAACCCATAGTCTGCTTCGGTTCATTTCAGGATTATCTGGGACGCAATGCAAGCACAGGCGGAATTAAAACCAAGAACGAATGGGTACACGCCACTAACTGGGATTGCGTTGTCCTCGACGAATACCACTACGGCGCCTGGCGCGAAAACGCGAAAGAATTATTCGAAGCCGAAGGTTCTAAAGAAATTGAGTTCGGCGAAGGGCAGGGTATAGAATATTTTGACGAAGAAGTAATGCCCATCACTACCGACCACTATCTCTATCTTTCCGGTACACCGTTCAGGGCTATTGCCTCAGGTGAGTTTATCGAAGAACAGATATTCAACTGGACATATTCCGACGAACAAAGAGCAAAAGAAAAATGGAAAGGCAATGATAATCCATACTTGCCTCTCCCTCGTATGGTTATGCTCACTTATCAGTTGCCCGATTCCATCCGTCATATCGCTATGCAGGGTGAGTTCGACGCTTTCGATTTGAATATCTTCTTCTCCGCGGAAGGGGAGGGAAGATACGCCCGCTTCAAATATGAAGATGAAGTTCAGAAATGGCTTGACCTCATCCGAGGCGCTTTCCGCGAAACCACCGTTGACAATCTGAAAATGGGTGCAAAGAAACCTCCGCTCCCGTTCTCTCACGCTCCGCTGCTGAATGTTCTTAACCATACCTTTTGGTTTCTCCCCACGGTGGCTTCCTGCTGTGCGATGTCAAATCTAATCAAACAGCGTCAGAATAAATTCTATCACGATTACACGGTAGTTGTCGCCGCGGGTACTCAGGCTGGCATCGGTGTTGATGCGCTTCCTCCGGTACTCGACGCAATGACAGACAACCCTCTCGAATCCAAAACCATTACACTCTCCTGTGGCAAACTCACCACAGGTGTAACCATTAGACCTTGGACCGGAATATTTATGCTGCGCAATTCCTCCAGTCCCGAAACATATTTTCAGGCTGCTTTTCGTGTGCAGTCTCCCTGGACAATCAAAAACCCCGACGGCAAAACCCCGAACAGGGAAGAGATACTTAAAGAAGAATGCTACGTTTTCGATTTCGCCCCTGACCGCGCACTCCGCCAGATTGCCGATTACAGTTGCAGATTAAACGTTAATGAAACTAATCCCGAAAAGAAAGTTGCTGATTTTATAAACTTCCTCCCGGTCTTGGCATACGACGGTAGTTCAATGAAACAGGTTGATGCAGCAGGCATACTCGATATTGCAATGAGCGGCACAACCGCTACACTCTTGGCTCGTCGCTGGGAGAGCGCATTGTTGGTAAACGTTGATAACGATACACTCTCGCGCCTGATGTCCAACGAAGAAGCAATGAAAGCCCTTATGAGCATTGAAGGCTTCCGCAACTTGAATCAGGATATAGAAACAATCATCAACAAATCCGATTTAGTCAAGAAAGCCAGGAAAGTCGCCAACGACAAGAAACTTACGGACAAGAAAAAGAAAGAACTCACCGACGCAGAGAAAGAATATCAGAGCAAAAGAAAACAGATACAGGAAAAGCTCATCAAATTTGCTACACGCATCCCGATATTTATGTACCTTACAGACTTCAGGGAGCGCAGCCTAAAAGATGTAATCACAAAACTCGAACCCGGGCTCTTCAAAAAAGTGACCGGCTTGGCAGTTCGTGATTTCGACCTCCTCGTCAGTCTGAACGTTTTCAACTCCGCCCTCATGAACGACGCAGTATATAAATTCAAGCGCTACGAAGATGCGAGTCTAATTTATACAGGTTTAAACCGCCACACCGAAACCGAAGTCGGTCTCTACGACACCGTCCTCAGCCGCGCCGATTACGAAACTCATTTTGTTAATGAACCCGCTTAATAAATTCATTGAGAAGCAAGTGATATGCATATTATAGCCACGATTTTATTAGCTATTGTTGAATTATTCAACAATGGTATGTGCGTGGTCTTTGTTTTACTATTTGACTTTGTTATTTCATTAATAAAAATTAACTTATAAGTGAAAAAATTTCAACTTGTGGAAGTTTACAAGGGAATAGAAGCAGGATTCTATTCAATAAAAATAGATGATTCCGAGTATTCTCTGTTCGATGAATTCGTGAATAAATTTCAAAATTCCCATTCTGCGATCATTGATAGTATTACTTCCCGAATCGCCGAAATGGCTGACGAAAAAGGTATAAGAGCCTCGCGCTTTAAGGATGAGGGAGAGAAAGGCGTTGAAGCATTTGTTGGAACCGGCGAGTTACGGCTTTATTGTCTTAGATTTGGCAATGTTGCCCTTATTTTGGGTTCTGGCGACACTAAACCGCAGGGTATAGATCGCTATCAGGAAAAAGATGATTTATTTAAACAGGTTAAAATTTTGAGAGCGCTTCACGATGCTCTAACATATTATAATATAGATGTTGATAATATAGAAGAATCATTAAATATTGATTTTGAGATAAATTTATGAAAGCTAATTCTGCAAGCAGATTCTTGGATAGATTAAAAAAAGTAGGTAAAGAAGTACGGAATTTCCATCGGGTCTCAATGGGAATCGCTAATGTTCTTGATGATTTTCTTACCCAAAAATTTGACGGCAAACAAAAAGACTTTGCCGCATTTTTAGGGAAAAAAGATTCTGAAATTAGCAAATGGTTGAGCGGCAATCACAATTTTACTCTTAAATCAATTGCTTTTTTAGAAGCAAAACTTGACACAAAAATACTCTTTACAAAATATGATCGTCAGTTTTCCCATTATGAAAATAAACGCGCGGTTGTTTTTCAGATTTTGAGTGATACTCCGGCTGAGTTTCAGTCCCTTAAGTCTCAACAAGTTTCTGCAACAAATATTACAGAGAAGGATCTGAATAATATTCCTACTGTTCACATTAGCCAAACGCCTGAAACTTTTAATAATTTATCCGCCAAATTGCCTGAAAGATCTGCCTGTGCCTGAACAAAATCAAATACAGATTCAGTTCTCTATTTCTGATATTCAGACTTTAGAATTTGCACTCACTAATACTCCGGAAATATCAGCAGTTGAGAAAATGAAATTTCCGTTCAAGATTGATGCCGGTTATTTTTTTGAAACTGATAAAAAAAATGTTGTCATTGACGTTAAAATTGATATTTCCCTTAATGATTCACCTGAATCCGTTGTTTGTCACCTACTTTGCCGGTTCAAGTATTTTATCAACAATTTCGATGAAGCGTTTACTGTCAAAGACGGTCAGATTACTTATCCTGCTCAGTTTCTTACTACCTTATTAAGTATTTCGCTCTCAACCGCGCGTGGTATATTAGTTACAAAAACAGAAAGCACCAATCTGCGCGGTATCTATATGCCCGTTGTCGATCCTTCTAAGTTACAGCTATTCCCAAACCCTCCTCCTCATAAGTGAATATATTGTAGTGGCGATAATTAACGACTTAATATTTGCGTATGTTCAGGGTGGTATGGCGGAATTTTCGCGAACTGGCGTTTACCCAAGGTATTACCAATTTGAATCTGAATCGCTTAACAGAATATGGCGTTTAAAAGGATTATCACGTACGCGAAGAGGTGTCCTCAGACTGAAAGGAAAAGTCATTTTTAATTTTGTTATCAAAAACGGCGACTGCAAAGTACAACAAGTTATTGATGGCATTCCTGATGCTGAATGGAACGATGTCCCATTTTGTTTGACCCAGGCAGATTAATAATTCAAAACATTTTTGGGCTTGATTAAACTAATTAACGCCTAATATTTTAAGCCACATTTATCCCGCATATTTCTTCCATCCCTCCGTTTCTCGGAAGTAAAGAACGCCTCCCCCCCAAGTATTGATTCCCCCGCGCGCCGATTCATCCTTCTATTTAGCTTCTGCGTTGTGCTCTTTCCTCGTCTCTCGCTTAGTTCGGGTTCTTTGCGAATTACTTCGCTGCTCAACTTGAACCTACATCCCAACGAGCCGAACTGTTTAAAACAAAAAAACCGACTTTCGCCGGTTTTTGTTTGGTAGCGGGCCACGCCAAAGGTGGGTGCGGCATACCCGATGGATCTGGGTTGAACTTAGATCCCGAAAAGCCACAATTGTTTAAAACAAAAAACCTGACCAAATGATCAGGTTTTCTTTAGTGCGCCCGGCATATTCATTAACTCGGAGGTGAAAGTCCTCTGCGAGCATGGTAGTGGGAATCGCAAGTCAAAGGCAAGGGTGTCCATCGTGAGATGGAATCTGAAGGAAGCCG
>CAIMOS010000320.1 GCA_903843135.1 uncultured Ignavibacteriales bacterium | reverse complement strand
TTTCCTGAATTCAATAGGGTTTGCGGAATTAAAGGAAGAATCGATGAATTGAACCGAAACCTTAACCTGGGGATAAAGTGAATTATCTATGCCGGACATATCAAATGTATCCGGAAGCTGTGTTTTAAGTGTATCCCACAATCTCGTAGTCTTGTTGTAACCCAGCATCACAAGCGAAGCTATGGTTTGGCCCGTTACGTTGCCAAGCTCATAGGCTGATTTTTTCCAGCGGTGTGCAGGTCCGATCGCGGGTGTGATAGCGATACCTGTTGCATCAATATACCTCGCGGCGAATTTTGTAACGGCGGGTTTTACATATACTCCAGGCCTGTAGATTGATCCGTAAACCAGGTTGTTCTTCTGGTCAATTGCCCACGCATAGTAACGTGTAATTTTATTCGGATTCTCATCATAACCGGGAATCCATTCCTGGTCGTAGAAACCATCGCTTATTCTTATTCTCCTCATAAAACCGCTGAGGAAATTCTCATAAGGATAAAAATATCCGTCAGATACGAAGTAATACACGAACCCGGAATAACTGTTCACCGTTGGGTAATAATGGCTCGCGACCCTCTGCATACCGTTCATAGGATCGTAAACGTTGAGAGTGTATTTATACAATCCAAGACTGTTTACGCTGTCTCGAATCGCCAGACAATAAATGTAATTACTGTCGGATGATATGTTGAAGTTACCGGTTTTTACTTTTCCGGATTCCGCATCGATGAAACCTTCAGGAACATTTACCGTGTCTTTAGCGCCGGTAGAAACATCCACGCGTAATACCTTATACGGATTTACTGTCGGGACATACAAATGCCCGGTCCTGAAATAACAATACTGGTTACCGATTCGCTCCCTGAAATTGGGAATCTCCCCATAAAATTGTCCTGCTACAGTACCTTCCTGACCCGTACCAATCTTATAAATCTTGCTTTTACCGGTGGAGTCCTGATAATATAGGCTCATCCAGTAAAAGTGGTTTCCGAGATACAGATATTTCCCATCCGTTGCCATCGCGCTGAGACCAAAATTTGCGAATATAGTCGAATCCAGGCCCACATCAGATATCATTCTTTCCCGGCTGGGTTTTGGCGGTAAAAGGCTTGTGTTTAATGCAAGACTTTGATTCAGGCCGGAAAAATTAAGGTTCTCCCTTTCGAACATTAATAATTGCTTACCGGTTATGTGGTATCCTGTTTTTGCTTCGGTTCCGATAGTGAAAGTTTTGATGGATGTCCATTTCCCGTAATTTTCACCGTCAAAAATTCTTGCCCGCCAAAAATATGATCCTGCGCTCAATGGCGGAGGAAGGAATCTGATAACACCATCAGCGCTCGTGATACCGTTAGATACGAAGACCGGTTGCGTGAAAGTTAAATTAGTATCAATCTGGATATAATATTCAAGTGTCTTGCTTGTGTAGGTTCCGAAGTCAGCAATAATAAACTCTGGTTGAGATATAACAAACATCTCGCCATCAAGAGGTTTTATGGTACTCGGTTCGGAGATATTAAATACCGGAAGGGAGTAAGTTGCCGTATTATCCGCGTAATCCATTTCATCGATGCTGTCAGTAAGATTAATTTCCGCCTTGAGCTGGATTAAACCGCCAACTGACGGTCTCCAGTTGAAAAGTAATGAGTCTCTGTTTGGAAATACTTTCATTTTGCGCGTTTCAATGATGGCCGCAGTATCTGCATTTGAAAAAGAGAGACGGACAGAAACCGAATCGTTAATGGTAATTCCGAAATTTGAGAACCTGATAGTTATATCAATTGAATCACCGATGACCGGATTAGTCTGAGAGAGAGAAATATCCGAATTTTTAAGTACAAAATCGGGTTTATCAGGAAGCGCCAACTTAAATAAAGGATCACCGAGGTAAGTCAGCAAAGCGATTTGATTGCCGTAAAATCCGATGGGAGGTGTGGCCCTTTTAGCATTAAGTACGGCCTTGCCCGCGACATACTCTTTTTGTACGAAAATGTTATCGAAGATCAATTGATTGATAAACTTGCCTATTTCCCAATGCGTCAAACCGGAACTTCCAAAGAAGCCAATACTACCCTTTCCGGGTACTTTATTAAACTGTTCACCAAATACGTTCTGATTATCAAAGTGGGCTGTATAGCAGGTAACACTAAGAATCAACGGCAGACGCCCCTGGTTCTCCAAAACATAGATGTCTTCATTTAGAAAAGTTAAATCCCACTGATATCCGCCGCCGTGACCGTAGTAATTAACAATAGCGGCTCCGGTATTAATCGATTCGCGGATATCCGCGGAAGTTCCGCGGTACTGAAAGTGCTCCGGACGGTTAGGATATCTGAAAATCAGTTTTGGATCAAAACCCTGAGGGGTTACATAGGAATTAACAAGCTGCATTGATGCATCATTGAAGCCAAACCTGATCTCATCGTCGTTATTAAGGCCAGAGGCGAGCATAAGAACAGTTTCCCGCCATTTTTTACCGGCATCGGCGGGATAATTTTCAAGCTTATCCAGTAAAATATTGCCTTCTTCAACAGTTTCAATGGAAATCCTCCCGATCGTCATTTCCGGAAGTATATCATTCCCCACCACGCAAACAAATCCGTTATCACTTGCGGCTTCACCGTACGTGTAAGAGTGATGCGACATTGATGGGATATAATTCGGCCTGCTGCCAACCTGGATCATCCGGTAATCGTAACTCATATCACCCACCAGGCAGACATAAGAGGCAGCGGGAGCGGAGTAATTTTCGAATGCATATTTAAGATAATCCCGTATTGCCAAAGGGTCAAGAAGTCCGTTTGAAAACTCATCATATATATCCTGGACGTCTACAATTTTAATCCGTGGATTTGCGATAGTTTTATCAGTCCAGTTATTCGTCCTGAAATTTTTATACCGTTCCGCAACTGAGTTGAATTTGGAATGAGTTATGACGATAAGATCAGCTCCGGTCTGAATGTTCTTCAGATCAGAAGACTGGTCCTTTCTGATCGAATCCACGGTCATAAAATAATTCGGATCTACGCAGAAATAATCGAGGGCAGATAGCGCTGTATCAGCGAATGCAATAGTGCTATCATTGTCATTCGTAATAGTCATTGTATCTATCAGCAATTGTTTCCCCGGAACATATACAATCGCGTCACTCGTTTTCCACTGCCAGAGCCTGTAAAAATTATATCCCAGTACAGCAGAAGGATTTGTTAAATAAAAATTATCAGAACTTACCCTGTTCATAGAAAAATATGTAAACTCAAACCAGTTCACACGGATTTCATCGCTGCTGTCGGGATGGCAGACTCTTCCGTCAAGTTCGACAGTCAGGTAGTTACCTGCCGGGAACATCGGAAAACTGTCGGCTGAAATATAGAAATTCCGTTCAAAGATATATTCCTTCTGCCCCGACCACCAGGCCTCACCGAGAAGCCGGTCATTGAATTTAATTTTTGCGTGGTGCCCATAGGAACAACTTGTTTCTGTCATTCCGTGCATACTTACGCGCATAGTCACGTTAGAAAAGCCAAGATCAAAATTCTTAAATTCCTTGAATTGCCCCCTGAATTTATAGGTTGATGTGCCTCTGTATCCGGTCGCCTTATCCCAATACCAGTGATCACGGTCTGCATCATCAGCATATCCCAATCTTTCATATAACGAATCTTTCTCGTAGAAATCCGTTCGCAAATGCCCGAAGAGAGTATTATCAGAAATTCCGTTCGGAATTCCATTCTGTTTCCTGTACCTGGGTGAATCCCCATTCCCTTCAAATGAAAACCACATCAGGTTTGTGGTGTTAAAGATGTTCTGCCGGTTGTAAAGTGACGGGGGTAATTTGTATGCTACGAGTTTAAAATAATCTCCGGAATTAAAAATTGTATCCTGCCCGGTTGATATGTCAAGCGGAACAGAAACACCGTTCATTATTACTTCGAGGTTTGCAGGATTAACTCCGGATCCAATGGGAACACCGGCTGCAATCAACTCTTCAAATGTAACCCTGTATACTCCCGTTTGAGCGTAATAAAGTTTAAAATAGTTCCGGTTCGGATTATACCAGTTCGAAGCCGCGGGGGCCATATTTGTTTTAAGTTGTTTGCCGATCCAGTTCATTGCCTGTTCCGGATTGATAACTGAGGAGCGTATCATTTCTTCAGTCAATGGATCATTAACCTTAACAAAACCGGCATTATTCAACGGATCAAGGTTGTAATCAACTCTGACTCGCAATTTATTGTTTATTACCAGTTCTCTTTGAACAGGATTATACTGAATAGGAGAAACTAATAACGGAACCGATGTCGAAAATCTTACTGTGCCTTTCTCCCCAAGTTCTGCTGCCCGGGATGGAAATAACTTGTCTGTGCCGTATACTAACGGATCAAAATTATTTTTATCGTACTTTTCAAAATAACCCTTGTTATCAGGGTATGGCATTATCATAACATTCTGCATAACTCTCGTCTCATTTACAGAATAAGAGACTGACGGTTTTGAACCTATCGGAATGCCTATGCTGCGGAATGCCTGTGGTAACCAGGGTTCGCCTGTTTTTCTGAGCGAAAGAAGATCTGATTTAATAAACTTAAATTTCGTGCCTTCAATCAGAGTATCAGAAATTGCAAGAGTCCCCTTAAAATCGAGTTCAAGCTCGATAAAACGGTCATTTGATTCTAATATTTTTATTTTTTGTGCCTGGAGTGAGGCAACAGCGAGAAGCAGGAAAACAAATAATTTTTTCAAGAATTTAGTCGACATTCGTTCCAATAATTATTAGGTTATAAAAGAAATTATTAATTGAGAATCGAGCCTGCAAGGGGAAAAAAAGTATCAACGGAGCACAGAATGCAGCTAAATACTACAGGAAGCCGTAAGATAGTGAAAATAAAAATGTTGAGGTTGATTTATTAATATCTGAGGTAAAACGGGTGAATCGCACCAGCGATGTGAAGGACAAATTATATGAAATAAAATACTCAATTTTACAATAGGCTGTCCGGGTTAATTCCACTTCACCGTCAAGTAGGGGTGTGCTGACGGGTGTGGAGTAATCATAACTGTGGTTGATATCCCCGCCAAAATTCTTTATCAAATTACCTGCGGAATCAGTGACATTAGCACCGTGTTCTGTAAACCTGAAGCCGATTTCACATAACAACCGGGGTAATACAAAACCTTTAAGATTAGCATCCAATACCACCGAATTTGGTTCGATCTCCGCGCCTAAATTATATCCGTTGTTCGTATACGTTGTTGTCCCTCCGTAGCCGGGATGACTGAAAGTATAAGGGCGTATCATCGTGTATTCGAATGAAAATGTGTATCCCTTAAAGAACAGCGGATCAGTTACCGAGAGTCCTGCCTGCAAAGCGCTCCGGTTAGATCTGGAATCCAGCCCCTCGATAAAGTAATTGCCGAAATGAATATCATCAAGCATTAGCGATGAACTTAACTCAAGCCCCGGCGTCAATATCCATCGCATATCCAGAGAGAGAAATGAGTTATCGATATCATTCATCGAACGCTGGGCAGATTCCCAAAACAGAAACGGATTCATATACGCGGCTTCAAAAGGCCTGTCCCCATAAATCACAATCTGAGAAATACCAACCTTAAAAGAACCCGAGGGATTGTAGCCAAGACGGCTGACAGCAATGTATTTGGGCTGTTTGACCTTCAGTATATTCAGCGAATCGGGCATAGTTTCGGTTACCTTCTCCGTAAGCCATCCGTGTAAGAATGTATACCTGAATTTGTTATACTTAAAATCCAGATTGAGATAGTCGAATATCTGCGGATTGTTGCTCAGTATCAATTTATGTTGGATGCCGGTTCCCCAGATTAGCCGGTTACGCCCGAAATGAATATTGAGATGCTCCTGCCCGAAATGGGCATAACCGCTGGTTCCGTCAAAATTCTTGAGACCGGTTTTATTAAATGTAAGGCTTTGTGCCACTTCCCTGATTTCCCTTGCGGGTGATCTCGAATTATAGACATTCCCGTTCCAGGCGTCCATCTCAACAGCCAGAAAATCTCCGTAGTTTAGAATAAACTTTGCGCCATACTGCATCACTCCGCTCACAGAATCCCGCCCGCTGTTATTGCTCTTAATCGATTTTAACGCAGCCCGTGGATCGAAGATAAAATTCAGTACAGTATCTGAATACTTATAAAAATGGTTTTCTTCACTCTCATAGAGCACAGAATAAAACGGGATTTTATCCCCAGAAAAAACACCTTTATTCTGCTGACTCTTAAGCGGAAAATATTTTTGTAAAAATTCTGTACTCCCATCTGTGGAAGTGTTAGGTGATGTACGATTTTCTTCCAAAGATTTGAGAAGATTCTCTACCTGGTTACGATACAGGGGCAAAATTAAATCATCGTACCCGGGTAAATTTCCTTTGATATGCTGCTGTTTTAGAAAAAAGTAAACGGGATTTTCAAGCGGGACGATCTCATTCTGTGCTTGAATAATGACAGGTGATAAGAAGAGAAACAGGATAAAAAACCGTTTAGCCATATTAATCAATTAAAATCAATTATATGGTTAAAGGTTACCCTCGTTGGTAAAGACGATCTTTGGCGTTTTAAGTATGATTAATAGGTCAGTAATGAAATTCGCCCGTGAATAATATTCGATTTCCATCTTCACACGTTCTTCAGGAGTGAGAAGTTGACGGCCATTAATCTGGGAATACCCTGTGATCCCCGGTTTAAAATCAAATACTTTTCTTTGTTCGGAAGTATAATTGTCGGTTATGGATGTGATCTCAGGGCGTGGTCCGACTATTGACATATCGCCTTTGAGTACATTATAGAACTGAGGAATTTCGTCAATACTCAGACGCCTTAAGACTCTGCCCACTTTGGTGACACGGGGATCATCCCTCATCGTTAGTTCCGGACCAATTTCCAACGCATTAACAAACATTCCCCTGAGCTTATACATTTTAAACTTTTTCCCTTTATATCCGGCTCTTTCCTGAACAAAAATAGCAGGACCGGGTGTCTCAAGTTTTATGGCAATCATACAAACTAATAAAACCGGAAGGGATACAATCAGAACGACAAGGCTGATAAAAATATCAGTTATTTTTTTGATCAATGAACCCTGACTTCCAATTGTGAATATGTCTTTAGAGTTTGGTACATATAGCTGAATTATAATAATTTAAGGCAAATTTAAAGATACAATTTAATTTTTGATAAAATCAACAAACTAGCCCGATCCGAACAACTTTTCCACCAAAAATTAAAGAATTTTGTGCCCAAAATGCTCAAATAAGGTGATTTTTTTGTAATAAATTGTGTTTGTGATTTTCGTCAACTATTTGAGTAATAATCTCATAATTGAGTGATCTCCTCTGTTAGAGTAGGCACTATTGACATCAAAATTCAAAATCCCGCTAACGGCTCCCCTGGGTATTTTTCTTTGCATCGTGAGAACTATAACCAACGTAATGCATAAGAATACCCGATCCGTACCCGGTATGTATTACCGGAAAAGTTATTAAAAGGTATAGCCTTTCGATTATTGACTTTCCTTTAGAAACAGAAAAATATAATAACAAAATTAGATAAAGAGCCAACGGGATCACAAGT
>CAIMOS010000319.1 GCA_903843135.1 uncultured Ignavibacteriales bacterium | reverse complement strand
GCACGTCGCAAAAGAAGCCGAGAAATCGAGCAAGATAGAAGGTACACAGACAGAGATAGAGGAAGCATTAAAGAAAGAATCTGAGATCGCCCCTGAAAGAAAAGATGACTGGCAAGAAGTTCAAAATTATATTGAAGCGTTAAACAGCTCCATCAATAAGCTTAAAAAGTTGCCGGTCTCAACAAGATTGCTGAAAGACGCTCACAGAATTCTGATGAAAGGAGTAAGGGGGCAGCACAGAAATCCGGGTGAATTCCGTACAAGCCAGAACTGGATTGGAGGCGCCTCGATCCGGGACGCAGCATACATCCCGCCGGTTTGCACTGAAATTGATGAATTGATGAGCGATCTTGAAAAGTTTCTGCATAATGACAATATTGATGTGCCTGTATTGATCCGTGCGGGAATTGCGCATTATCAGTTTGAAACTATCCATCCGTTCCTTGACGGAAACGGGAGGATCGGCCGCCTGCTGATAACGCTATATCTTGTAAGTACAAAGCAGCTTGCAAAGCCTTCGCTTTATTTATCAGACTATTTTGAGAGGCACCGCCGGCTTTACTATGATAACCTTAATTATGCCAGAGTAAAAGATGACCTTATCCAATGGATGAAGTTCTTCCTTGTGGGAATTATTGACATAAGTGATAATGGGATTGAAACATTCAGAAGAATACTTGCACTTAAGGAGCGGATTGAGGATAATTTATTGCCTGAACTTGGGAAGAAATTGCCAACGGCAAAACTACTGATGAAATATTTATACAGAAGGCCTGTTTTGAATGTTCAGGAAACGCAGGAGGAGTTGAAAGTATCATTGCCAACGGCTAATTCATTAATATCTGATTTTGTCAGGCTTAAAATTCTGAATGAAAAAACCGGATACAAAAGAAACCGTGAATTTGAATTTACAGAGTACCTTAACATATTCAGGGATAAGGTATGATAATAGCTTCAGAACTTCAGCGTTGAAGAAATGACCGGAATAAATCGGGAATGGTATAACGCGGATATTCTGGCTGAGTTTGACAGACCGACAGGTTTGGATTTTGTACTTCCCGCAGATGAACCGGAAGCTGTCTTAGGGATAAAGGTTGACCTTGTGACACCGGGAGCAATTAAACCGCGAATGCGCGAATATATAAATCAAAATCTTATCTATGTCTAAAAGAGAATGGCAAATACTCTCCGGTGATATCCTTGAGAGAATAGTAAAAATTGAGAAATACAACAAGGATATATCGTTCGAGGATTTCGCGTATAGTTCTCTTATTATTGATGCCGTTGTCAGAAATCTTGAAATAATCGGGGAAGCATCCAATCAAATACCAAACGAAATACAAAAGATATATACATCATCTGGCCCCTGGTTTAATTTTATATCTGCACGGGAAAGCAGCAATCTTTCACTTCATCAATAGTTCAAATAAACCCATCAGATTCAGCTATACTTAAAATAAAGTATTACTTATTTTAGGATAAGGCTCGAGAGTGAAAAATTAACGAGTCTTGGCAAGAATATCCCAAAAGCCAGGCAACTAATGCTGAACCTTTATTCTAACCCGATAATTAGCGGTTACAATGAGGTAAACTTGCTGAATGTTACACCGGCAACAGCAAACTCATTGATCAATGATTTCATAAAACTGGGGATACTAAGAGAAATTACACGGGAAGGAGATACAGGCTGTTTAGTTTTTATGAATACTTGAATCTTTTTAAGGATTAGCCTAAAGATTGCCATGTAAAATATTTGAATACTCATTACTGCACTTGCAATTTATTCCATTTTGTGATAAATTTTTATTAATAAGATATTTAAACCGGTTGTTGTCCTATGAATTATGATTTGGTATTTCAGGATTTTAAATCTCTCCCTGTTGAATTGCAGAGAGAAGTTTTGGATTTCATTAATTTTCTTAAAAGCAAACAAGAAACGCCATCCGCTGCCGATGCACGGGAGTTTGGGTACGCCAAAGGTAAAATAAATATTCATCCTGATTTTGATGAACTGCCGGAGGATTTTAAGGAATACTTAAAATGACATTCATAATAGACACCCATATATTCCTATGGTTTATCAATGGGAGTACTGAACTGCCCCAAAATTTAATTGATATGATCGCAAATCTTTCTAACAAATGTTATCTCAGCATCGCCTAATTATGGGAGATCTCAATTAAATTATCGCTGGGGAAAATGGATATGGATTTGGAATTCTCGGAGCTTCAATACTTTGCAGAAAAGAATAAAATCCAATTTCTGCCGATCTCATTTGAGGATATTAAAACAGTCAGAACCCTTGAGTTCCATCACCGTGATCCATTTGACAGAATCATAATAGCTCAGGGCATTGCCAATAATCTGCCAATAGTCACTGCGGATTCTAATTTCCGAAAGTACAGTGCTGAGATTCTTTGGAAGTAAAAAAAACTGACCTTCAGAAAAAAATTACCGCGTTTCCCGCTAAAATAAAAATAATTCATTTTTAGAGTGAGCATTGTTTTCCGGACTTATCACGGGCTGACGGAAGACAGAAAGATCCGATATCTTCGCGATCAAAAACCACAGATCAAATAAAAACAAGTTTCATTTTTCACTTGCGCGGTAATGCTTCTTAATGTTAACTTTGAAATAAAAAGTACTTTTATTATGAAAGATCAACAGGATTACATTCAGGACATTGCCGAGATACGCTCGATGATGGAGCGGTCATCTAAATTCCTTTCGCTCTCGGGCTGGGCGGGAATTATGGCAGGCATTTATGCGCTGGCAGGCGCTTATATAGCGTACTCGGTTTTTAATTTTAATCCCGATGAAATTTTTTACGGCGCGGAGAGATTATCTTCAGGCCTGACGGACATTATAGTTTTGGGAGTTATTGTTTTGGCCCTTGCTCTGGGTACCGCAATTTTTCTTTCCTACAGAAAGGCCGTGAGAAAAGGGGAGAAGATATGGAACGCCGTATCAAAGCAGCTGCTGACTAATATGGCTGTTCCGCTTGCGGCAGGCGGAATTTTAATTGTGGCTTTAATCTCAAAAGGGCTGCTGGGATTAATAGCGCCTTTAACTCTGCTGTTCTACGGAATATCTCTTTATAATGCCGGCAGATTTACTTATCTGGAAGTGAAATATCTGGGCCTGGTCCAGATGGGATTAGGAATGATAAGTTCTTACTTTATTGAATACGGTCTGCTCTTCTGGGCCGCCGGTTTCGGCGTTGTCCATATCATTTACGGAATTTATATCTATTTAAGGCACGAGCGGTGAAAGTATCAATTGATGCTTTGAATAAAGTTTTCGAGAGCCGCGTAAAACTTGGGATAATGTCGGCGCTGGCTGTTAATGAAATGCTCGATTTTATTTCGCTGAAGGAATTTCTCGATGTTACCGACGGTAACCTTGCGAGCCACATAAAAGCGCTGGAAAAAGAAAAGTACATCGGCGTGGTGAAATCCTTCATAGACAAAAAACCGAACACAAAATATTTTATGACGAAAGAGGGGAAGAAAGCTTTCCAGGACCATCTCAAAGGTTTGGAAAAACTGATACAATCGCAGAAGTAATTAAAAATTTTTTATTCACTGACTTTGAAATACAAAGTACAAACAAATAATATATAATTTATGGAAACACAGGAAAAATCAATAATCGAAACTCTCAGCCAGTCGGTCCGCAGATCGGTAACATTAAAACTGATCTCAATATTTGTAATGATGCTGCTGCTGATGATCCCTATGGCATTTGTGCAGTCGCTGATCGATGAACGGGAAGAGCTGCGCCAGTCCGCGGTGAAAGAGGTGAGTGATAAATGGGCCAATGAACAGCGCGTATACGGGCCGGTATTAACTTTGCCTTTTAATAAAGAAATTGTTGAAGACGGTAAAGTGAAGATAGTCCGGGAGGAAGCGCACATTCTCCCCTCAGTTCTTTCAATTACAGGTAAAATAGATCCGCAGTCTCTCCACAGGGGAATGTACGAAGTGGTGGTTTACGGCTCCGTGGTATCCTTTAGCGGGAGTTTTGACGGAATTGAGAAATACACCGCGGAGATAAAGGCATCGCGTATATTATGGGATGAGGCATTCCTCACGATCAATATTGCCGACCTTCGCGGGATAAAACAAAAGGTTATGGTAAAATGGAACGACGAAGAAATTACGGTTGAACCGGGATCGAAAATTCCGGAGATAGCTCCGTCCGGCGTTACAGTGAATAAGATTTTTAAGGCGGCTCCGGTCTCTGATGCTTTTGATTTTTCTTTCGATTTGCAACTGCAGGGGAGCAAACATCTCGGTTTTATCCCGCTCGGGAAAGAGACGAATGTTAAACTGGTATCCAATTGGCGGGACCCGAGTTTTACGGGTTCATTCCTTCCCGATGAGAGGACCGTGAATGATGCCGGTTTCAGCGCGTCATATAAAATACTTGAACTCAACAGGAATTTCCCGCAGTTCTGGACAGGTAACCAGAATGTCGCAAGCCTCCCGAAGAGCGCCTTCGGGGTTGATCTGCTTCTGCCGGTGAATGATTATCAGATGTCGATGAGGTCAGCCAAGTATGCCCTGCTGGCGATCGCACTCACATTTTTAACTTTCTTTTTGGTTGAAGTATTCAATAAGAAAAAAGTGCATCCATTCCAGTATATACTGATCGGGCTGGCTTTGGTGCTTTTCTATACGCTGCTCATCTCGATTTCAGAACATACGAATTTCGATTTAGCGTATATAATTTCCAGTGTGTCGGTAATTGCGATGATCGGGCTGTATGCCAAAACAATATTTAATAATCTGAGGCAGACTCTTGTGCTGGTTTTAGTGCTGTGTCTGACCTATACATTTGTATATATCACGCTTCAGCTTCAGGATTATGCGCTTCTGATTGGAAGTATCGGGTTAACAGCAATATTGGCCTTCACTATGTACATAACACGGAACATCAACTGGTATGAATTGGGGTCAGCGAAGAAGGGGGAGTAGAGTTTGCGAACTCCTTACCTGCGGGAGTATTTCTCGCGAAGCCGCAAAGCCGCTGTAGATCGGACCCAAACTTGACTGTAATCGGCCTTTGCGTCACTGCGTCTTTGCGAGAGATTTTCTCGCGAAGCCGCAAAGCCGCTGTAGATCGGATCCAAACTTGACAGTAATCGGCCTTTGCGTCACTGCGTCTTTGCGAGAGATTTTCTCGCGAAGCCGCAAAGCCGCTGTAGATCAGACCCAAACTTGACTGTAATCGGCCTTTGCGTCACTGCGTCTTTGCGAGAGATTTTCTCGCGAAGCCGCAAAGCCGCTGTAGATCGGATCCAAACTTGACAGT
>CAIMOS010000318.1 GCA_903843135.1 uncultured Ignavibacteriales bacterium | reverse complement strand
GTATCGGGGAAAAGCTGATGAATCCTGCCGAGGCACCACGCAGTTTTAAGTACGTGTCCCATTATCGTCATCGTCTCAGCATTATTAACATTCCAGTATGAGTCATATGCCTCAGCAAAACCGATCTGCTGAGCGGGCATACTGGCCACAAGCCGGTTCATCATATTGTCCGCGATCTGCAGAAGGCGTGTTTTGTATTTATCGTCATAAGTCATAAGGTACAGATAGAGGAGATGGGTTGTTACGGCATCCACCGTCGCGTTAAAACTTTTATTTGTCTTGCCGGTCCAGTTCGCGCTTGCCTTGTCATAATAGCCGAAATAATCTGAACGGCTGTCCCAGAGGTTAGTTTCAAGAGAATTGTATCCGCGGATAATCCTGTTGTAATCCATCGTGTCGCGGGTCGCCTCGAAATATGCTACAGGACCCACCAACGCATAGTGCTGATGAAATGCAGTCTTGGTATTGTTACTGCCGGAGACAGGAGTGCCGTTTATATCGAGTACCTGAAGCCAGCCGCCGTAAGTATTGTCCCAGGCTTTGTTGTACATAAAATTTAACGCCAGCCTCCCTTTGGTCAGAAAAGTTTCATCACCGGTAAGCATAAAAGCCCGGACCATTCCGTACGCGTCCCTGCTCTGCGTCATCATATTTTTATTTGTGCCCCAGGAGGTTATGACATTACCGGCCCTGTCAATATTAGTGTAAAATCCTCCGCGCGAATTGTCGTAAGCCGGAAACCAGAACCTTGCGCAGCTGTCTGCATAGGCGATTGCGAGAGACGGATTTTGCAGATAAGGGGATTTGGGTATGTACTGAGCGCTAAGGCCCGCGGATAAGAAAAGTACAATAACAAAAAGGAGTAACGGATTTTTCATAATTAATAATTCCGGAATTAAGAAATTATACACCATAAGTTAACAAGTCTCTGACGATAAAATACCGGATAGTAAGTATATATAGAAGACGCAGAGCTAGAAAGCCTCGTTTCTGAAAGAGCTTCCAAAGGATATCTGCACAATCCTTGAATATGAAGAGAGCGGCCGGTCTCGTTATTGATTAAAATTTCAACACATCTCCGAATATTTGTGTTGAAAATCTATACAACCCAGAGTTGAATAATTCAACACATTTATCTTCTTTATTTATAATGGGTTACACGAAATGAGGCAAAATTCATCAAAATCGATGTAAATAATTTCAACACACCTGAAATAGGTTATTAGGCTACTTATTGCGCAAATCGTCGAAAATTGAGTAAAATCAAACGATTTCCACTTCGGCACGATAATTGGCTATATAGGTCATAACATAAACCCTAAAATTGGAGCATTATCATGGTCGCATTATTCGTTGTTCTAACATTTGTCCTCTTTATCGCAATTGACTTTTTCGTATTAAAGTCACAAGGTAAAGAACACCCGGCTTTTATGTCAATTCACGTATTTGACAAAGCCAGCATTTTCTTCCCTGCAGACGCACTCTTGGCAAAAGGCCATATGTGGCTGAAACAGATGAAAGACGGATTTATTCGTCTTGGCATCGATGAGTTTATTCTCAAAGCTACCGGCCCGTTCACACTTACCGCGCTTAAAGCTGAAGGCGAACAGATCCTCAGAGGCGAGCCTTTGATGGAAGCAAAGTTCGGAAAGCATTCAGTTCTTTTCCGCTCACCCGTACAGGGCGTTATCGGAAGCGTTAATAAAAACCTCGCCGGCAAAAAAGTTACCGATCCTTACGATACCGACTGGGCAGTTACTTTCAGGCCGATCGAAAACACAAACCAGCTTTTCTCAACAATGAAGAGCGGCAAAAAAGCAACCGAAATTCTGAAAGATGAATTCAACCGCTTTAAAGATTTCTTAAGCTTCCATTCCGGCGAACCTGAATTAGCAGGCGTTACGATGGCAGACGGCGGAAACATTGTTGAAGGCGTTCTCAATAACTTTAACGATGAAGCTGTAAAAGACTTCGAACAGAAATTCCTTGATATTGAATAATAACAGTTATTAAGGAAACAATCGTCATGGTACCTCAGAAAGCATTATTATTCGACGCGGTTCTTTGTGTAGGGTGCGGAGAATGTTACAACGCCTGTAAAACGGTCAACAAATTACCCGAAACCAACAAGGACCCATTAAAAGACCATCTCTCAAGTGAAACGTATACCGTTGTGCAGGACCATAACGGAACGTACTCAAGAAAACTCTGTATGCACTGCGTTGACCCCACGTGCGTAAGCGTGTGCCCGGTAGGCGCGTTTGAAAAAACAGAAATCGGCCCGGTCATTTATGACCCCGACAAATGCCTCGGCTGCCGCTATTGTATGCAGGCTTGCCCTCATAACATACCGCGTTATGAATGGGAAAGCGCTCTTACGCCGCGCGTCCGCAAATGCATTATGTGCTACGATAAAGTTAAAAAAGGCGAAGGCACAGGATGTTCCGAAGCCTGCCCGACCGAAGCCACAATTTTTGGCGACAGGGAAGAACTTATTAAGATAGCACGCCAGCGTATCGCCGACTCACCTGATTCTTACTATCCTGAAATATACGGACTTAAAGAAGCGGGCGGCACAAATGTTCTGATCATATCACCAGTTCCTTTCGATAAACTCGGATTCGCACGCAACCTTCCTCAGGAGCCGCTGCCTAATTATACAGCGAAAGCCCTGGAGAAAATACCGGCCATAGTATCATTCGGCGGAGTATTCCTCGGCGGAATGTACTGGCTCACAAAACGGAAAAACGATATTGCACGCGAAGAAAAGCAGAACGGAAAGGAAAATTGAAAATGAAACAGATAAGTAAATACACCTGGAGAGTAATCGGCATAGCTATTGTACTTGCCGGATTGTACTCGGTTGTTTTTAGATTTACACAGGGCCTTGGCCCCGCAACTAACCTGAGTGACGCGTTCCCGTGGGGAATGTGGATCGGGTTTGACATTCTATGCGGTGTCGGACTGGCAGCAGGCGGATTCACGCTTTGCGCGACCGTCTATATCTTCAATCTCGAAAAATACCACCCGCTGGTAAGGCCGTCCGTTCTGACTGCTTTTCTCGGATATCTGATGGTAATATTCGGACTGATGGTTGACCTGGGAAAACCATATAATATCTGGCACGCTCTGATAATGTGGAATCCCCGTTCAGTGATGTTTGAAGTTGCCTGGTGCGTAATGCTGTATACAACTGTTCTCTTTCTTGAGTTCAGCCCCGTGATTTTCGAAGGGCTGAAAATGCCTAAGCTGCAGAAGATTATGAAAGCGATCACTATCCCTCTTATAATACTTGGTGTGCTTCTTTCAACTCTTCATCAGTCGTCACTCGGTTCATTGTTCCTTATAATCCCTACAAAGATGCATCCGCTCTGGTATACGCCGTTCCTGCCGTTGTTCTTCTATCTCAGCGCGATTGCTACCGGATTATCAATGGTTATATTCGAGTCTTATCTGAGCGCCAGGGCATTTAACAAAGGACTGGAGATGGAACTGCTGTCCAAAATCGGATTTGCAAGCGTCGTAGTACTGCTTCTGAACCTTGCATTGAAAACAGCGGATCTATTGTGGAACAACAAACTTGAATACCTTATTGTATTTAATGAGGCATCAATGTGGTTCTATATTGAGATAATTATCGGCAGCGTTATTCCGGCATTCATTCTTCTCTCAAGAGAGAACCGGAAAAAAAGGAATATGCTGTATATCTCCGCTGTGATGATCATTGCCGGTTTCCTTTTTAACCGGATGAATGTCAGTATTACCGCAATTAGCACAATGACAGGAGTAAAGTATTTCCCGAGTTTCTACGAAATATCTGTTACGCTTATGCTCGTTGTACTTGGTATGTATGCATTCAAACTTGCAGTTAAATATCTGCCGGTATTCGCTGAACACGATGCGGCACACAAATAACATTTTATAAGAAAGATATCCAAGATGGCCGATAACAGTATGATGAGCAGTTTTGAGGGGCTGCAATGTATCTGGATGAAATCCGGCCTGGTTGACTATAAGTTGTGCGATAAAAATTTTGACTGCGATAACTGTTACTTTCATTCAGTTATGCGGAACAAAAGCGCAGTAAGCGATGAGTCAAGCTACAGTTACGTAAATGACCTTCTCGCGAAAATACACGGTACGCAGATGGAGCGGGGAATAACTTATCTTCACGGCGGATTTGCGGTTAAAAAACTTTTTAACGGCACCTATTTTATCGGCCTGTCGATGCTGATAATTGATCTGCTGAAGATCGAGTCTTTCGCGGTGATGGCAAACGATGAAAAGAAATATGAGGAAGGCACGCCATTCTTACTGATCTCCGGCTCGTGGGGAACCAAAGTGCTTAACGCACCCTTCCGGTTTACAATGTTAGATCTTAATGCGAAGAATGCTCCATTTAAACCGGGAGCGAGGTGGGCCGCGATGATCGAAGTGAATGACGAAGACCTTGAACCGCATATAATGAACGATAGTGAGTTCAGGAACCAAAGGGAAGAAATCCACGAACTCATTATCACCGAGACGCATACCGAACATTTCGCGGGAGCGACTCTGCACGACGGGGGGACAAAAGTTGATTCGCTGGAAAAACTGCTTGGCAAAGAGGCCTTTAACAGAATATTAAGACTGCTGTTCTGAGCAGTTCCATAAGACGATCAGGTGTGGCTGCGCCCTGCTGAGGGAAGCCGCACCTGTTTTGTTTTAAATCCAGTATGCCGGAATTACTCAGTAGATTGAGTAATTTTGCTCAATGTGTTGAGTAAATTCAAGGCTTATACTTATTGAATCTTAAACGGCATTAGTTTTTGGGTCAGAGCAGTCAGTTTGCAATTCATTCCAAAAGAAAAGAACCGGGATTATTGCGCGGGATGAGCAGGTGACTACGCGGGCTAGCGCCTTGGCGCCTTTGCGAGAAAAAATCTCCCGCAAAGCCACTGTGACACCGGGGAATTTATTCAGCGGATAAATCGGTTGCCTGGACGAGGACAATAGTGCTTTTGTTTTTCTTTAGAACAGAGAATTCGTATCCGTCGCAGACGATCTTTTCCTTTAATCCCGGGATCTTTCCGAACTTAAGCATCAGGTATCCTGCCAGGGTTTCGTACTGTTCATCCTCTTTAAGCGAGTGGGGAAGCAGTTCGTTAATGTCATCCAATCCGGCGGATGCTTGTATGTGGTATGTTTTGTCGCCCACCATTTCTACAAACGGGATCTCATTATCATACTCATCCTGAATCTCGCCGACGAGTTCTTCCAGGATATCTTCCATCGTGATGATGCCTTCTGTTCCGCCGTATTCGTTTACCACAAGCGCGATCTGCTGATGTTTCATCTGGAATTCCTTCAGAAGCGCGCCGATGCTTTTGGTTTCAGGAACGGCAATGATCGGGCGCATAATTGTGCGGACATCAATTTGTTTGTTGTTCCTTGCCGCGAGCAGAATATCTTTCAGATAAACCAGCCCGACGATATTATCTTTATTGTTCTCATAGCAGGGGATCCGTGAATATCCCGCATCGACTGCCCTGTCAAGCGCGGCATCATCAAAATTATTTATGTCCAGCGCAAACACGCTGATCCTCGGCACCATTACCTGTTTTGCTGTCTGCTCGGAAAAATCAAAAGCGTTTCTGATTATCTTGTATTCATCCTCATCTATCTCACCGCTTTCCTGCCCTTGCTGAACCAGATACTTCAGCTCATCACTGCTGTGCACGTCGGCGCCTTTGACGGCCGATATTTTCATCGCCCTCAGGATCAGGTTAGCAATGCCGTTAAGCATCCAGATGAAGGGCGTAAACACAATATGAAAGAACCTGAGCGGATAGGCGATGAGAAGAGTTGTTTTCTCTGAACGCTGGATCGCGAGTGACTTAGGGGTCAGTTCTCCAAAAACTATGTGCAGGACGGTGATAATGGCGAAAGCGGCAGGCAAGGCAATATTGTGCGCAAGTTCCGGATTCGGAGCGAGCCCAAGAAAGATCATAATATCAAGAATGATCTTGGAAACTACCGGCTCTCCTATCCAGCCAAGGCCGAGACTGGCAAGGGTTATACCCAACTGCGTGGCGGCAAGATAACTATCGAGGTGCGATACAATATGTTTAGAAAGTATTGCCGCGCGGTTGCCTTTTTTAACTTTTAATTCCAACTGCGAAGCACGGACCTTTACGATAGCAAATTCAGCGGCAACGAAGAAGCCGTTCAGAAAGACAAGAAAAAAGGTGATAAATATATCTAAAACCATATCCGGTTAATTTATTAGAGAATAAAACGCTAATTTACCAAAAATTCGGGAAAGACTTGAGATTAGATTTTTAGAGTTTTGAGGTCCCGGGAATACCGCGTCCGCAGGTATAATTTTATTCAGTTTTTCGGGATAAAGTTTCTGAAGACAGCGGGTAATTGCCGCCATAACTGGACCGTGAGAGCGCCTATCCCGACAAGTACCAATCCGGTAATTTCTCCGGCGGTTAATGATTCACCGAGAAAAATCCAGGCGAGCAGCGCAATTTGCGGAAGCATAAGGTTGTTGATAACGCTTGACTCCACTGCGGTCAGTGTCTGAAGTGTCTTATTCCACAAAGTGAACGCGACGGCGGTATTTATAACAGCGAGCCAGGCAATAATCAGCCATTGAACAAAATTGATATCGCCGAAACCCTGTGTTACAATTCCGGTGAGCAGAAGTAAGATGCCCCCAAACCCCATACTTATAGTTGTCACAACTACAGGTGAGAGGCCGGTCTGGTAATTTATTTTTCTTCCGAGCAGCGAGGCGCCCGAGTTCGAAAGCACGGCAACCGATGCAACAATAAATCCCAGCGACTGTTCTGCGGGAAGAACAAGAGGATAAAAATAAATCACTGCTCCGGTAACCGACAACAAAATTCCGATCCATTGAGTAAGCTGCGGCTTCTCTTTGTTGATAATATTTGAGGAGACTGCGACGAAAACGGGGGAGAAATTCAGAATTAATGTTAAGGTGGCAGCAGGAAGAAAAACAAGGCTGAGGAATTGAGCGCCCTGAGTTAAAGTATAAAAAACAAATCCCAGTAAGATTAGCCTGCTCCAGTCATCACGGGAGAAATTAACAATCGATTTCCTGTGTACGCCATTCAACAAAACAAAAGGGGCAAGGCACAGAAAAGCGAGGGAATATCTCAATCCCGCGAAAGTGAGCGGAGGCAAGTTTTGTCTCAGCCCGGCTTTGATCAGCACCCAGGATGTTGACCAGAGGAAAGTTACAAGCAGTGCAAGAAGGACGGCGGAAACGTGGGAGTTTCTTATTTCCGCCGCGGAAGTCTTCATATAAAATTAAATGCTTTCACAATATTTTTTGAAGTTGTTCAGTATCATCTGCCAGCCCTGCTGCTGCAGTTCCCTCGAATTAATATCTTCCGGATCGAAAGTTTCCGTAACACGGGTTTTCCCGTTCTCTTCTGAAAAAGTCAAAATAACTTTTCTGCCGTCAATTATGTGATAATTGATTTCGCTGTATTCTTTAACCTCATCATATTCGCCTTCGAAGTCAAAGCCGAAACTTCCGTCCTTCGCTTCCATTCTCCAGTTGAGTTGCCCTCCGGGGCGCGGGTCATTCTCCGCGCGCGGGCAGCGCCAGTCGTCTGACGCGAAGTTCCAGTTAACGATATGGGCCGGGCCGGTCCAGCATTCCCACACCCTTTGAATGGGCGCGTTGATGAGCGCCTCTACGGTAATCTGTGCAGATTGATCAGGCATAATTAATCCTTCTTCTGGCTGCAGTTCAACATCCACTGAACGCCATATTTGTCTTTACAACTTCCATAGTAATCGCCCCAGAACATATCCTGCAAATCCATTTCAATCTTACCGCCTTCAGATAATTTATCGAATAATTCTTTAGTCTCCGCGCGCGTATCTGGGGAAAGCATAATATAGACGTGATTGCCAAAGTTTACTTTGAATCCCATCGATTCCGGTGCGTCACTCCCCATAAGCAGATGGCCGCCCACGATCGGAAGGGCAGTATGCATTATCATATTTTTCTCGGCGTCGGAAAGAGGGGGCATCCCTTCCGTTTGGGGAACAGAGCCAAAACGCATCGGTTCCCCCGAGAATTCGCCGCCGAATACGGATTTATAAAAATTGAAAGCTTCCTCGGTATAACCGGGAAAATTAAGATAAGTGCTGACTTGTGCCATAAAGAACCTCATTATAGTAAAAATTAAACAGGGTGAGAATATTGAAGAAAAAAAACCAAAGTTGCAAGGAGAATTAGGAATTAAAAATTATGAATATCATATATGGGGTTTGGGTAGGAACTGCGCATAATTGCTCCTGCTAACTTTACACTAATAATCAAATTCCGCAGACAGCGTCTGCGAATTTCTGTGATAAAAAATAACCGCTGGCAATAAAGCGCAGGCGTGCTCACAGAAATCTTTGACTGCTAAATCCGAGACGGTGTCTCGGAAATCTTTACCGCAATTCCCCGAGAAGGTTTTGCTCTTAAGCGGGCTTAAATATGTAACAATAGTACTGAGGGTAAATTGGTATAATACTTCAAGTGTCTTCGAAGCATAACCGCTTCGCTGTATCGTTAGGGTTAGATATTCACAAAGTTTTATGAACGTACAATCATCTATAAGTACAAAAGGACTGTGTTAAAGCAGGGGGCAAATAAGTTGCTTAACAGGTGTTCACGGGGCTATAGGAAGGTCGGGCAGAGCAATATGTTACCGGATGATTTGTTTAACAGCCTTATGCAAAAAACGTTTTGCGGGGAACCGGTAAACTAATTTTTCTTCAGGCTTAAGTGAGATTTTGGGATAATGCCCGCGGCGGCAAGCCGCTTATACTCACTCGAATACCTTGGTATATCAACTTTACTTGATGATAACCAGATGAAAGGGGTTTGCTTATCTTTTATTTTTTTAAGTCCCGGCGCTTTTGTATTGAGCCAGTCCTTAAGCCAGTTTAATTTTTTTATCATTGTGGTGACTTCGCCTGTTTGAGCCGAATGGACTTCAACAAAGAGAGCTTTGGAATTATATCCGATAATATAATCCCATCTGTTTGAATTTGGATATATACTCTTTACACACTGATCAAGATCAAGGCTGCCCTCTAATTTATCATTCTTGTAATCCCTGACTTTCTTGCTGTGATCCCTCTCCAATGCCTGCAATCCCGCCATAAAGCAGCCCCTTATTTCCGGGATTTTATCTATTTCCTTCCTGAATTCTGTCATAACAGCCTAAAAGGAATTGCTTCTTATTGCAGCCACTGACGCTGAGGCTCTGCCTGCAAACTCAGTAAGGCCGCCCCAATCGGCGATGGCGGGGTCATCGCTTCCGGCATCCAGGGTGGAGATATCCTTAACCGTTGCTGTCTTATTTTGTAAGTTAAAATAATATGAGAGGATTTTTTTTGATTTAATCAGACTGCTGAAAATTTTCGACAGATTATTATCCTGCTTTAAATCGAAAAGATTAAAGAAATCTTTTTCGCCTGCTTTTGCGTTCTTAAGATGGTGAAAAGCCCAAACGAATTCCATAAACACGGGTGAGTGAGTTGAGACTAAAACCTTATAACCGCGGTGTGCCAGATCGAGAATCTGCAGGAGAACCGATATTATTGCTTTTGGATGCAGCCCCATTTCCGGCTCCTCAACTATTACATACTCAAATGCACCCCTGGTGGAGACTTTTGTCGGCGGGCATAACCAATAGAATCCCAACAGAAGGGGCATAAATTCTTTCTGGCCGGCTGACCACGCCATGAATGGAATTCTGGACTTACCGGAACTGAGCATTAATTTCTTTCTCCCTCCTTCCTTATCAAGGACAATGGGCAGATTATGAAAAATTGAATTGTCAATATTCTGCCGCAAAGATTCTTTTAGTAATCCGGGCAGCGGAAAAACTGTTTCTTCGCTCAGATCAATTATCTTCTCGTTCTCCATTAGCCGCCGAAGGGATTCGCTAAAATGCCTTAAGATATAAGGCACACTAAGGTCGTAATCGGGAAAAGGGCGCGGCCATCCGTTAGCCAGGCTTAGTACGCGTTGCGCGGGGATGTAAAAAATTTTCTCCTCTGCATCTTTAATATTTTCGCGCTTCTTCGGCACAAAGTTATTTAAGTTGATCGTCTTGCCATCAAGGCTTACCTTTGTACTGCTCCGCCAAAGGGAACTCATTCCTTCTCCGAAGTAGAGTTCGAAATTCTTATTCGAGTCTGCGCCCCACAAGTATCCGTACTGTTTAAAGATATTTCTGATATGTTTCTTATCAACTATAAGCTTCAGCAACTGTAATACTACGCTCTTTCCACTCGCCTGCGGGCCTATTAAAAAGGTGATATCTCCGAATCTGATATCTGCGCTTTTAATCGGGCCGAAATTTAAAACCTTGATCTGCTTCATCCGTTAATGCTTTCCAATGCTGATTGATATATCATAGCCGGAAAATTACGAAATTATCATAATCTATTCATCTTCAATTCAGGAAGAAAATTATGGCTGTATGCAAGCAAAAACGGCAACATAATCATACCTTTGCACGAATTCCACAGATACTGTCTGCGATTTTCTGACCGAGTCCCCAAAATATCCTGACAAAAGTAACCTGCGCCGGCGTTTCCCTCTCTGATTAATTTTGTATCATCCAGGCCTATATTTGTGAAAAAATCACAAATAAATTGCTTCCATTTGTAAAATTATATATATTACCCCCTGATTTGTGATTTTCCCACAGTATTTTAGTCCGGAGCAAAAATGTTAGTTGAATTTTCAGTAAAGAACTTCCTCTCGATCAAAGATATGGCCACTCTTTCTATGGCGGCAGCTGCTATCCACGAGCACGAGGAATCGAATACGCAGAGAGTTGGTAACCTGATCCTGTTAAAATCCGCCGCCCTATATGGGGCCAATGCCAGCGGCAAAAGCAATCTGATCAAAGCTTTTCGATTTGTAAAAAATTTTATTTTGACATCTTCGAAGGGTACTAATATCGCCGACAGGATCGCGGTGGAACCATTTATGCTAAATACCGAAACGGAAAACGAGCCATCCTTTTTTGAAACGATCTTCTATGTGGGAGAAAAAAGGTTCCGTTATAACTTCGAGGTAAACGGCCAGTTTGTAGTAAGCGAAAATCTCTATTTTGTCCCGAATAAAACAGAAGCCCTTCTGTTTGAGAGGAAAGGCGATGATATTAAGACGGGTAATTACTTTAAGGAAGGGAAAAAAATCAGAGAGCTCACCAGGAAAAATGCCCTGTTCCTTTCTGTTGCGGCTCAGTTCAACGGTGAGATATCGAAATCAGTTTTAGAATGGTTTGAGAACTGTCATATCCTTTCGGGGCTTTATGACGCGGAGTCAATGAACTATACAAAGGAGCTTCTTAAAAACGACGAGTTTAAGAAAAAAATAATTTCATTTATCCGTAGCTCGGATATTTCGGTCGAGAACATAGAATTGGAGGAGGAAACGGAAGCAGAAAAAAGTTCATATCAAAATATGGTGTGGGAGAAGATGAAGTATTACAATTCGTTCAGGGTAGTATCTGTGCATAAAAAATACGGAACCGAAAATAAGGAAAAAGCATTCACTCAGTTCGACTTTTCGAAAAGCGAATCTGACGGCACGAATAAACTGTTGGCACTGGCGGGGCTGATACTATCCGCTAAGGAAAAGCAGAAAGTACTTATAATAGATGAATTTGATGCCAGGCTTCATCCGCTGCTTTCGATACAGTTAATCAGACAGTTTAATTCATCCGAAGCAAACCGGATGGCATCACAGTTGATCATCACTTCTCACGATCTTAAACTGATGAGCGCCAATCTTTTCAGAAGGGATCAGATTTGGTTCACGGATAAAAATAGTTTTGAAGAGACACGGCTTTACTCCCTGGTTGAGTTTAAAGGGGTGAGGAACGATACTGTTATTGAGAAAAATTATTTTGACGGCAGATACGGCGCCATTCCGTATTTGAGTGAGATAAGTACAGAGTTTCTGAGTTAAGTATATGGCGAGGAAAAGAAACGACAATACATTCGGGAGGAAAGTATTTGCCAGGAATAAAAGAAAGTATTTTCTTATCGTTTGCGAGGGGAAGAAAACCGAGCCAAACTATTTTAACTCATTCAGAATTACAAAAAATGTAATTAAACTTGAGATAGAAGGATCGGGCGCGAATACGGATAGCCTTGTGGAGGCCGCGTTTGAATTAAAACAAAAAAGGGAAAGAGTAAACGGCCAGCGCTTTGATGAGGTATGGTGCGTTTTCGACCGTGACTCCTTCACGGCGCATAACTTTAACAGGGCGCTCAGATTGGCAGAGAATAATGGCTTTAAGGTTGCTTATAGCAATGAGGCATTCGAACTATGGTATATCCTCCATTTTGAATTTTTGGACGCAGGCATAAACAGGGAACAATACTTCGAAAAACTGGGCAGATATCTCGGGCGTCCGTATGAAAAGAACAGTAATAAAATCTATGAAGAAATATTTGAACGGCAGAATGTGGCGATAAAAAACGCTGAAAAATTATTACAACGTTACGATCCCCCAAATCCGGAACAGGACAAACCGTCAACAACGGTTCATCTGCTTGTCGAGGAACTAAATAAGTATCTGATATAGGATTAAAAAAAATAGGGCGCGGTTAGGCGCCCCTATGGGAAAAGAATATCAGTGTATCATCTATGCCGTGACGGCATAAAAATTAACACCGCGATTAATATAATGGAGTACTGTCTCACGTCCGGATTATTCTTTCAATGCACATACAATGTTATGCTCAGTGAAGATCAAATCGGTCAAGGTTCATCACCTTATCCCAGGAGGCAACGAAATCGCGCACGAACTTCTCCTGAGCATCATCCTGTGAATAGACTTCGGCAAGGGCACGCAGCTGCGAGTTTGAGCCGAAAACCAGGTCCGCACGCGTGCCGGTCCATTTTAATTCACCGGTCTTGCGGTCGCGTCCTTCGAACTGATCAGCCTTATCTGAAGTTGGTTTCCACACCGTGTTCATATCGAGCAGGTTGGTGAAGAAGTCATTCGTGAGTGTTCCAACACGTTTCGTAAACACGCCGTGTTTTGACTGGCCGACAGTGTTGCCGAGTACGCGGAGGCCGCCGACAAGCACAGTCATTTCCGGAGCGCTCAAAGTGAGCAACTGTGCTTTATCAACCAGCATTTCTTCAGCCGATATGGTAAAAGCTTTCTTCTGGTAATTGCGGAAACCGTCAGCCTGCGGTTCTAGAACGGCAAATGATTCGACATCAGTCTGCTCGATTGCGGCATCGGTGCGTCCCGGAGTGAACGGCACATTAACCGTGTGGCCGGCAAGTTTTGCAGCTGCTTCAACTGCGGCACATCCGCCAAGCACGATGAGGTCAGCCAATGAAACTTTCTTGCCGTCTTTCTGGGCGCCGTTGAATTCTTTCTGAATGCCTTCAAGTACTCCAAGCACCTTCGCGAGCTGAGCCGGCTGATTTGCTTCCCAGTCCTTCTGCGGAGCAAGGCGGATACGTGCGCCGTTAGCGCCGCCGCGTTTATCGGAGCCGCGGAACGTAGAAGCGGATGCCCAGGCGGTTGAAACCAGTTCAGATACACTCAGGCCTGCAGCCAAAATTTTTGATTTCAGGCCGGCGATATCGTTTGCATCAACAAGCTTGTGATCAACGGCCGGAACAGGATCCTGCCAGATCAAATCTTCTTTTGGAACTTCAGGGCCAAGGTAACGTGCTTTCGGGCCCATATCCCGGTGCGTTAATTTAAACCAGGCTCTTGCGAACGCATCGGCAAATGCCTGCGGATCTTTATGGAACTTACGCGCGATTGGTTCGTAGATGGGATCGAAGCGGAGAGATAAATCAGCCGTTGTCATCATCGGCCTGTGCTTCTTTGACGGATCGTGAGCGTCAGGAATCATATGCTCTGGTTTTACATCTTTAGCCAGCCACTGATTCGCACCGGCAGGGCTTTTAACAAGTTCCCACTCATAGCCGAAAAGCATATCGAAGTAACCGTTATCCCACTTTGTCGGATTCGGTTTCCAGGCGCCTTCTATGCCGCTGGTGGTGGTATGAACACCTTTGCCGGAACCGAATTTATTGATCCATCCGAGACCCATTTCTTCCATCGGGGCTGCTTCAGGTTCAGGGCCGACCAATGAAGGATCGCCAGCGCCGTGAGCTTTACCGAAAGTATGTCCGCCGGCTACAAGCGCAACGGTCTCTTCGTCGTTCATCGCCATACGCCCGAATGTTTCGCGTACATCACGGCCTGAAGCGACCGGATCAGGGTTGCCGTTAGGGCCTTCGGGATTTACATAGATGAGTCCCATCTGCACTGCGGCAAGCGGGTTCTCAAGTTCACGGTCACCGCTGTAGCGTTTATCGCCAAGCCATTTATCTTCTTTACCCCAATAAATATCTTCTTCCGGCTGCCAGATATCAGCACGGCCGCCCGCGAAGCCGAAAGTTTTAAAGCCCATAGATTCGAGAGCGCAGTTGCCTGCCAAAATAAAAAGGTCGGCCCAGGACAATTTATTCCCGTATTTCTTTTTAACCGGCCAAAGAAGCCGGCGCGCTTTATCGAGGTTGCCGTTATCGGGCCAGCTGTTAACCGGAGCAAAACGCTGATTCCCTGTGCCGCCGCCGCCGCGACCGTCGGCTATGCGGTATGTGCCGGCGCTGTGCCAGGCCATACGAATAAACAATCCGCCGTAATGGCCCCAGTCTGCCGGCCACCAGTCCTTTGAGTCGGTCATCAGGGCAAAAAGATCTTTCTTTACGGCAGAGAGATCAAGTTTTTTAAATTCTTCGGCGTAATTGAAGTCCGGACCCATCGGGTTTGAAGCAGGGGAGTGCTGGTGAAGTATGCCAAGGTTTAACTGGTTTGGCCACCAGTCTTTGTTAGATCTGCCGCCGGCAGCCATACTGCCGTGAAACGGGCATTTGCTTTCTTCGCTCATTATTTTTTCCTTATAATTTTGAGTTAAAAGTTGTTAGCTAAAGTTAGCCACCTTACAATATTCTTCAGGCGCATAATTTTAGCACAATATCACTAAATGATTACAGTTTGTAAATAAAATTTTAAAACCATTTTTTCATTGGCTGAAATTCCGCCAGCCGGGTCCCGGTAATAATTTTTGCTAAATACTCGGAATCCGCAAAAGCCAAAACCAGGACGGTTATTTCAATCTGTGAAGTTACTAATCTGTAAATAAATCCGCAATGAAGATAGTTCCCATTCAGTAAATATTAACGAATCCAAAGAAAAAGAATTTGAGATAAAAAGGTTCTTCATAATGTTGGGGATTTCAGCTAAATTTTAATGTTAAATTTTTATTAATAGGAGCCTTAATGCAACACAGAATAGAAACCGACACGATGGGACAAATTGAAGTTCCGTCAGACAAATATTACGGTGCACAAACAGCCCGTTCGCTTATGAATTTTAAAATCGGCGGGGAGACAATGCCGAAACCTCTTATAAGGGCTTTCGGAATACTGAAAAAGGCGGCGGCACTCGTAAATAATGAACTGGGAATTCTTCCGAAAGAAAAAGCGGACCTGATCGTTAAAGCATCGGACGAAGTGATTGACGGAAAACTTGACGGACACTTTCCGCTTGTTGTGTGGCAGACCGGCAGCGGCACCCAGACGAATATGAATGTGAATGAAGTTATTTCAAACCGCGCTATTGAAATGGCCGGCGGGGTTATGGGAAGTAAAAAACCGGTACATCCTAATGACGACGTAAACAAAGCCCAGAGTTCAAACGACACTTTCCCCACCGCGATGCACATCGCCGCAGTGGAGGAAGTTTTTGCACTCCTCATTCCTAAAGTGACAAAACTGCGCGATGCGCTTGACGCGAAAGCAAAAGAATTTGATCCGATCGTGAAAATCGGACGTACACACCTGATGGATGCCGTTCCTCTTACACTTGGTCAGGAGTTTTCGGGATATACAATGATGCTTACCGCCGGGCTGGAAAGAATTGAAGCCGCATTGCCGCGCCTCTATGAACTTGCACTTGGCGGAACCGCTGTGGGAACAGGACTTAATACTCATCCCGAGTTCGCTGTGAAAGCAGCCGATAAGATCGCCGGTTTAACCGGTAAAAAGTTTGTTACCGCCCGCAATAAATTTGAAGCGCTGGCAACACACGATGCGCTGGTTGAATTTCACGGCGTATTAAAGACACTTGCTGCTTCTCTGATGAAAATCGCGAATGACGTCCGCTGGCTCGGATCGGGCCCGCGCTGCGGATTGGGCGAATTGATGCTGCCGGAAAACGAACCGGGATCATCAATAATGCCGGGCAAAGTTAACCCGACCCAGTCGGAAGCGATGACGATGGTTTGCGCACAGGTGTTCGGTAACGACGTGGCCGTTAACTTCGGCGGCGCGATGGGTAACTTTGAACTCAATGTATTCAAGCCGGTGATTATTTTTAACGTGCTGCAGTCAATACGTCTGATCGCGGATGCTTGCGACAGTTTCACTGATCACTGCGTTGTCGGTATTGAAGCAAATAAAGAAATGATAAACAGGCATCTTAATAATTCTCTTATGCTTGTGACGGCGTTGAATCCGCACATCGGTTACGATAATGCGGCTAAGGTTGCGAAAAAAGCGCATAAAGAACATAAGACATTAAAAGAAACAGCAATTGAGCTTGGATTGTTAACCGCGGAGCAGTTTGATAAGTTCGTCCGCGCTGAGGATATGATTAAACCGGGACTTTAAGCGAATTACTAAATTCACTGGATTTCCGTTTTGGCGGGAATCCGGTGAAAATATTTAGTGATATATTTTTATATCTTCCTTAAAATTCAAATACACAGAGTTTAGGTTTTTAACCAACGTTTCGAATTTTTCGGGATCAAGTTTTTATGATCAGGGATTTCAAACAATATTTCATCGATGTTTTCAAATTCAGATAAAATATTCTCTGATAAATCAGCCATATATTTTCATCCCCTCTTTTTTGATAATCGAATTAAACATGGATTCTTTTTTCAGGTCCACCAAATCCATTGGCCTGGCCACTTGCATCATAAGTTCACCATAGAAACGAAAAAACAGGGACGGTTCAATGCCATCCACCGCCAGATCAATATCGTTTGCTTCACCGGATGACAAGTTTGAGCCGAAAAGATAAAGTTTCCCGATCTTGTATTTTCGTGCAAGATCTGTAACAATGCGTTTTTCCTCATCTGTAATCATTTTAAACTCTGTTGAATTTAAGTAAAGTAAACAAACATATCAATACGAAATTTAGCAAAATGATCCGGAATGCCGCTGATCAATAATCTATTCCTTCGCTTTAATTTCATTCCAGAATTTATCCATCTCCTCAAGATTGCTGTCAGACGGCGTTTTGCCGATTTCAGCGAGTTTCTCTTCAACGTATCTGAAGCGGCGTTCGAACTTCTTAATGGAATTCCGCAAAGCGTCCTCTGAATGAATATTAAGAAAACGCGAGTAGTTTGTAATTGCAAAAAGGAGATCCCCGAGCTCCTCTTCCATTTTTGCTTTGTCCCCGTGTTCCTCCGCTTCGCGGAACTCAAGTATTTCTTCTTCAACCTTGTGCCAAACATCAACCTTTTCGCTCCAGTCAAATCCGACTTTAGAAGCTTTCTCCTGCATACGCTGTGCCCTGAGCAATGACGGGAGAGAAGAGGGAAGCCCGTCGAGAACGGATTTTCTTCCTTCGCTCATCTTAATTTTTTCCCAGTTTTGCTTCACGTCGTCCGCGTCTTTCACTTCGGCAGTTCCGAATATATGCGGATGCCTGCGTATAAGTTTCTCCCGGATGCTGTCAATCACATCATCTACAGTAAAACCTGCGGTTTCACCCGCGATTTCGGTATGAAACACAACGTGAAGCAGCAAATCGCCAAGTTCCTTTTTCAGTTCTTCGTAATTATTATCGTCAATCGCGTGTACGACTTCGTATGCTTCTTCGATAGTGGCTGTGCGTATTGACTGGTTTGTCTGCTCGCGGTCCCAGGGGCACTCTTTTCTTAGCCTTTTCACTATATTCACAAAATCGTTAAATTTGGAGTCAGTCATTATTTAATTACCTTTTATTAATCTTGGCTTTGATATAAAGAAACTCCAAATATAGCATAAATATTTTCCACGAATCGAGA
Organism: uncultured Ignavibacteriales bacterium; assembly: GCA_903843135.1. Classification (GTDB taxonomy): domain Bacteria; phylum Bacteroidota; class Ignavibacteria; order Ignavibacteriales; family Ignavibacteriaceae; genus JABWCL01. Next base: position 21,316 of record CAIMOS010000318.1, on the reverse strand, counting down.
CAAATAATATGATATCTGAAAGACTAAAAGAGCTTGGAATTACGATCCCGGTTTCTCCTGCCCCGCTCGCCGCATACGTTCCCGCGGTAAAAACAGGGAACTACGTTTATACATCCGGACAACTTCCGATGAAGGAGGGGAAACTTGCCTGTACAGGTAAAGTCGGAGCTGATGTTACTATTGAGGATGCTAAGAATGCCGCAGAAATATCAGGACTTAATTGCCTTGGCGCGGCGCTAACGGCAATCGGAAGCATTGATGAAATCGAAAGGATCGTTAAGCTGACAGTATTTGTTGCCTCCGCGGACGGATTTACTTCGCAACCTGAGGTAGCAAACGGCGCTTCTGAACTGATGATTAAAATATTCGGTGATAAAGGTAAACATTCCAGGAGCGCTGTCGGAGTGAGTGAACTTCCGCGCGGCGCCGCGGTGGAAATCGAAATGATCGCAGAACTGAAGAAGTAGTTTTCAGTTTTAATGACTCACAGCGCTAAACGAAGCCGCGTTATATTTCTCGATCTCATCAGGGCCTTCGCAGTCCTGATGATGGTGCAGGGACATACGGTAGATGTGCTTCTTTCGGATTATTACCGGGCAACAGATTCATTACTTTATAAGATATGGCAGTTTAACCGCGGTATGACCGCCCCGCTTTTTCTGTTCACGTCGGGAATAACATTTACTTATTTATTTCGCCTGCATAAAGAACCGTTCCTGAAAAATCCGCGTTTCATAAAAGGATTAAAAAGATCGGGCCTTCTTGTTTTTCTCGGTTACCTCCTTCGTTATCCGACAAATTCGGTTGTGCTTTTCGATGAAGTTACCGAACTTCAGTGGCAGGTGTTCTGGACGGTGGATGTTCTTCACCTGATCGGATTCGGGTTATTGTTTTTAATGCTGATCCTTTTTCTTGCCGAAAAGCTGAAAGTAAAAGACTGGATTGTTTTCGGAGCGTTTATATTTATTAATCTGACTCTCTTCCCGGTCTTTGATAATATTGACTGGAAATCGTTTATGAATCCTGCGCTCACCGGTTATTTCTACCGCGGCACCGGTTCAAACTTCCCGTTGTTTCCGTGGCTGAGCTTTGTGTACGCCGGCGGGATACTCGGCAGTTACCTTGCTTCGCATCCGGAAGTGTTTAAGTCAGTGAATTTTTCTTATAAAACTTTTCTGTACGGCCTTAGCCTCGTACTTTTTTCTATGCTTGGCACCATATTTGAGGTATTGGTGTTTAACAGCAGAACATTCTGGACGTTCAGCCCGATGCTCCCCATCCTGAGAGGCGGACTAGTTTTTATTTTACTTGCAGTTTTTGTCTTTGCCGCCCTGAAGATGGAGACGATACCTCGCGTAATTGTTTTGCTTGGCAGGAACACTTTACTTATTTATGTTGTGCATCTTGTTATGCTTTACGGCAGCCCGTGGAACCTTGGCGTGGTGGCGATCGCGAACAAAGGTTTTAATATTTTGAATACGTTCCTTTCCGTTATACTGATGTGGGCGCTGATGATATCTATGGTTCTTGTGCTGCATAAATTCCAGATACGCAACAAACCGATGGATGCGCAATAATTATTTTATAAGAAGAGAAGAATTTGAGTAAATCCGACAGAAAACCTTCGGCGATCAGTCCTGCTGTAGACCGGAAGGAAAAAGAATTTGAAACCTCATTAAGGCCGTTAAGATTTTCGGATTTTACCGGGCAGTCGAAGATAACCGACAACCTGAAGGTATTTATAACAGCCGCAATGAAGCGTACTGAAGCGCTTGATCACGTCCTGCTGACCGGCCCTCCGGGACTCGGGAAAACCACGCTCGCATACATCATCGCGAATGAGATGGGCGTGAAGATAAAAGCGACCTCAGGCCCCGTGCTTGAGAAACCGGGAGATCTTGCGGGAGTTCTTACAAATCTCGAAGAAAGATCCGCGCTGTTCATCGATGAGATCCACCGGCTCAGCCCTGTAGTGGAAGAGTTTTTATACTCTGCGATGGAAGACTACAGGATCGATATAATGATAGACAGCGGGCCAAACGCGCGGACCGTGCAGATAAGCCTGCCGAAGTTTACCCTTATCGGGGCCACGACCAGGGCGGGTATGCTTACATCGCCTCTGCGTGACAGGTTCGGAATTAAATTCCGTCTCGATTATTATACACCTGATCTGATCGATAAAATCATTCAGCGTTCTTCACATATTATGGACATTAAAATCACTCCTGACGCTTCGACCGAGATGGCGCGCCGGTCCCGGGGAACCCCAAGAATTGCAAACAGGCTGTTGCGCCGGACCCGTGACTTCGCGGATTTCGAAGATAAGCCGGCGATTGATAATGAAATCGCGCTGAAGGCGTTAAAGGCGCTTGAGGTTGATGAGTATGGCCTTGACGAAATGGATAAAGAGATACTGAACACGATCATTGATAAGTATAACGGCGGGCCCGTTGGGCTGAATTCACTTGCAGTCGCTGTTAACGAGGACGCCGGGACACTGGAAGAAGTATACGAACCGTTTCTCATTCAGCAGGGATTTCTTAACCGCACGCCGCGCGGGAGGGAAGCGACTGACCTGGCGTATATCCATATGAAAAAATCAAAAAAGAACAGGCCGGATACACTGTTCTGATTTAATCAGAAGCCGGCTTCTAATATTTGTATTTGCAAAAATAAGCACGGCCGGCAGCGACTTATCGCCGTTATAATTGCCCTCATCACTGCCCGGCAGCAGCTTAAAAATTACATTTTCCGGAACCATAAAAACACCCCCCGCTAATTGTAGCTTAAATGCGTCAATATAGCGATAATTAATAGATATTGTAGCTATTTTTAAACTTGACTTTCTTGTTCAAAAGACATATATTTGATACAAATATTTAACAATAATGCCAATAAAGGCTTATTATGACACAAATAAGTTATACTCCGTCACTTCCCGAAATGTCTGACGGCGCCATTCTGAAAGAGATATGCAAAACATTAAAGCAGCTTCGCGTAAACAAAAATGTTTCGCAGCAGCATCTTGCAGAATTGACCGGCCTTAACCGCGTTACGATCAGCCGCCTTGAATCCGGAAGGGCCGCAAATTTAGTTACTATAGTTCAGATTCTCCGTGCGCTTAACGAACTTGATATGTTATCGCCCTTTTTTAAAGCTCCCGAAATCAGTCCGATTCTTATGTGGAAGGTGCAGGAGAAACAAAGGCACAGGGCCTATACTGCAAAACCCTCAAAAGAAACTGACCGCCCGGAAAGCGAATGGTAGCAAAAGTAGTCCTCTGGGATATGTTCGTCGGCGCGGTAATTTGGAACCGGGAGCGCGGCTATGCAACTTTTGAATATGACGATGAGTTTATTCAGAGAGGCCTGGATATATCGCCTGTTGTTATGCCAGTTAAGAATCCGGATAATCCAAAAGGCATTTATTCTTTTTCCGCATTGAATAAAGAAACTTACAAAGGACTGCCCGGGCTGCTTTCTGATTCGCTGCCGGACAGGTACGGGAACCGGATCATTGACCGCTGGCTCGCAAAACAGGGACGCTCGCAGGAGAGTTTTAATCCGGTTGAAAGATTGTGCTATATCGGAAGGCGGGGTATGGGGGCATTAGAATATGAACCGGTCCTAAGCCGCCCAGATAATTTTTCTGAAAAGATTGAAATTAACGAGTTGGTAAGCCTTGCCGCTGAGATATTAAATGAGCGGAGAAACCTTAAGACGAATTTAAAATCCAAAGTTGACGAAGGGCTTAAGCAGATAATAAAGGTTGGCACTTCTGCCGGCGGTGCCAGGGCAAAAGCCATTATTGCTTATAATAAGAATACCGGGGAAGTCAGGTCAGGACAGATAGACGATTTGCCCGGATTCGAATACTGGCTGATAAAGTTCGACGGGGTTCAGGATAACGAACTGGGTAATCCGCGCGGGTATGGCAGGATAGAGTATGCGTATAATCGTATGGCGAAAGACTGCGGAATTGAGACGGCGGAGTCGGCGCTTTTTACGGAAAATAACCGCGCGCACTTTATGACAAAAAGATTCGACCGGTCCGGCAGCGAAAAATTACATATGCAGACATTATGCGGGATTGCGCATTATGATTATAATGACCCCCTGGCGTATTCTTATGAACAGGCCTTCAGGGTGATGAGAGTTATGAGGCTTCCTTATACAGCCGCCGAGCAGTTGTTCAGAAGAATGGTGTTTAATGTAATTACGTTAAACAGGGACGACCACACAAAAAATATTTCCTTTTTGATGGACAAAAATGGAGTATGGCGGCTGGCTCCGGCTTATGATATTACTTTCTCGTATAATCCGCAGAGTAAATGGATCAGCAGGCATCAGCTTTCAGTAAACGGAAAGCGCGAAAATATAACCTTAGATGATCTTCTTGATTTTGCAAAAAGTATGAACATAAAAAAGCCGTTAAAGATCATAGATCAGATAAAAAATGTGGCAGGTGAATGGAAGAAATACGCATCAGAATGCGGGGTTGAGAAGGAACAAGCCAAATACATTTCTGACCTGTTAATTTTCAAAGTGTGATCTGCACGAGCTGTGCGGGCAGAAAATCATATTACCTTGTATGAATAAATAATATATTTGTAAACATAAAAATTGTGTAAATAAAATGATAGAACTTAATAATATTAAAATCGGCGGCGGCAATCCGCTTGTATTAATCGCCGGGCCGTGCGTTGTTGAAAACGAAAAGATGGTGCGTGAAACCGCGGCGGAGATCAACTCCGTTGCTAAAAGTATCGGCATCCCTTTCATTTTCAAATCAAGTTACAAGAAAGCCAACCGTACCAGCGCGAATTCCTTCACAGGGCTTGATCCTGAAGAGGCGCTGAGGATAATTGCCAACGTAAGGAAGGATCTCGGCGTCCCGGTTCTTACGGATGTGCATACGGAGCAGGAAGTTTTTATGGCGGCTGAATATGTTGATGTTCTACAGATTCCCGCGTTTTTATGCAGGCAGACCGATCTGCTTATCGCAGCCGGTAAGACCGGTAAAATTGTTAACGTAAAAAAGGGTCAGTTCCTTGCGCCGGAAGATATGAAGCACGCCGCCGGCAAAGTTGCTTCAACCGGCAACAATAAAATAATGCTTACGGAAAGAGGAACTACGTTTGGTTATCATAACCTTGTTGTTGATATGCGATCACTGATAATTATGCGCGAACTCGGTTACCCGGTTGTTATGGACGCGACCCATTCCGTGCAGCTTCCTTCGAAAGGCGGATTCAGCGGCGGCCAGCCGAAATTTATCAAACCGCTTGCCAAAGCAGCCGTTGCAATAGGAGTCGATGCACTGTTTCTTGAAGTACATCCCGATCCTGAAAAAGCTTTAAGCGATGCTGCCAGCCAGCTCCCGTTAAAGGACCTCCGGCCCCTTCTTGAGGAAATAAAAGAACTGGATGACCTGAATAAAAAGCGGGCCTCCAGATAGATTTCGATATTTCTAAAGGCCGCAAACAATAAATGGATTTTATCAAACGGAAACTAGACCCGGCGGAGCTGAATGTCCTCCTGGCGATCTTGCCCGCGGACAAACCGGCATACAATAAGTACCGGAAGCGGCTCGAAGAATTTTTCGTGATTGGTTACGGCAGATTCGGAAGCCATAACCTTGTTCTCGGCAAACCGGGTGACGAACCAGATTTTACACTTCCTTCATCTCCCGTATTTGCTTTTGGCGAAGCAGAGTCGGGAAATATTAGAATCGATGTTACGATTCACGAGGAGGAGGAAGAGAAAATTGAAGTTGAAATTGTAAAGACTCCTTTTGATGCTGAATTACCCTCAATAACTCCCGACAGAGTAAATTCCCTTTCATTTTTCAGCCCTGTTGATCCTGATCCTGCTTTCGAACCGCTCCGCACAGTTGAGCTGATTAAAGGCGGATTTTATTTATCTTTCCTTATTCATTTAAAAAAAATACTGCTTACGGACATTAGTTCAGGGTATAATGCCCTCGTGCCGGTCTCGAATTTTTATAACGAATTGATGTTCGTTAAAAATATCAGGGACCCGAAAATTGCCTTAAAACCGCAATTGTTCTTTAATGACGTGGAACATTACACCGATTCTGATTTTAAGGAGGCTTTTATCCGTTATAATAAAATATTCAGGCGTGCAGAAATTGAATTTAATCTCTCCGTAACTTCGCCTTCCACCAAGGAAGGGTTTTTGAGTAAAATTTTTAAAGGCAAAGCATAGTGACATCAGAAGAAATAATTGCCAAAGGCAAGGAAGTGATCCGGATTGAAGCGGACGCGGTAAAAGGACTGAGTGAAGTTATAGACGGCAATTTCGTAAAAGCTGTCACGACTATCCGGCACTGCAAAGGCAGAGTTGTGCTTACAGGAATGGGCAAATCAGGGCTTATCGCGCGTAAAATAGTCGCGACACTCAATTCCACAGGAACTCCTGCAATTTATATGCACCCTAGCGACGCCCTGCACGGCGATCTCGGGATGGTGCGCGGCGAGGATGTGGTTATTGTCCTTTCAAAGAGCGGCAACACTGAGGAAATTGTAAATCTTCTTACGCTTATAAAAAGATTAGGCGCACCGATAATCGGAATGGTCAGCAACCTTGAAAGTAAAATCGGGCGTGAGGTTGATATCGCGCTATATATTCCGGTTAAGGAAGAAGCCTGTCCGCACGATCTGGCGCCGACTGCCTCAACAACTGCAACCCTTGTGATGGGTGATGCGCTGTCGGTTGCTCTGCTCGAGATGCGCGGCTTTACCGCTGAAGATTTTGCGATGCTGCATCCCGGCGGAAGTTTAGGGAAACGGCTTTCACTCCGCGTAGAAGAGATAATGATCAAAGGTAAAGATGTTCCGGTTGTTTCGACGGAAACGCCGCTGAAAGACGCGATAATAGAAATCACATCGAAACGGCTGGGAGTTACGTCCGTTGTTGATAAGAACGGACAACTTGCCGGAATAATCACCGATGGTGACCTTCGCAGGCTCCTGGAGAAAACATTGGATATAAAAGACCTTAAAGCATCCGACATAATGACAACCCGTCCCAAGATCATCACGCCTGAGATCCTCGCGTCGAGGGCGCTGCAGATGATGGAAAACTATAAAATTACGGCGCTGATTGTTGCTGATGCAAATAATAAACCCGTAGGGATCGTCCACCTGCACGACCTTGTAAATCTCGGGCTGAAGATCAGATGAAGTTCTGCCTGAATTTTTTAATAGCGCTCTCTTTTTTTTATTTTGGCTGCGGCGGAGAGAAAGTAAAACCAAAAGTTGACACCAAGCTTGACGTTAAGGAAATTCCCGCGCAGGAAAGCTGGAAATCAAAGATACTTATAACGGAAAAGGGTGCGACCCGCGCGCTGCTTGATGTAGGGCATCTAAGGATGTACGTGAAAACCCAGGAAACGATAATCGACAGCGGCCTTAAAGTGGATTTTTATAATAACTTCGGACAAAAAACAACCACGCTTACATCAAAGCGCGGCAGAATAGATGATCAAACGAAAGACCTATATGCATACGAAGATGTTGTTACCGTTAACGACAGCGGTGTTGTGCTGAAATCAGAAGAGCTTATGTGGAAAAATTCCGATCAGAAAATTAAGACTGATAAGTTTGTTACGATCACTACACCGACAGAAGTACTTCAGGGTTACGGATTTGAATCCGACCAGCATCTGCGCAATTATGTGATTTTCCGTATAACCTATATAACAAACGGAAGCACCCCGCAGTGAAGAATTTCCTGCTGATTTTAATCATTTTCTCCCTTCCGGTTTTAGCCCAGGAAAATATGATCACAGTGATCGGGGACCAGCTTTTCGGACGCGTTGAAAACGGTGAGTCTGTACGTGAGGTGCAGGGTAATGTTGTGCTGACACAGGGGAACGTCCGGATTACCTGCAACCGTGCGATACAGTACCTCGCGCGCAATAATGCCCATCTGATCGGAAATGTTATTATTACGCAGGATACACTGACAATCCTGACCGATGAAGGGTATTATTTCGGGAACGAAAAACGCGCGTATTCAGACAGAGGTGTGCGGCTTGATGATAAAAAAGTTATTCTTACAGCCGGAACGGGCGAATATCTTTTTACTCCGCAGCAGGCGAATTTTATCAGAAACGTCAAACTGACGGACACGTTATCCGTACTGACTTCCGAAAAGCTGACCTATTTCAGGCACATAGATAAAGCTATTGCGGTGCAGGGCGTTAACATAACCGATACCAGCGGAAATATTATCAGCGCCGACAGCCTGATCAACCTCCGGAAGGAAGGCATTACATACGCTTTCTTTAATGTCAAAGTCAGAAATCTGAAAGACAACTCCCTGATTCTCGGCGATCATCTCGAGGATTACAGGGAAAAGAATTACAGCAAAGTTGATGTGAAGCCGTTGTTTATACAGATCGATTCTGTAAAGGATGAACCCGACACATTAGAGGTTACCGGGAAAGGTGATAAGAGGCCTGACTCGCTGCTGAGGGTGGATACACTGATGATCAAATCGCTGATGATGGAGTCGTTCCGCGGTGATACGGCGAATGTTTTTATTGCAAAAGATTCCGTGAGGATACTCCGGGGCGACTTCGCCTCCAACAATGATCTCACAACATATTACAAGGATAAAGAAACGCTTATAACAAACAGGTTAAGCGATTCGAGCGGTGTGCCGGTTATCTGGTCCGGCAATTCACAAATGACCGGTGACTCGATAACTATAGTTTTACAGGACAGAAGGATCAATAAAGTATATGTGGACCGCAATGCTTTTCTGATTTCAAAAAGCGATATCAACCCGGCAAGGTACGACCAGCTGACGGGCAAGCGCGTTATAATGAACTTCCGCGATAATGCGCTCGTAAAGACCGAAGTGTTTGGTAACGTACTCGGGATATATTATATGTATGAGGATGATGAACAGAACGGGCTTATGAAAGCAAGTTCAAGGGAAGCGGTAATAAATTTCGAAGATAAAAAAGTATCGCAGGTAAATCTGTACGGCGACCCTAACAGCGAATACCATCCGGAAAATGTTGTAACGGGAAATGAAAAATCTTACACACTCCCCGGATTTACAATTTACAACAACAGGCCCGTAACAGAAATATTCTTCCCGAAAAAGATGAAAAGGTTATTTTAGAAAAATTTTATGAATGAAAAACCATTAAAGCACGATTTTCAAACACTGCACAGCAAAGATCTCGTTAAGATCTATAAAAAGCGAACTGTTGTAAATAAATCCACAGTCTCAGTTACGCGCGGAGAGATAGTGGGGCTTCTTGGCCCTAACGGCGCCGGGAAAACCACCACATTTTATATGATCGTCGGGATGATCAGGCCGAACGCGGGCCAGGTATTTCTTGACAATACAGAGATAACTACAATACCTATGTATAAACGCGCGCGTATGGGGGTAGGATATCTGCCGCAGGAAGCGTCCATTTTCCGCAGGTTGTCGGTTGAAGATAATATTATGGCTGTACTGCAGATGCTTAAAATGAACAATGAAGAACGGAAACAAAAAGTTGAAGAACTGTTAACCGACCTGAATATACAGCACATCCGGAAAAGCCTCGGGTTCCAGTTAAGCGGCGGTGAAAGAAGAAGAACTGAAATCGCCCGCACGCTTGCTACTAATCCGGGATTCATACTCCTTGACGAACCGTTCGCAGGTGTTGATCCTATAGCTGTTGAAGATATTATGACAATCGTTGCTAACCTGAAGAACCGCGGTATAGGTGTTCTTATCACGGACCACAACGTTCACGAAACGCTCAGCATAGTTGACAAAGGTTATATTCTGATCAACGGAGTAATTTTCCGGCAGGGAACAGCGAATGAACTTGCCGAGGACCAGGAAGTCAGGAAACTTTATCTGGGCGAGAAATTTAAATTAGACCGCTATTGAAGCTGAACTTTGAAACAGTTTAGATATCCGGGTACAAATATAACCCGGGAATTTTCTGAATTCAGAATCTTCCTCATTAAACGAAAGGATACAAATTGAAAATCGAACAACTCCGGTGGCAAGAAAAATTCGGCTGGAATTCTGATCCTTATCAGAAATTAAAGTCAGAAGCCGATTTGGTGTTAGCATTCGGCGGACGTCAGATCCTCGAGACGAATAAAATATTTGATGACTTAAAGTCATTTTATCCGAAAGCCAACATTCTGACCTGCTCCACATCGGGAGAAATATCCGGAACAGAAGTTTTTGATGATACGGTAGTTTCAACCGCGATTCATTTTGAAAGATCAGAAACAAAGGTATATTCCCGGGAAATAAAATCAATAGATTCAAGCCAGGAGGCAGGAAGGGAAATAGCCAGATATTTCCCCAGTGAAGGGCTCGTTCATTTATTTGTGATATGTGACGGACAGAAAGTTAACGGAAGCCGGCTGGTACAGGGGATCAACGAAACTCTTCCCGCCTCAGTATCAGTTACCGGCGGACTGGCGGGGGATGGCACGCTTTTCCAGAAGACTTTGGTCGGACTCAACGATTATCCGCAGGAAGGCAGAATCGCTGCTGTTGGATTTTACGGCAGCAATCTCAGGATATCTTACGGTTCAATCGGGGGGTGGGATTCTTTCGGCCCGGAAAGACTGATAACCAAATCCAGGGACAATATACTGTATGAACTTGACGGACGCTCGGCGCTTGAACTTTATAAGAACTACCTTGGGGACCACGCGCAGGAACTCCCCGGGGCGGCTCTTCTTTTTCCGCTGAGCATAAAAACGGACGATGCTTCTGAGCCGGTTGTACGTACAATTCTCTCCGTAGATGAGGAAAATAATTGTATGATATTTGCCGGCGATATGCCGCAGGGCGCTTACGCAAGGCTGATGAAGGCCAATTTTGACCGGCTGATTGAAGGCGCTTCCGTGGCCGCCGAAAACAGCAAGCAGTCACAAAGCGCGGCTTCGTCTGAACTTGCTGTTTTAATAAGCTGCGTAGGAAGAAAAATTGTACTCGGACAGAGAATCGAGGAAGAGGTCGAAGCCGTAAGAGAGGCGCTTGGTGACAAAGCCGTATTGGCCGGCTTCTATTCATACGGAGAGATTTCCCCGTTTAATCCGTCCACTAAGTGTGAGCTGCACAATCAGACAATGACAATTACAACCTTTAATGAGAGTTTGTCGTGAATAAACTTCTCGCGAGACAGCTAAGAAGAAATAAAATTGACATCAACTCACTGCCCGGGAATTTTCAGCACCTCCTCCGCGATATAAGCGAGTCTTATGATCATCAGGAGGCCGACCGCTCGCTGATTGAGCGAAGCATTGATCTGAGTTCACAGGAGCTGACCGAAGCAAACAGCAGGCTGAGGCTTGAGACGGAAAGGCAAAAAGTAGTTCTGGAAAATTTAAAGTCAGCCCTTCTTTCTCTTCCCGAACAGAGTGAGAAACTCTTTGTGTCGAGTCAATTTGAAAAAGAGGACATCATATTAATATCCGATTTTCTTACCAAGCAGATACAAAGGCGTAAGGAAGCCGAAAAAACAATCAAGTTGTACGAGAGGGCAATTAACGCGAGCAACAACGGAATTGTGATTACCGATTATGCACTGCCGGATAATCCTTTGATGTTTGCAAATCCCGCTTTCTATGAAACGACCGGATACTCGCCCGAGGAAGTTCTCGGAAAGAACTGCCGGTTCCTTCAGGGTGATAATGTGGATCAGGAGGAACTGGTGCGGCTCCGGAAAGCCATCAGGGAACACCGCGCCTGCACCGTTAAACTGCTGAATTATAAGAAGGACGGTTCGAGTTTCTGGAACGAACTGAGGATAAGCCCGATATTTGATGATGACGGCAGGGTAACCAATTATATCGGTATCCAGAGCGATATTACAAAGTCAGTCCGGTCCGAGGAAAAGCTGCGCGACTCAAACGCCCGGCTATCGGAGTTTATTGAAAATATGCCTTCCGGCATACTTGTTGAAGATGAACACAGAAAACTTGTAGTTACTAATACTGAATTTTGCAGGATGTTCACGATACCCGTATGGCCGGAAGAGCTAATCGGGATAGATTGTGCTGTTGCTGCGGATCAATCAAAAGATTTATTTGCTGAGCCGGCGAAATTTCTTTCGCGAATTGACGAGATCCTGAATAAAAAGGATCAGGTGAGGAACGAAGAGCTGAACTTAAATGACGGCCGCGTTTTTGAACGTGATTTTATTCCGATCATAATCGGAGACAGATATAAAGGTTATCTGTGGAATTACAGGGATATATCAGAGAGGAAGAAAATTGAAAACGAGATTAAAGAACTGAAATCATTCTACGAAAAAACATTAAACGACCTTCCCGGGCAAATAGCGGTTTTTGATTCCGACTTTAAATATATCTATGTAAATCCAGGCAGCATTAAAACACCGGAAGTCAGAGGATGGATAATCGGGAAAGATGATTTCGATTTCTGCAGGAACAGGAATATTGATATATCAATAGCGGAAAGCAGGAGGGAAAAACTTGAATTGGCAAAAAAAGAAAAAATGGCCGTCAAGTTTGATGAGACTTTGGTCAGGGGAGAAGAAACATTCTACCTTGAAAGGACAGTGAGCCCGATTATTGACGAGTACGGAGAGGTTAAAAGGATTCTGGCCTACGGCATTGATATTACCGAGCGAAAAAAATCAGAGAATGAACTTCTGAAGATCAAATCTCAGCTTGAAATATCAAATAAGGCGCTCTCCGATTTCGCCTATATTGCATCACACGACCTGCGTGAGCCTCTCAGGAAGATCACTGCTTTCGGGAGCCTCCTCGCGAAAACCGCAGCATCAAAACTGGATGAAGATGATAAAGAAAATCTTTCATATATGATACAGGGCGCCAAAAGAATGCAGCAAATGATTGATGATCTTCTTCATTATTCAAGGATCACCGTTAAAATCCAGTCCTTCATGCCGGTAAATCTGGATGCGCTTCTGAATGAAATATTGACATTTGACCTTTCAGAACTTATCGAAGACAACAAAGCCTATGTCAGAATTGAAAATGAACTTGGATCGCTGAACGGGGAGAAAACGCAGTTAAAGCAGCTGTTCCAGAATTTGATAGCCAACGGAATTAAATACAGAAAAAAAGATATTCCACCCGTCGTCACCGTGAAATCAAAGAATGACGGACACAGTCTGTTTGTTGAAGTTGAAGACAACGGGATCGGAATACAGGAAAATTACGTTGCCCAGATCTTTGAAATGTTCCGCAGGCTGCACGCACGGGAAGAATACGGGGGAAGTGGAATTGGGTTGGCGGTTTGTAAAAAAATTGTTGAACTTTACAAAGGAGAAATCGGCGTTAAGTCAGTGTATGGCGCCGGCTCCGTTTTCTGGTTTAAAATACCAATAACAGGAGAATAATATGAATGGCCGTGAATTATATGATATTGTGATAGTTGAGGATGACCCGGGTGAGCAGAAATTATTGAAACTTCTGCTTAAGGATACAGAGTATATTGTGAATCCGTTCTTTCTGAGTGACGGTGAGGAAGCCATAAACTATTTCAAAAGTCTAAATGATGAAAAGCAAAAAGCGCAAAAGATTGATTTGATCCTGCTCGATCTAAATCTCCCGAAGATAAACGGAAGTGAAGTGCTGAAGTATATTAAATCGACGCCACACCTCCGGCGAATACCCGTGGTTGTGCTTACAACTTCTGCGAACAACAGCGATGTCCTGATGTCTTATGACAACGGCGCCGCCGGTTTTATCCGGAAACCTACAGTCTTTGAAGAGTACAGGCACGTATTTAAAAATATGCTGCACTACTGGTTCCAGGTCTGTATCATCCCCTGATAAGGAATTTATGAAGACTATTTTAATATGTGACGACGATCCAACTGATATAAAGTTATTTAAAAAATACCTTGGTCCGGAAAAGCTCAGTCAGATACGGCTTTTGGAGGCAAATTCTTCTGAAGAGCTCTATGAAATTCTCAGGAAAAAGGAAAATGCAGTTGACCTCGTTTTTCTGGATTTTTATCTTGGCTCCAATTCGGGTCTTAATGTGCTTAAGCAGTTGAAAAAAGAGAAGAAAGTGCCGGTGGTAATGCTAACCGGACGCGGCGACCAGGAACTGGCGGTGCAGTGTATGAAAGAAGGCGCTGCTGATTATATCCCAAAAGAAGCGCTTGCCGATACCGATATAATGAAAATTATTGAACAGGCAGTCTCGAACTGGAAGGTAATGAAAGAGCGGGATATGCTGCTCGGTATTGTCGCGCACGAGCTTCGAAATCCTATTTCCATCATCCTTGGATATACTGAACTGCTGCAGATGGAGGATGAAACTGATGAGGCCGAACGGAATGAAATGATCAGGATCATCGGCAACAGGACCGAACATATGCTTCTGATAGTGAGCCAGATGCTTGATGTTTCGCGTATTGAAGAGGGAATTACAGAGATTAAAAAAACCGAAACGGATTTAGTTTCACTGGCCAAAGATAAAGTGAAGGACTACTCAATAATTGCCGCGCGCAAAAAAATCAGGCTGGTCTTCAGCACTCAGTCAGAAGATTTGAAAGTCCAGGCTGACCCCGACCGTATACAGGAAGTTCTGTCAAACCTTATTGATAATGCAATTAAATATTCCTCACAGGATACTGAGGTTAAAGTAACTGTCGGGATGGACGGTGAGCGCGCCGTGATAAGTGTGGAAGACCAGGGGCAGGGAATCAAGGAAAATGAACTGCAGTATCTGTTTGATCTTTTTTCAAGCAAAAAGGTAAGTACACAACCGACCGGATCCGAAACTAAGACCGGAATAGGGCTTGCAATCTGTAAAAAAGTTATTGATGCGCACGGCGGTGAAATAGTTGTAGACAGTACTCCCGGAAAAGGTACAAAGTTCACGGTTCTGCTGACAGTATAATTCCGGCCCATCGCATTGTTATCCGGGGAGGGTGGTCAGGGCCATAATAATACTGCCTTTAAACAATGTACTATATAGTATTGATCCGCCGCGTGATATAGTCCTTATTTACTCATCCTTCTTAATAATAACCGGATTACCTCAGAGCACAGATTTCCGCAAATAACGGCTTGTGCCAAATCATAATTTTCCACAAATTTGCAGAATATTTTTAATAGTTAAGAGTTTGGGAGTTGAGATGATTAAATTTTGTATGATAGTCCTGTTTTTCCTGGTCAGCCTAAACCTTTATCCGCAGGTTTCACCCGGAAATCCGGATGCAATACCGGTTGAATTCCGGTTCATACATCAGTTGGCGGCAACTGATTCCGGAGTCGGCGTGAACGGAAGTATGAATTCGTGGACGAACGGAGTATTCAGGATGAGGCAGACCAACCCCGGTCTTTATAAAGTTTCTCTTGATCTCCTGCCCCTTACTTATGAATATAAGTTCGTGACATTCGTTGATACTGTCGGCCAGGCAGGAGTAACAGGCTATTATACCGATCCCCTGAATCCCCGGCTCGGAGGGCCGTTCAACAATTCATATATCACGGTTAACAGCCCGATGATATTCTACCTTCTGCCGAAAAACGGGGCGACCATAACAAACAGCCGCCCGGAAATAACCGCAAATGTATCCTGGGCGTACAAACACCAGATAGATCCCGCAAGTTTTATTTTTAAGATCGACAATGCTGAGGTTCCCAACGCCGGAAATTATTTCGATCCGGGTAACAGGTTTTTCTCTTATCAGCCCGCTTCTCCATTTTCGCTCGGCGCGCATTCTGTTTATCTGAAATGTTCGCTTACCAACGGCGATACGGTCTCCCTGGCTTCCTCCTTTACCGTAATTGAAAATACTTCTTCAAAACCGTTTACATTCACATTCGATTCCGGGAGCCCCAATTTTAATTTCTTAAGCCCGATCACCCGCGTTGACATAAAAGGCAGTTTTAATCAGAACGGACAAAATCTTATGACAGATCCGGACGGGGACGGTATTTATACATACGGAACAAACCTGATAATTAACGAGCCTAATGAGTACACGATAATTGTTAATACAGGTTTGTATATGAATGATCCCGATAATCCGGTTATGTCGGCCAACCACAGGACGGTCGCCGTGAGAAAAAAATATTCCGTTCCGTATTTTTTAGATTTTTCTCCTGCCCCCGGCGTGTGGTATACATATCCGGATTCAACTTCTATCACGATAAACTGCAAAGTATTGAACGGCGACACTACAATAAGCGTGAACAACTCTTCCGTGAAAGCGATTCTCAACGGGACCACTCAGCTTCCGGTCACGACTACAGGTTTTTCAGACGGATATAATGTGCGTGTCACAGTACCGGTGACCGGCCCGGGCAGATACGCTGTTGACTTCCAGGCAAAGGACATTTACGGTAATCCCGCAAAGAGCGTTAATTATCATTTCGGCGTAAGGAACGCCGTACCCGGCCCGGGGTATGTTTATTACGACGGCGAAAATGATGATAAAGGATCGGGGAATTTTGTCCTTCCCGTGCCGGCGGATACCGGCGCGGCTGATATAAGAAGCATTAAGTTGAATTCATCGCAAAACGGCGACTCGCTTACCGTGGATGTTGAGATGGAAAGGATCACCGCGTCAACAAGGTTTATGCTGATGATAAATCACGATATCTCCTCTCAATCGGTAGAAGTTCCCCAGAATGTTAAACTAAGGGTGCCTGACTGGCAGAATAAAGGGGCCTATATAATCCTTGCCGCGCCTAATTCCGCGTATCTCGATACAGCTTCTGAAAACCGGATTATTTTATCACGCGCTCCGGAGACGAAAAGTGATAAACTTCAGGTAACCCTGACGGGAGGGCGCAATAATATTTTCCGGTTCACGGTCCCGCTCTCAGCGCTTCTTCCGGTTCTTGGAACCTATAACAATGAGTGGTACTATCTCGGCTGGTCATATCTTAAGGGGAGTTCGGGGACAATAAAGGTCGGACCGCAGCTTGGCGGGTACGATTACGCTGAAGCGACTAACGCCTATGATCTGGCATTTGTAAGAACAAATGAACGCCAGGAGATAATTCTCAATAATTCCAGAAGCGCTCAGATGACCGGCGGCTCTTTCATTCCGGTTATAGGCAGCCCCGGGCGCGGCGCGGTAAAAGTTTTTCCCGGAGATATTCATCCTCTCCTGGGAACTTTGCCGGAACTCGAACTTCTTGCGTCAGGAGGGGTGCTCTATTCCGATTCAGTGGCCGTTTACGGGAAGGCGAAACTGCCGGCGGGATCGGTGGTAACTGTCAAAAACGGATCGTCAGCATACAGCACGAACACCGGTGCTGACAGCATATTTTTCCGGAGGATACCGTTGAACGACGGACAGAATCCGGTCCGGGCCGAGTTCCAGTCTCCCAACGGCTTGTCCGTGAGTTCATCCGTGCTTTACAATTATGAAAAGCCGGTTACGCCGGCGGCAAAAATCAGAACGGTTATTCAGACGGGCGTTGTGTCGCTTTACGCAGACAGTTCGCAGGATCCAGCGGGCGGGGCGCTGCAGTTTTCCTGGAGCCAGGACTCTCTTAATCCGTCTCAGGTGTCTTTAAGTTCGGCATCAGGCTCGCCTGTTACATTTGCATTGCCAAATGTTCAGGGAGAGTATTATTTCACGCTCCGCGCGACTAATCAGCTGAACAAGACCGGCTGGGCAAGGGCAGTCGTTAAAGTTGTTTCCGGAGAGGGATTTGTCCCCGACTACTCTGCCTGGCATCCCGAATGGATGGATACATCAATAATTTATTCCATATTCGTCAGGACATTTGATCAGAGCGGAACTTTTAACGGGGTGAAGAACAGGCTGAGCGAGCTGAAAGATCTCGGAGTGGATGTAATATGGTTCCTTCCTGTTCATCCGACTACTACTGATCACGGCCCGGATAACCCGGGTTATGCTACTACTGATTATATGGATGTGTTGCCCCAGTACGGTACGAAGCAGGATTTTAAAGCTTTGATTGACGCCGCGCATAAACTCGGAATAAAAGTCATTCTGGACCACGTAATCCAGCACTCATCTGATCTGCATCCTTTTATGAAAGACGCCAAGAAGTATCTGCAGTATTCGCCGTATTATCCTTTTTATTACTGGGACAGCAACGGAAACTTCCAGTATCTTTTTACCTGGGTATCATTGCCGTCAATAAATTATTCTGTTGAAAGCACACGTGATTATTTATTAAGAGTCGGTAAATACTGGGTCCACGACTTTGGAGTGGACGGTTACAGGTGCGACGTCGCCTGGGCAATAAACGATATTCGTCCTGAAGGGCCGGCTTTTTGGCAAAGATGGAGGCGTGAACTAAAGGCCGTCAAACCGGATGTTTACCTGATGGCTGAAGCGGACGCGAAATTTCCCCGTTACTTTGACGCGAAATTCGATGTTGCTTATGACTGGAGCCTGTTCAACGCGATGCGGAGCATTGCTTCAGGTACCACATCGATCGCTTCGCTTGATACGATCATACAGTCTTATTTCGATCCGCTCTATCCGCAGCACGCCAGGCAGTACCGGTTCCTTGAAAACCAGGATGAACAGAGATTTCTCGAGGCGTTCGGCCTGAGTAAAACAAAAGTCGCGGCTTCATTTATGTTCTCGGTTCCGGGGATTCCTTCGTTGTATGCCGGGCAGGAAGTGGGAGAAATGACATTCAGGGGTAACATCAGGTGGAATGATCCTCTCTCACTGAGGCCGTTCTATAAGAAACTTATTGCGCTGCGCAGAAAAACTCCCGCGCTCTATGCCGGGGATTACAGAAGGATAAACAATAATAAACCCGGCGAAGTATATACTGTGCTTCGCAGAAAGGGCCCCAGCAACGCGGTTATGAATTTCAATTTCAGCAACTCGCAGCAGGCGGTAATTATTAATGTGCCGCCGGAACTTCTTTCATACGACAGTACCGCGGCGTTTTATCTTAATGATGAAATAAACAGGTTGTCTTACCAGGTAACAGGTTCGCAGTTGAGAAATTACCAGCTGAATATTCCGGGCAACACCGCGCAGATATTTATTCTATCCGATCAGCCGCTTACCGGAACGGAGGAAGAACAACAGCCGGCGCCGCAGAGTTTTGCTGTTTCGCAGAACTATCCGAATCCGTTTAATCCCTCCACGGCTGTAAGGTATACTCTGCCGGAAGCATCAAAAGTGAATGCCTCAGTATATAATATGCTCGGTGAAAAGATTGATGAACTCGTGAACAGTGAACTCAACGCCGGCATTTACGAAGCGGTCTGGGACGCGGGGAAATTTTCATCAGGCGTTTACTTCATTTCGATTGAAGCCAGGCCCGTTAACGGAGCGCAGGTTTTCAGGGCCGTGAAAAAAGTAATTATGCTTAAATAGCCGGAGGCATTGATCAGTTAAATATATTTGGCCGATACCATAGAGCAATTTCGCGAATTGCTTTGAAGCATAAATGCGTCTGCCGGACAGAAGCAGCAGGCGCGTTTGGGATAATGGTTGTGCGGACAAGTATCCTCAGGCGAAGTGTTATATAAAACAACAAAATAGAAGGGCAGGCAGGAGTCCAGGAACGCGTAAATCATCGCGTTCCCGAAATCCGGGCGCTTAACCGATAGCCGGTCATTAAGCAGTTCAGTGCATTCTTTATGCAGGGCAGGGATTAAATTATTTTGGCATTTAATCCCTGAAACATTACATTTATTGTATAATTTACTTTTTTCTAGTTTATTGTTTCTTCATTGAAGAATTATATCTCTTATAATACCTCGAATCCCCTGGCCAACAGGGATCGCCTCTAAATAACCAACGACAAAGAAACTTGCCGCATGAAAATTATATACAATCTTTTTCGTTCTTTCCTTCTCGTTTTAGTTCTTTCCGGTTTGCTTACGCAAAACTTTTCCCAGTCCCGTTCCGTTCTGAAAGGCAAAATCACTGATCAGACAAAATCAGTGTTAATCGGCGCTACAATAGTAGTGCGCGGCACAGGGCAGGGCGCAGCCAGCGATAATGACGGGCGTTACGTGATCCGTAACCTGAAACCGGGTAAATACAAAGTAGAAGTCACATTTGTCGGATACGAGAAATATGCTTCGGACGTGGAACTTAAACCGGGCGAAACGAAAGAACTGAACATTGCGCTTATTTCAGGCATATTCACAATCGGCGGTATCGAAGTTGTCGGGACCACCGAACTGATGCCGAAAGATGTGAATACAAAAACCGTAATTAACAGCGGTGAAATCGAACACTACCAGGCATCGAGCATCAAGGACGTGCTTGACCTCGTGCCCGGTGTGCAGAAGACAGACAATCCCGGGCTCGGGAAGACCACGCAGATAGCCACACGCGGCGATGAGGGCGATCAGCTCTCTGCGTTTGGCACGCTGATAGTTGTGGATGACGCGCCTGTTTCAAATAACGCGAATATGCAGTTTGAACGGATGTCCGGTTCAAAATTCGGAAGCTCCAATATGGGGGGCGGTGTCGATCTGCGCACGATCCCCGCGGACAATATTGAAAAAATAGAAGTTATCACCGGACTTCCTTCCGTCCGCTACGGCGATGTTACCGCCGGCATTATCAATGTATCTACAAAGATCGGCGTACAGCCGCACAGACTAAAAATTAAAAACAATCCCGATACACGCGAAGCGAACCTAGGCGGCGGCTTCCTTCTTGGCGGCGGCGCGATGAGTTATAACCTTAACGCGGCACAGTCGATGCGCGATATCCGCGTGAACGGCGATGAATATCTCCGTCTTACCGGACAGATCGCCCATTCTGCCGACTTCTTCGACAAGACGCTCAACTGGAACAACAAGGTCCAGTACCAGACGATCAGAGACGAGGAAGAGCCGAAAGGGGATATGCTCAAAACAAAAAATTACAACCGCAGTTATTCCGTGAACTTTAACTCCTGGGGTAAATACAAACCGGATGATGAAGTGAGCCTGCTTAGCTTTAACTTCTTTACCAATATGCGCCGTGAAAATACAATGAAGTCGAGGCTGCGTACTGAATTTGTGATCCTCCCCGGCGGAGACACCATTTCGAACTATATGGGTAAAGTCGAAACAAAAGGAATCGAGTGGACAGTCGGCGGAAGGCTTGAATACAGCCGCATATTTTTTACCGGCGACTATATTCACAAAACGATGATCGGAACTGATCCGCAATACAACGCGAACACCGGCCCGGGCGTTTTGTTCGATACGCTTCTGAGCTATTACGGAGTAGACGCGGGAAGGCGCCCGTACAGGTTTGACGACATCCCCGGACAGCTTCTTACGAATGTTTACTTCGAACATAAAGTGACGGGTAACCTGCTGTTCGATTTCAATTTGATGCTGGG
>CAIMOS010000317.1 GCA_903843135.1 uncultured Ignavibacteriales bacterium | reverse complement strand
GTCGCGGATGTTGAGATGACCTTTATGGACCATCTCGAAGAACTGCGGAAGAGAATTTTTTATTCTCTTATCGGTGTTGTGGCAGGAGCGATTATCTGCGGTATGTTCACCGACCAGATTATAAACTTTCTTCTTTTTCCGGCCAAATCAAATAAGATAGACCTTCAGAACCTTCGGCCGTTCGGGCAGTTATTTCTTTACTTTGAAGTATTCCTCATCGGCGGAAGTATCCTCAGCCTTCCGAATGTTTTTTACCAGTTCTGGAAGTTTATTTCTCCCGCGCTAAGAAAGAGGGAGAGGAGATACATCTCGGCAATTGTGGCTTTCTCAACTATTTGTTTTCTTGGCGGAGTGGTATTCTCATACTTCGTTATGCTTCCGGCCGCGTTCAGTTTTGCCGCCAGTTTCGGAAGCGCGGACATCAAAAACGCATTTGCGATTGATGAATATATGTCAATCATCTTAAGTGTAATGCTCGGCGCAGGGTTGGTGTTTGAACTGCCGATGATATCGTTTTTCCTTTCCAAATTGGGAATATTAACGCCGGGTGTGATGAGAAAATACCGCAGGCACGCAATTGTGGTAATTCTTATCGTTGCGGCATTGCTCACGCCGGGAACTGACCCTGTTTCCCAGGTGCTTCTCGCCATCCCGCTCCTTATTCTTTACGAAATTAGTATATTAGTCTCCAAATTCTCCTCGAAGAAAATTGAATAAAGTAAATTTATCCGAAATAAGTAAGCCCATCAGGAATGAGTTGACAGTCTTTGAACAGACTTTCGGCGACTCCATCCGTTCCAAAATAAACCTAGTAGATCTGGTAGCAAAGTATATCCTTAAACAAAAAGGGAAGAAGATACGGCCTCTGCTTGTGCTGCTCGCTGCAAAAGCGTGCGGAGAAATCAGCGACCGTACTTACAGAGGCGCCACCCTCGTCGAACTTCTGCACAGCGCCACGCTGATCCACGATGATGTGGTGGACAACGCCGAACAGCGCCGCGGCCTGCCTTCAATAAATGCAGTCTGGAAAAATAAAATCGCCGTACTTATGGGAGATTATCTGCTGGCGAGAGGGCTTATGATTGCCGTGAACGGAAAAGATTTTGATTTCCTTGAGGTGATTACTAACACGGTAAAGAGGATGTCAGAAGGCGAATTGTTGCAGATACAAAAAACAAGGAAACTGGACATTGACGAGGACACCTATTTCCAGGTTATTTCCGATAAGACAGCCTCATTGCTTGAAACCTGCTGCGAAATTGGGGCAGCAAGCACAACTGACGACCCTGAGCACAGAATTGCAATGAAAAATTACGGGCTGTTTCTTGGTATTTCATTCCAGATACAGGACGATATTCTCGATTACGAAGGTTCTTTTAAGTTGTTCGGCAAGGCAATCGGTACGGACATAAAGGACAAAAAGATCACTCTCCCTCTCATCTACGCGTTGAATAATTCTTCTCCCAAAGAGGCGGAAAGTATCCGTAAACTGATGAAGGGGAAGAAGACTAAAGATACAATTAAGGAAATCATTGAGTTTGTGCACGAGAAAAAAGGAATCGAGTATTCACACAAAATGGCTCTCGATTACGCGCACAGGGCAATTAAATCAATCGAACCCGTTCCGGATTCAGTATCGAAACAGTCTCTTACCGCGCTCGCGAATTTCGTCGTAGAACGAAAGAACTAATCCTTCTTCTGATAGAAATTCTTGTAATCAAATCCCTTCACCGGGTCCCTGAGCGTAAGCACCGGGCAGGGGGATTTCCTGACAACCTTATCAGTTGTACTTCCAAACAATAAATGTTCAACGCCGGTGTGTCCGTGTGTTGAAATTATTATCAGGTCGATATCCTCAGTTTTAGCATAATCCAGGATCTCTACAAACGGGGTGCCTGATTTAACTACTGTCCTGACTTTCAATCTGTCGCCGATTTCCGCGGCCGCCAGTTTTCCCAACTGTTCCTCAGCACGTTTATCGAGTTCCAGATTTACGGCAGGCAGGGCAATTTGCCCCATACTGAAATCAGGCGGGTAGATAAAAGGTTCAACTACGTAAATCAGGGTCAGTTCTGCGCCAAATTTCTCCGCGAATTCGACGGAAAATTTCAGTGCGGCTTTTGAGTAATCCGAAAAATCTATCGGGACAAGAATGCGGTTAAAAGGTGTGTTCACGCTTGTTCTCCTTTATCATTTTTGTACAAATTGTAGAGTTTAGAATAATCGATATTGATTTGCCTGAGCCGGGTGATAATTATTTTCGTCAGCTCAGTCAGAATTAAAAGCCCTTCACGCGGGTTCCTGTGAAGCAGTTCGTCAAAATCCGGTTTGAAGATAACAGAGAGTTCGCAATCGGTCTTCGCTCTCGCGGAGGCGGACCGTGTCTCGCCGTCAATTAATGCAAGTTCTCCAAAAAAATCTCCGGAAGAGAATGAAGCAAGCACAACGTTTCTTTCTGTTCTGTCATCGTTGAACACTTCCACTTCACCCTCGTTAATGATGTATAATCCTATTCCCGGGTCACCCTGCATAAAGATGTATTCACCCGCGGAATAATTCCTGACGTGAACGATTTTAGTAAGCTGGTAAAGAATATGCTTTTTCAGCGCCGCGAAAGGGGGGAGTTCCTTCAGGTCGTTCATTAGTTCGCGTTTCTTCGGCGTGCCCTTAAATACATTGGCCCAGAAACTGTGTGTCAGTATTTTATTTTTTTCTGATAAAGTTTCCATTAGCTGTATAATCCTGATTCTGCAAGCCTCCAGAGTTTCTGGCAGGGGAAACGGTTTTCATACATAGCCCTGCCGACGATAACCGAGTCAACTCCTTCGCCGATAAGATTTTGAAGGTCCATCAGTTCATCCTTGTTTCTCACGCCGCCCGAATGGGTGACTTTGCATCCTGAGGCGGATGCCACGCGTTTGGATAAATGGATATTGGGTCCCTGTATCATTCCGTTTCGAAGCACGTCGGTGACTATTATTCTTTCGAAGCCCATACTCTTCAGTTCAAATGAGAGTTCGATCGGATCTTTTCCCGTTCTTACTCTCCGGCCGCGGATTACGACCTCTTCATTGATAACATCGAGCGAGGCGATAACTTTTTTGGGGCCGTACTTTGATAAAATTCTAAGGCACTCATCCCGGTTTTCGATGAGTATAGTTGAAATCGCAATGCGCGCGACTCCGAGTCCGAACACATTATCCGCGTCCTCAAGCGAACGAATGCCGCCGGCGTATTCAACGGGGATAATCACTGACTGGCAGATATCCTGAATGATCTTGTAATTAAGATTTGAATGGGAAGTGAAGCCGTCGAAATCGACGAGGTGAAGCATCTTTGCATTTTCGGAGCGCCAGATCATAGCCATTTCAAGCGGATCGTTCGCGTATTCAGGGACGTTTAATTCGGGGATTCCCTGGACAACGCGCACCGTCTTACCTTCTTTGATGTCGATTGATGGTATTACAAGTAAAAATGGCATACAATTCAGTTTTAGTTACTGAAAGATAACAATTTGCGAATTAAAAAATAGTGACAACTGTAACTATCGTAGCACGGAATAGTATTCCGTCAGGGTTAGTACAGTCGATAGCCCCGATACAACCGGCCGGTTCCGGAATGCGCCGGGCTTGTGCTGCGGAGTACTG
>CAIMOS010000316.1 GCA_903843135.1 uncultured Ignavibacteriales bacterium | reverse complement strand
TTCTTTGCGGTTCTCTGTTTCCCTTTGCGGTCCTCTGCGTAACTGCCCTAAACAGCGCATATTAACCTTTCATTAAACAAAAATTACTTCATTTCTTCATAAATTGTATAACAGATTTCGACCAAAGAATTAGAACTAATTATGTCCACAAAACTTACCCCAAAAATTATCCTTGAAGGCACCCGTCTGACCTTCAAAACCGAACTTGCGTTCGCGCTGAACGAACACCCGGAAATTGTTGGTCCGCGTAAGTACAAGTACCATTCCCCGGTCATCTCCGCTGAGTGGTGCGCGTTCACAAACTTTCCGTGGGGACGCGGACTGATCAACTTCGAGAAAGAAGAAGAGCAGCAGGCAATGGAAACATACGCAACGTGGGCGCGCCTCTTTGAACTTCAGCGTTACTATTCCTGGATCATCGACAGGTTTCACCTCTCGACAAAAGTGCACCAGCAGAAATACAAGAACAGACATTATGATTTTCTGTGGCTTGAGGAAAGGCTGAAAGCGCTCGGATTTCATATAGTGTTTTTATCAAGAAGCCCGGAGTCGTTTTACAAGGCAAGGGAAGAAAGGTTAAAGGTTTCCGGCAATCCGTCGCAGTATAATGATACCGGAATATTTATAGAAGAGCAGGAACTGATGCGCAGCGCTGTTTTTGAATCAATATTGAACGCAAAGGAGTTTGATATTTCGGATAATGATGTTGCGGGAGTCGCGGATAAAGTCGCGGTGTGGCTTAAGTCGACAGGAGGGCTTTTTTCGAATTAAGAATTCAGAATTCAGAATTATGAATGAAGAATTAAGAATGAAGAATTGAGAATAATTTCAGGGAAGAAATTATTTTTTTGTTTTTGACTTTTTAGCCGCGGCGCGCAGTTCAAGATTGCGACTAATCCAGAGGGGGCGTTCTAAATAAAAATCATTCCTGTCATAGATTATCTGGCAGCTGAGTTCCGGCAGTTCGCGACGGGTCCCAGATTCGGTTTTAATCTGCTTCAACCCGTTTACGATCCCGAATATCCTCACCTCTTTCCCCTGCGAAACGAGTTTAACCGCCTGCCCGATATTCGACTGCTTCGGCAGCGGTTTATCCAGGCGCACGATCATATCGGTAAGATATCCGTCGTTAGTCCCGCGAAGTTCAAATACTTCATCTACCTCGCCGAGTATCGGTTGAGACAGCACTGTGCCGCTCAGCGAGATCATCTTCCCCTGCCACTCTTCCGGATTCCTCATCACTTTCACATTATTCATATCATAGTTAGTACTTTTCTTAATGGACTCAATCTCAGCAAGCAGCGGATCCTTTTCATCATTGAAATCACTAAATAATCCCGAACAGGAAATAAGCAGTCCCGAAGAGAAGAGGATGAGAACAAATTTGAAAGTTCTTTTAAACATAAATTATCAGATATAATAAGTAAAATAAGGAAAAGAATGATCAGAAGGGAAAAGGAAATGAGACGAAGAGTGATGATATTTTCTTGTGAGTCGCGTTTTATTTGAACTCACAGAGATTTCAAGAACTCATCACCCGCTTCGGCGAACTCAGCGCGACAGGGCAAGCCACTGTCCCTACATTAAATAAATATTCGTAGGGGAAGGGCTCGCCCTTCCCGGCGGCTCAG
>CAIMOS010000315.1 GCA_903843135.1 uncultured Ignavibacteriales bacterium | reverse complement strand
TTCATTTTTTGGTTTGATATGCTGGGTAAAGGGCGCGGTTCGCCTTTGTGCCTGTCAAGGATTTCCAGCGCGTAATCATTCAAAAGTCCGGGCTTTATTCTTTCGCGGGTGTTGATCTTGTAAAGTCTCCGCTTTGATAATCGGGTGATATGCAAATAAATAGGCTGGTCTTTGAGAACCGTTTTAAGTTTGGTTTCTATGTAGAAATTCAGAGTTATCATATCGTTTGCCTTATACGAAAATAGCGAAAAAATGAAGTTATAAAATCAGGGTTCATTAATTTCCCGTGATCCGTAAGGGTAATATAAATAATTTCGTATAACTTTCGTATAAAAATATGATATTTATTTGTATTTACTTTGAGTTTGAAGTATTTTGAGTGAGGCTATAACATAGGCGTTTATAACAAGTTACGGGGATATGAAGAAAATTAAGATAAAATAAAATTTGACTAAAATCACAGGGTTCGGTTCCGCTTAGCTCCACAAATTTCTATTTTTCACCCCATACGGTTGGACAACCGGTATTTTAACTCATCAGTTTGTTTATCACGATCAGATTTACTAATCCGTTTTACTGTTTGATTTAAAACAAAAAACCTCCGGCGCTTTCGGCACCGGAGGTTTCTTCCAATAAATATCTTACTTTATTTAATATTCTTCAGAACTTCTTCAGCCTGCTTATTGCCCGGGTCGATCGCTTGTATTTTATACCAGTAGGCCTTTGACAGATCCTTCCAGGTTTTTTTGAATTCAGGAGTATCTTTTTTCGCTATATAATACGCGCCCAGATATGTATACGCTTCAATGATCTGGGTCTTGTACTTATCCGGCTGTGCCAGAGCGAGTTCGGCAAATTTCTCATAATGAGGTTTGGCAAGCCCTGAATCGAGGGTTGAATCGATCTGCGAAGCAGCCCTGGCTCTCCAGAAATATGCCAGCGCCAATTCCGGATTTTTTTCTATCACTAAACCGAAAGTAGTATCAGCAAGGACAAGTTCACCGCTCCTGTAATACGCGAATGCAAGGTTATAATTTTCCTTGGTTGAAAGGCCTTTTCCTGATTTAGCTTCTTTCAGTTTATAGTACTGGATAGTTTCTGCCCATTTATTACTCTTGAAATAAATGTCGCCGATTGTTCCGTAATTTTCAAAACTTGCTGTGTCAAGTTCCTGCAGTTTCAGGTAGTACTGAACGGACTGCATCTCATTTCCGGCCCTGTATAACGAGTTCGCAAAATATTCATAATCAATTTTGGAGAGTTTCTTTTCATCAACTCCGGCAAAATACTGCCCGAAAGCCGCGGCCGCGCCCTTATAATCATCTAACTTATAAAACGCATAACCCTTCAGCTGAACTATTTCAAGGCTCTCCGGTTGTTTTGCAAGAATTTTATCGCAAACATCAATTGCTTCATTATAGCTCTTATTCTGGTATAAGTACTTTACGAGCAGTGTATTTATTGCCAGTGTTTCTTCCGAGAGGCTGATATAAGTCTTCAGATTCGAGACGGCCTTATCATATTTCTTAAGCCCGTAGTTCAGTTCCGAAAGTTCTTTGTAAGGGACCGCGTGCGTCGAGTCTGCAAGGACGGCGTCGTTGAATGAGCTCTCTGCGGCGCCGAAATTGCGTGTCCTGTTATAGACGCGTCCCATTCCGACGTGGCCCATCACATAGGTCCTGTCGAAATCTTTTGCCATACGGTAATTCTCGATGGCTTTGCTGCCGTCGTTCCGTGCGAAATAAATATTTCCAATAATATCATAAAGGCGCGGATTCTTACGGTCAACTTCCTTTGCCTTTAACAGAATATCGATGGGTTCTTCACTCTGAACAAGCCCGAGAGCAAGATACGCGTCTGCGATTCTTAACTGTGCGAGGATTGTCTTCTTTGGATTCGCCTTCACTGCATCCTTAAAAAAATCATCGTATTTCTCTTTATCATTATCCATCAGCGCGAGCACACCCGCGGCAACAAGCGAGTACATATTCTCATCATCCGCCTTTATCGCGCTGTTGAAGAAAATCTTTGCTGAATCTTTGTTCCCCATCTTCAGGAAGAACTCGCCCGTATAATAAAGTACCTCAGGTTTTGAAGGATTTGCCGCGGCAAGCTCAAGGAAATAAGTACGCGCTTTATTAAACTGATCGGTCTCATATAATCTTACACCTTTCTGAACGTCCTGGGCGTAAGTTATTCCCGCGAAGAACAATAATAATAGGAGTGAATTGATTAACCGGTTAATTTTTTGTGTTTTCATTATTGTTGTCTCTTTCTATACTGAAATTTTCATTCCTGACTTCTACAAGTCTGATGGGCATAGTAGCTGGCACTAAACCCGATTTTAATATAATTCTTTGTCCTCTTTCACTGGCCACAAAAGCCATAAAACCATAAGCCAGGCCCTTTCTCGCTTCACGACTGATCATATACACAGTGCGGGTAAGCGGATAATCTTTTGTCGCTATATATGCCTGGAACGGCTGATAGTAACTTCCGCCTTTGGCCGAAGTATCCGGATTGGAAACTTCAAGCACGCTGATTTTCTTCAGAAAGGATAAATTCTTCTGATCATCACTGTCGCTTATCCAGTTCACACCCAGAAACCCGAGAGCATTAGTATTTTTCGAAACATAATCAACCACTGCTTCGCTGGATTTAACCGCGAAACTGTTCTTCTTCAGAAATGCATCCGTGCCAAACCTGCTCTTCAGATAATTAATTATACCTGAATTATAGTTGTCGAATATCAGCTGTATCTCTGAAGAAGGCAATGAACGGTCCACCTGTCTCCAGTTGGTAATTTCACCGCGCAGTATTCCTTCAATCTGCTCGTATGTTATAAAGGCCTGTTTATTGTTCTTATGCGCCACCAGCGCCACGGCATCGTAGGCGGCCTTTATGGTTGACGGATAAATCTTTACTCTTTCTATTTCACTATTCTCGGCAGCAGAAAGTTCCCGGCTGATAATTATCATCCTGGAAGAATCCGCGACAAGGTCAGAAACGGCCTGAGCTTCTGAAACGTAGCGCACATTTATTTTGGCCTGGGTATAAATGCTGTGGAATGTTTCAAGCTGTGATTCGAAGATCGGCCGGAAGCTTTCATCAACAGAGATTGTAATATTTCCAAATGTGGGGCCGTCTTCGGGGGTATCGTATTTCTGCTCGCCGCAGGAGGCGAACAGCGCCAGAACCAGGGGTAACAGTACAAATAAAATTTTACGCATTATTCTCTTCTTCATCATCATCGTTTTCGGAGTCCTCACGGAACCTTTTATAAACCGTATAACCCCTGAAAAATCCGTACAGAACAACGGCGGAGCCGAATACTATACGGTATGAATCCTTAAACCCCTGGAAATAACCGGGGGCCAACAGCAAAAAAAACCCGATGAGGAGATAAAACATTACCATAAAAATTCCGAAGAGTGATAATATTTTAGTCCACATCGGGTACTTACATCGAACTCGTGTATTAGTTCAACTTGAATATGATAGGAATCGAAACCCTTACACTTACCGGATTGCCGTTTTGTTTTCCGGGGTTCCAGCCGGGCATTGTTTTGACAACGCGGACCGCTTCTTCATCGCAGCCTGCGCCGATACCTTTAACAACTGCAACATCACGGATAACGCCGCCGCGGGTAACTACGAAAGAAACAAATATCTTACCTTCAACGCCGGCCCTCTTCGCGATTTCCGGATACTGAATGTTTGCCGAGAAGAACCTGAACATTTCCTCCGGGCCTCCGGGGAAACTTGGCATCTCTTCAACATAAGTAAATATTTCCGCTTCTTTCTCTTCTTCCTTTACAACTTCAGGCTTATCAGCCTCTATATCCATAAGGCTGTAATCAACTCCGCCCGGATCTCCCTGCTGAGTTAATTTACCCGGGTCAACTTCCTTCAATTCATCCTGTGAGGGGATGTATTCTTCGGTAACTTCCTCATCCGGTTTAACCACCGGAGGAAGGAACTTAATTGTTGACTTCAACGGAGGCGGGGCGTCCACCTCAATCTTCTCTTCTTTTTTATCGATTGAAGGCGGTTCACTCAGCTGTGTATAATCTATCACCCTGAGTTTTCTCTTCGCCATATCTTCCTGGGGCGTAAGGTACTTAATAATTATCGGCATACTTACGGCAAGCGTAAAGCCGATAATAGTTACCCATATAGAAATCGAAACGTGCTTCTTATAAAGGCGCCTTAATAAATAAGCGCCGTAGTCTTTATTTTTTAACGCAAAGACAATTTCGTTCAGTTTATCATTGATTACAAGATTACTTTCCATAACTCACCTACTGTACATTAACTTTCTGGATAAGTTCAAGATCGAAATCCGTTATATCAACCAATGCATATCTTTTAACGTCAGTTATTGCCATTTCATCAAGGACATCAACAACATTTTTATACTTTGCATCTTTTGTAGCTTTAATAACAACCACAAGATCCTTAACAGTCCTGTTCTTTTCATTCAGGACCGAACGGATCCCGGTTTTAGAAAAATCCGTAACAAGCAGCTCAGGATTTTCAATGCCAACATAATAATAGACTTTATTATCAGCGCCAAGCAGAATGGTTAAAGCTTTTGAGGCTTTTACCGCCTGGCCTTCTTCTTTAGACTCTTTATCCTTCACCGGCATATTGATCTCCATAGTCTGGGGCTTGCTGAAGGTAGTGGTCAACATAAAGAAGGTAATCAGCAAAAATCCCAGGTCAACCATCGGGGTAAGGTCAACCCTGGTGGACATTTTCTTGGCACCGTGCTTTTTGCCTTTTTTCTTTCCCCCGCCTTGCGAGGTATCTAGTTCAGCCATTATAAATCTCCTTTGATCCTACTTTGGTCGTGCTTCAAGATCGGTGATAAGATTAAATTTATTTACGTTTTTTTCCTGCAGTGTGTTCATCACACTTTTAATAACAGGATACGGAGTTTCTCCGTCGCCCCGGATAGCTATACGCGTATTCGGGTTGGAGAGCCTGCCGTAAACGATCCAGTACTGCAGTTCATTTTTAACAGAATCAAGCGGTATACCCGGCTGATCTTTCTCATTAGTCCTCTGCTCAGGCGGCAGATTCAGAAATTCTTTCAGGCTCGCGATCGGGACTCCGAAACTACCCGTAAGCGAGAACGCGTGAACTTCCTCTTCGGTAAATCCGATTCCGAATTTAGCTCCGATTTTGTCAATCATTCTCTCACGGTTGTACTTTCCGTCCATTCCGAAAAAGACACGTCCGTCTTTGGTGATGGTAATCGCCATAATATCCGTATCAGGCAATTTTATCTCGGAAATGGATGAAGGAGTATCCACAACCACGGGATCGTCAGCTTTAAATTTTGTTGTCAACATAAAAAATGTCAGCAACAAAAAAGCTACGTCGCACATCGCCGTCATATCGATGTTCGTGCTTTTTCGTGGAACTTTTACCTTTGGCATTTTATATCACTCTGTAATTAGTCGTGTTTAGATGCGAACTGCTGAACTAACGCAACACCCGCTTCATCAATGCTGTAGGTAATCTTGTCAATCTTGGTCGTAAAGTAGTTGTAGAAAACGATAGCGATGGACGAAGTACCGATACCGAGAGCAGTATTGATAAGCGCCTCAGAGATACCGTTCGCGAGGGCAACTGCGTCAGGAGCGCCTGCCGTTGCAAGGGCCGCGAACGCTTTGATCATACCGATAACCGTTCCGAGAAGGCCGATAAGAGTGGATACTGATGTAAGCGTGGCAAGAATAACCAGGTTCTGCTCCAGCATCGGGAGTTCAAGGCTGGTGGCTTCTTCGATTTCCTGCTTGATTGCAACAACTTTCTGGTCGCGATTTAAGCCGGGGGTAGTGATCATTTCTTTGTATTTCAATAAGCCTGCCCTGACTACGTTAGCGACTGAGCCTCTCTGTTTGTCGCATTCCGCAACTGCAGTTTCAATATCTTCTTTACCCGAGAGTAAACCGTAAACTTTGGCCACGAAAGCGGAAATGCTTCCTTTTCCTTTAGCTTTATTAATAGTAATATACCTTTCGATAACGAAGGTGATTACCGTCATCAATAGTGTGAGGAGAAGCGGCACTATTATTCCGCCTTTATAAATTACACCGAGATAATTGCCCGGAAGAGGGTGGTTGTTCGGGTTATTGCCCTGGAAATTCGAAGGATTTCCGAACACATACATATACACTAAAATTGCGACAACAAAAAGTGTCGGGATAACGATCCCGGCGAAACCGGTGAAGATTGATTTCACGTTTGTCTTTTGACTCACTTTAATTACTCCTAAGGGTTGTTAGTTAAAGATTAAATTTCAAGTAAATATCTTATAAAATTAAGCCATTATAACTTTAGTTCAAAGTAATTTATTCGGAAAAAAATTATAACCGGCTTTTTGCAGGGTAGGGATGGTTTTTAAAATCACGAACCTTACAAGCAAAATTACAATTAAATTTGATTCCACAGAAAATGATACCTGAAATTTACACCATTTGCCTTATCTGATTCTTTTACTTTTTAATTTCATTAAAGTTCCCGGAAGCCCGGGAAATGCTAAATTTACATATTCAATTTTATGATTTAGGTGTACTTTGGACAGCATTACAACTGATGTACTTATAGTAGGGGGCGGCTGCAGCGGTTCTGCAGCGGGCATACAGTCAGCGCGGCTCGGCGCTAAAACAATTATAATTGAAGAAACCTCCTGGCCGGGAGGAATGATAACTGCCGCAGGTGTTTCCGCGTTTGACGGCAATAAATACGCGGTCGGCGGCGGCATCTTCGGCGAACTGAGAGGGCTGATTGAAGACTATTACGGCGGGCCCCATAAAACATTCACAGGCTGGATAAGCCTCACTTGCTTTGAACCCAGAGTGGGGAAAGATTTGCTCCTCTCCCTTATTGAAGCAGAACCCAACTTGTCCTTTCTGAATAATACAAAATTCATCTCCCCGATCGTCGAAAAAAAACGCATCAAAGGCGTCATAGCTGAGAAACAGGACGGAACAAGATTGGAAATACTCGCACGAGTAGTTATTGAAGCCACTGAATACGGCGATGTGCTTAAAACTGCCGGCGTCCCACACAGACTGGGGAGGGATTCAAAGCCCGACACCGGCGAAGCGGACGCGCCGGAAATTCCTGACGGTGAAGTACAGGACATTACATTCTGCGCCATACTCAAAAAGTATGATGCGGACGCTCCCCCCGTTTCGCCGTCATCCGGATATGATCCTGAAAGATTTATAAACTCCACCGCCGGGCACAGCAACAGCACTGATGAAACATATCTTAACCACAGGCTGCACGACTGGAACAGTTTCATCACCTATGCCGCGCTCCCTAATAATAAGTATCTGCTCAACTGGCCGTTCCGTTCGAACGACTATCCCACGACGATGGATATATATGAAGATATAAACTCCCGCCCGGGACATTATGAAAGAGCCAAAAGACTTACCCTCGACTATGTCCATTATATGCAGACAAAACTCGGGCACCCGGAGTGGGGACTCGCTGTTGATGAATACCCGACTGATGACAATCTCCCCTTTATTCCTTATGTCCGGGAGAGCCGGAGAGTCAAAGGTGTTACGCTGTTAAAAGAAGCAGATGTGATTCCGGCAGACGAAAGTTACAGGCCGCCTTTGCGGCAGGACAGCATCGCGGTAGGCGACTATTTTCTCGACCATCACCACAGCAAGTTTTTCGTTGAGCCAAAAGACAGGTTGGTTGAGCCGCTTCCGGCAAACGCGCCGTTTCAGATACCGCTCGGCTCATTAATACCGGAATCTTTTGAAGGACTGATTTGCGCCGAGAAGAGTATATCAGTAACCCACATTGTAAACGGATGCTCGCGCCTTCAGCCTGTCGCTATGCTTATCGGCCAGGCAGCCGGGGCATTGGCGGCTGTAAGTATAAATAATAATATCTCACCCGGGGAAGCTGACGCCAAAGAGGTCCAGTCAGAACTTCTTGACGCCGGGTGCCAGCTTTTCCCTTATAAGGATGTATGGAATACAAACCCTTACTTCAGAGCAATACAGGAACTTGCCTTACTGGGATTATATATAGATAGGGAAGATTTTGAGTTCGGAGGATGGGAATTAATCGATGATTCCGAGATCGAAAACTGGAAATTTGCATATAGTAAATTGAATTATCCTGTTAATAACGGCCTTTTTGAATCGCTAAAAGGAAAAACACGGTATGAAGCGGCAGAAATAATTTATTCCGAAATTGGTTCTGATTGATTTTGGACAGCAGATTAATTGATAACCATATAAATCCATAAATACTTTAGCAAAAAAATATTAATACCATATGTTGAATCCCGAAGGAATGACATTATATGCCATTGGAAAAGCGTGAAGAATATCATCCCTGCCGGGATTCAGGAATGAGGGGATATTCATCGGTTGCGCTAATTATATCCCTACGGGATTTTCAACGCTTGATATCCAGTGAACATATTATTCGATACCGGAATTGAATTATTTGGATAATTAAAAACAGAACGCATATTAATAGTATTATGTGAGCACGGTGGTCTCTTTCGGCTGATTTCCTCTCAGCAATGAGCCGGAACCGGTTCGCAGTTCCGATAATTACGCAATCTTATGTAATCATAATCCGTTTTATCAGTCCGCCAAAATCGCAAACAACCTGAAAGAAAGCGGAACAGTTAAGCTAATTATATACGGTGCTCTTGGCCGGGAAGTCGAGGTATTGCTGAATGAAACTTGAGCCGCGGGAACTCATACGGCTGTTTTTAACGAACGGGATCCCCCGGCGGAGTTTATTTCTGCTCACTCGCTTCAGGAGGCAAGGTTTTCGTATATAAGCTGCTTTTAGTAAAATAAAGCTGC
>CAIMOS010000314.1 GCA_903843135.1 uncultured Ignavibacteriales bacterium | reverse complement strand
GAGTTCACAGAGGTTTAAGTGAGATTCTCTGTGATCTCTGAGGAAAACTCTGTGGCCTCTGTGGTAAAAATGACGCAAGATCTCGGAGGAATTATTAAACCACAGATAAAGAGGAAATTTTCACGCAATTGATTGCGTTTTCCAGTCACTTTGACAATAACTATATTTAGCGTAAGTGTTTGTAAATAAATAAGTTAGGCTGGGTTTTGCTACTGGCACGCCATTTGAAATATTAATTGCAGATAATTTTAATCAACATATATGAAAGAAAGGTACGGCTATGTTCAAACACACTTTTTTACGTGTCAAATTCTTTAGTTTGATTCTTTTCGCTTCTGTTCTCTGGTTTTCTGGATGTAAGGATGAAACCACTTCACCGGAAACTTACGATACCGACGCAGTCGCGCTTCAGGCCCTGGCGCTGGAGGATTCCAGCAACAGTTCCTTCGAAGCGGCCTTTAACGATTCCGATCCGATGAACTTCCTCGGCAAAACAGCAACTGATGTTTTCCCGATAAGGATCGGCAGAAGGATCACCTCAGTCTCAAGGACTTTCAGCCAGACTATCCTCTCTGATACGGCTTATGTAACGGTCAACTATAATTTTGCCGGAAACTTTTTCCTTGTCGCAAGCTACGACTCTTCCGCAATCGGCGATACAACGAAAATAGACACTGTCATCGTGAAACCATTTACTTCAGTTGCGACCAGGAAACTTATTTTCGTAAGAGTTAACAGTACCCGCAATCCAAGAATCAACTGGAAACTCGTTGCTGTTTCGCTACCCGAAGGGGGAACGGTAACAAGCAATCTTCAGATACAGAAACTTTCGATTTACTTGCCGTCAGGAGACAGCATCGTGGTTACATCACCAAACGATTATTATCTCAGCAAGTTTGCCGGCGTCCGCAAATTGATTCCGGTAGTAACGAGAGGACTCCAGGTGCGGGTAAAACTAGACGTTTTCTCCACTTATGCTGAAGATGATATTGTCGTGCTGACCTACGGCGCGAACTCATTCGGCAGATTTAAGGAAAAACGGATTCTCACCCTGGTTTCCTCTACCCCGGCGCTGAATGGTTATAATAAAGTTTACGAGCAGACCTTCAGGCCTCTGCAGTTGGGAGGGCTTTACCACGCGCTTGTCGATGTAATGTCCCGCGGTAGCATTTATACGGATAATCGTCCGTTTGAAAACAAAGTTTGGGGCTTCCCATACTACGTAAAATAATTATTTGATATTAATCGCCCGGAGTTTGGCTCCGGGCTTTTATTAATCGATTGTGAAATCTTTAATGAGTTCTTAATTTCAAACAGTATGAAAAAGAAAATTGTAAATATACTCGCATTCCTTTCGCTTTTTATAGTTTCGTGCGACAAGCCGGCCCCCGTGGATCTGGTCGAAGGGCCTGCGTATTCGGATGACCCGCTTGAAGTTGAAGTTCTGGCACAGAATCCGGTGGAGGAGCTCTACAGCGCGGATCCGGATTCGAACCTTGTTATGGCGGCTCCTCTCGATCCGAGATTCGGTTCACAGATCGTAGTTACCAGAAGCAAAACAAACGACGGAGGCGTGCAGAAGGAGAGCGCGCTTGGACAGGCAGTTTTCTATGATTTTAATTCACCGGTAATTAACCAGATGGGCAGAACAGTTGCTTTTAAAACCAAGGCTGTACAGTTTGTTAAATTTAAGGGATTACAAGCCCGTGAATATCCGTTCAATTTCAGGTATCTGAACGGCCCGGAAGTAAAAGATACGCTGCTCGGACCGAGGTTTTTGGTTATCAGAAGAAGCGGAGTACTTGGTGACCTCTTCGATTTTGAATACGGATCGGCCATAGATATTGAAGTGAAGAAATTCGGTTCGCCTATGGAGAGATTTACAGTAGCAACACCTATAGAAATTCAGGGTGCAGTAAATACAAGCAGGCGCCCTGACGGTACGAGGCAGGCTAATGTTACCTGGAACGCGGGAAATTCTTTTTCAATCATTATCGTTCTCA
Source organism: uncultured Ignavibacteriales bacterium (assembly GCA_903843135.1). Taxonomy (GTDB): domain Bacteria; phylum Bacteroidota; class Ignavibacteria; order Ignavibacteriales; family Ignavibacteriaceae; genus JABWCL01. The sequence goes on along the minus strand of CAIMOS010000314.1, from coordinate 8,539 downwards.
GCGGTGTGGCAGTGAGGACATCCCACATTGTGCCGTTGTTCAGAATCCGCACGCGTGACGACGGGAGCCTTGTGATTCCGCCGAATCTGCTCGCGTCCATTCCGGCAGCAAATTTCAGCAAACTTATTGTGACGTTTGTCCGCGAAATGGAAAGCCTGAATGAGGCCGTTGACGAGAGGCTGTTCTTCAGAACTCAGAGTGTAAACAATCAGGTAATAGACCTTAATTGATTATCGGTATACGGACTTTAACACTGGTTTGTCTTATGTGCCCATTTTTGCTGCACGGCCAAAGCTCACTCGATTTTTCGGGATGGCAGGGGAGCCGTTTGCTTAAGGATCCCGCATTCAGTGCCGTCCGGAACGGAAGTTACCTTAATTCTCAGGTTTCGGATTTTGCACTTTCTGCTTCTTTCGGGTCTGAGTTCTCTCCGGTTACGTATAACAGTGTTAATTATATCGCCGCGGCAAAGCGTTTCAGCAAACATTTCCTGTATCTGAGTTATTCGCCAGGTATTGTCAAGGAATTCCATTTTTCCGGTTCGGGTTCTATGACCGGCGCTGATTCGATTAACTCAGAACTTGAGAACCAGCTTACATACAACGAAGTATCCGCCTTTGCATACAGTTATGCTTTTACAGAGAATTTATCAGCCGGATTTGCTATGCGTTATTTCAGGGAAGAGTTTATAAATGATGTGCTGGGAGTTGTGTTTACATCCGATACGCTTTATCTCTTCAGGGACAGCGAAACAGAAAAGCTCGATCTGTTCAAGGCTGACATCGGATTAAATTATTATCTGACAAATAAACTGAACCTCGCTTTACTGACAAATAATCTTTTCAAGATGGAGAGCGGGATAATAAGCGAAACAAATAAGGATTACCTTCTCAGGAAGAAGCGGTCCGTTGCTTTGCTGGCGAAGTATAATTACGATGATGCGGCAAATTTACATTCGGCATTCGAAACAAACGGATTCTTCAGTTTTGCCGTAAACAAAAATACTTCTTTATTCGGCGGTACGATCAGTTACGGCGCCGGCTATTTTGATTTTCTGGACGACACAAAGCTGAGCGGCTTCATCCCTTCAGTTTCTTACCAGTCGGGCAGCTGGGGAATTTCAGTGAGCGGTGTTAAATATTTAAACCGGCCGGATGCCGCATCCCTCTCGGACTTTAGCGGTAAAGGTGTGTCTGATCTGAGTTTTAATATTTACAGCTCGGACAAAGTTACCGCCAGTCTTTTTTATGAGATCAATACATCGGTCTCAAAATATGCAGCGTTTGATGAGGTCCGGATAAAGAAAAATATTTATACGGGACTGGGAGACATTTATTCAACTGAGCCTTTTGCAACTGCAAGAGTGTATAATTTTTCAGATGAAGCCGTTACTGTTAAACCTTCATCGAAGATCGAGGGTATTAATAATTCAGAAGTATTTTCTGAGCCGGTGCGCATTGAACCCGGTGATACGATAACCGTGAACTTTTATACTTTTGTCAATGAAAAGCTCAACATCTCCGTTCCGCAGATATCAACTGCGACGTTTATGCTATACACACACGGAGAGAAACCGGATGATTCGCGAAGTACTCCGCTTTTAGTATACGGGAAAAACGCGTGGGACGGAAATGTCGGGAATCTGCGGAATTACGCTACGGATGATGCAGGCTTTTCTCTTGAACTGGCGCGCGGGATAATTGCGCAGAATAAAAATCTCTTTGATACCCTCTCAGGGGAACTCAGCAATTTTTATAAAATTAAAATTATTTATTCTGAGGTTGTTAAACAGCTTGTTTATGTCGCTGATCCGAATGCCGCGACTGACAGGGTGCAATATCCTAATGAAACTATAAAACTGAAGGGGGGAGACTGCGATGATCTTAGTGTTTTGTTCAGTTCACTGTTCGAAAGTATCGGATTGGAGACGGCGTTCGTTGATTATAAATCGGACAGCGGCGCAGCGCACGTAAATGTTCTTGTTAATACGGGGTTAAATGCCGAATATGCCGCAAGCATATCTGAGAATGATAGAAAATATTATATCAGAAAAGATATCAGCGGTGCGGAAACCGTATGGCTCCCCGTCGAGACTACAGTGTTGACAGGATTCGGGGACGCCTGGAATGCCGGCGCGTTAAAATTCTATAATGAAGCCATACTTCAGTACGGATTGCTTAAAAATAAAGTTGAAATTTTTGAAGTTTTTTAAAGGAAATAGTAATGAAAACATATTTACTGATCTTATTTTTCGTCCCCCTGGTTTTCGCGCAGACTTATCACGTTGAAAATATTACGGGAAAAGTCAAAGCTTTAACCGGAACTGCGGACAAATGGACAAATGTCGAAGCAGGAATGACACTCGACGCGACTGCGATGATTATGACCGAACCTAATTCAACGATATCACTTTCCGCGCCTGCGGTGAGGTTCACACTGCGCTCCTCTGCCGCGCTGAATGTTAACAACATCAGGAAGATGACGCTGAACGATCTGCTTCTCGCCCTTGCGACGGAAGAGATATTGAGCGCTCCGCGTAAGCAAAGTGACACGAAGATGAAGAACACAGTGATTTACGGTTCACCGGCGGCCAAAACGGGCGCGCTCGACAAATCGGCGGAAGAATTGGGAGCGATGAGGATTAACGGCGCGAGGCAGTTAGTTGAAAGCGGTTTTGAGAAATCCGGAGTCGTTGCCGCGAAAGAGACTTTCAGACAATACCCTTCGACAAGGAATAATATTGCAGACAGGATGTACTTTGCCAATGTGCTTTATACTCTTAAATTGAACGATGAAGCATACACAGAGTACAGTGAAATTTTGAAACTGAAGCCGGGTAATGGTGATGCCGCCATTGTGAATGAACGTTTAGCTACACTAAAGAAGAAGATATCGGGATTGTAATATCAAAACCCCCTTGATTCTGGAAACTTAATTGTTTAATTTGGATTTATTAACAAATTCTAAGTATGAATACAGCAGAAACAAATTTCTTTTTAATCGAAGGTTACCTTAAGTTACTTTCAACTCTGGATCTTGATACGAGGCTGGAATTAATTTCTAAACTCACGCAGACAGTAAAAAACGATCTGGGGGATAGAAAGAACAATTTCTTCCGGTCATTCGGCGCCTGGCAATCGGATGAAACGGCTGATGAGATTATTAAAGATTTGCGGACCAGCAGATCAGTTTCACGGCAATTGGAATCATTTGAATGAGGTTCCTGCTTGATACAAATATCTGCATTTATTTCATCAAGGGGATGTATAACCTGCAAAACAAAATTGATAACATTGGGCTAAAGAACTGCTTTATCTCTGAGATCACGCTTGCTGAATTGAAATATGGGGTTGAGAAAAGTCATTATAAAACCAAAAACGCATCAGTTCTGGAGGATTTTATGTCTGGTGTTGGGGTTATTCCGATTTTCAATTCTCTGGATCTATATGCCAGAGAAAAAGCAAGACTTGAAAGACTTGGCTCCACCATTGATGATTTTGATCTGCTGATCGGCGTCACTGCAGTCACAAACGAAATGATTTTGGTTACCAATAACGAAACCCATTTTTCCAGGATCGACAAAATTAAAATAGAAAACCGGGTCAGATCTTAGTCCTGATTTTCTGATTCCTTCCAATGATTCCACCTGGATTCTTTTAGCATTTGCACCTAAGCAACAGGTACGGATTCAGTAGACCGCGCAAAGGTGAAGAATTTGTAGTCCGATAATTTTACTCGAGCGTAGACAGCCGGGTCAAAATTTTGCTCGTTAAAAAGTTTTGGAGATTTAACTGCTCCGGTGATAATTCTTCTTCGTGGCGGATTGCTAATCCGCATTACGGGGCGGATTTGATCCAGGCTTCCCACACATCGGGCTGGTAGCCGACGGTAACGAGTTTGCCGTTGCGGACTATTGGGGTTTTGAATAACAGGGCGTCGTTCAGTAATTCATCTTCAATATTAAAGCGCATATATGAGAGATTACGCTTCTGGTACTGTTTCCCTTCCTTGTCAATTAAATCTTCAACCGGGATTACTCTTTTAATATTATCCAGCTCTCCCGGTGCAATCCCTTTTTCGGTCAGATCGCGGTAATGGAACTGGACCCTCCTTTCCTTAAAAAAACGTTCTGCTTTGCGGGAATCGGCACATTTTTTGGTGCCGAAAATCTGAATATTCATTTTTGTATAACCTGTAATAAATCCTTAAATTGGCAATCCAATTTAATATTAATTCAGAACATCAAAATAGGAGTAAATATGCCAATTAGAAGCGCACACGCCGTATGGAACGGTGATTTAATGACAGGAAACGGAACCTTAAAAACAGAAACCGGTGCGGCAAGCGGCCAGTATTCATTTTCAACAAGATTCGAAAACGGAACCGGCACAAATCCGGAAGAACTTCTCGCGGCAGCACACGCAGCCTGCTATTCAATGGCCCTTTCAGCCGGTTTGGCGAAAGCAGGTTTCAAACCCGTAACCATTAATACACAAGACAAACTTCATCTCGATAAACTCGAGGCCGGTTTCACGATTACCAAAATTGAAATTCATTGTGAAGCTAAAGTGGAAGGTATTGACGAAGCAGCATTCCGGAAATTCGCGGAAGACACAAAGAAAGCCTGCCCTGTTTCAAGAGCGCTTTCCTCAGTTGAATTCGTTCTGTACGCTAAGTTAGTATAACTGCGCGGGAATAAATTCCCATTATTTTCAAAACCGCAGTTGCTGCATTTTCTGATGCAGCGGCTGCGGTTTATTTTTTTACTGGCGCCGGGGGGTGGATTTTATACATCGCAAACGATTCTCCCCAAAGCATAAATCTTAATTTCCCTTCTGAAACGGATATTTGTTCATTATGCATAACGTCGGTGATAGTATTGGAAGGAACGTCGTATTCGATCAGTTCCGGGTCATTTGAAAGATTAAAATATACAATAACGAGATCGTCTTTATATCTTCTTTCAAATCCGAAATTGAGTTTGTCATCGTCGCTGTGGATGAATTTTACATCCCCGAATTTTAAGGCGTCATTATTCTCGCGCGCCGCGATAAGGTCTTTATAATAATCGTGCAGGTCATTATCGAATTCAACATTGTATTCGCCGTGCCCGCCTGAAAAACCGGAACCGTTTCCGATTTCCTCATTATCATAAGTGAAGTTACCCCACAACATCGGCTTCCGGTCGTGAGGGTCGTTTGCTCCCCACATTCCCGCTTCATCGCCGTAATAGATCATAGGCGCGCCGCGGTAGGTCATTTGGAACGCGGCTAGAAGTTTTTGCCTGGCGTAAACCTGTTTCGACGGCTTTCCGGGATTGTAATTTGAATTTTTTTCATCAGCATTTTCATTCTTGTCCCGGTCGGGATTATTGATCAGAGACGAGAGCCGTTCAGTATCGTGCGAGCCCATCAGGTTCTGGAGGATATGAAGATTTTCAGCCGGATAGTTTTTATCGATTTCTTTTAGTCTCCCGATAAATTCACTTGTTGTGATCCTGCTGCTGACTGCGATAAAAAAGTCCCGTACCGCGAACGTAAAACTGTAATTCATTAAAGCATCGAAAGCGCCGTCTTCACTTACAAAGTCCGGTGAAAGTTCCCACAATTCGGCGATTGTAATCGCCTGCGGATTAACGGACTTAACAACTTTCTTCCATTGTTTCCAGAAATTTAACGGGACATCCCGTGCTACGTCAAGCCGCCAGCCGTCGATGCCGTCGTTAGTTGACTGATCACCGTCGGGATCAAGCCATCTTCTGGTGGCTGCAAAGATGTAATCTTTTACCGCGGGGTGAAGGTCTTCTTTTGTCCTGTTAAATTCCGGAAGGCCTTTAAAGTTCCACCACCCCTTATAGTCAAATTCATTTGCGGGTGTTGTCGGGTCGTCAAAACTTTTTACCTGGTACCAGTCTGCGAAAAGTGAGTTTTTTCCGTTTTTCACCAGATCACGGAAAGCCCAGAACTGCGTCCCTGTATGATTAAAAACTCCGTCGATGATGATATACATTCCGCGGCTATGGATCTGCCTGACTAATTCCAAGAACAGTTTATCCGCAGAAGTAAATTTCCAGGTTGCCGGATCATCCGGTTTTTCTGACTCAATAATTGCGCGGTCACCTTTCGGGTCGGGGCCGAAATTCACATCTATATGGTGGAAAGTGGAACCGTCATATTTATGAAGCGATACTGCCTCAAAGACAGGATTGAGATATATACCGCCGACTCCGAGTTTCTGAAGGTAATCAAGTGAACGGATAATACCGGATATATCTCCGCCGTATCTTCTGTAATTGATTATATCCCTGAGTTTCTTGTCGGTCTTCGATTCCCAGTCCGACATTGCGAACCAGTCGGAAGTCCACGGTGTGATTTTCCATCCGGTTGTATCAAGGTTGTGGTCGTTGATAAAAACTTTATCAGGCGTGGGGTCGTTGGTGGAGTCGCCGTTCGCGAACCGTTCCGGAAAGATCTGATACCATACAATTCCTTTGGCCCAGTCGGGGAACTGTGCGTGCAATGATACCGTGCAAAAAACAAGTAAAAGCAACATTCTCCCCATCGCTCTGAAACTCATAGATTAAGTTCTTTCTTCATTATTGCCAAGGATTCATCAATTGAAACAGGCTTATAATTAAATTCGGATTCAGCCTTCAGTATTATCAGCCCTGATTTAAGGGGCCTTTTGGCGGGCTGGTTAAGTTCGGCAGTAACGATTGCGGTTACAAAGGAAGGATCGAGATTAAAGAAATCCACTATCTTCATTGTGAAATCATAACGCGAAAGAAGTTCTCTGCCGCCGACATTATACAGCCCGTACTTTTTGAACCTGATAATCTCCGCGATTGCGCCGGCGAGATCATCAAGGAAAGTGGGATTATTTATCTGATCGGTGACTATTCTGATCTTTTCACCCTTGCGAATGGAGTTAACAACCCATCTTACAAAGTCGAGCCGTCCGCTGGATATCACGCCGTAGAGCACATTTGTCCTTATGATAGTGTGGGCCGCGCCGCTGACTTTTATCGCGTTTTCGCTCGCAAGCTTTGTGCGGCCGTAGTAACTGACCGGAGAAGGAGTGTCGATTTCAGAATACGGCCCTTTTGTGCCGTCGAAAACATAGTCGGTTGAAATATGGATCAAGTGTGTATCCAGTACCCTGCAGGCCTCGCAGATGTATTCAACGCCTTTAACATTGACTTTCCAGGAAAGTTCGCGTTCGGTTTCACACTTATCAACATTAGTGTAAGCTGACGCGTTGATTATCACATCGGGGACAAAATCATAAATAATTTTTTTGACGCTGTCGCGGTGTGTTACATCGCAGGGGACATACGGAATGTCCGGAAAGATCGAATTCTCTTCTGAGGAAGTGGTCATCAGCTCAATGCCTGGCTGCTTTTTGTATATTTCAATAACGCGCTGGCCCAGCATCCCGTTGCTGCCGAAAACCAGAATCCTTTTTTTAATCAAATCTTGAGATAACATCATTTTTTATATTGTAAATTTCGTAAACTGAACTGTACCCGGTCGCGAATGCAGAACTCTGTATCGCCCGGTAAAAAGAATTAAAAACATTCTTTGTCTTAACAAAATAGTAAAAAAAAGCGCCACCAAAAACATCTCCGCAGCCGACGTTAGTTATAACATTTACCGCGGGAGGGGAAGCGTACAGGGATTTCAGAACGCCATTTTCGTAAAAAAACATTCTCGCCCCTTTTCCACCTTTTGTAACGAGCAGGTATTTAACACCGGCGCCGAGAACAAACTTTATGATTTCATTTTCATCCGGCCTATCCGATAAAGTGCGGAGTTCGTTTTCGTTGCACTGAACGACATCGATGCAGCCCAGCCACTCTTCAGCGTCGGGTATCGGCCTGAATTTTCTGCGGAAGCTTTCATCCACGCCGCGGGAAAGAGAATGAATATCCATATATATAATGCCCTTGTATGCACTCCTGAGTCCCTTCATCGTTTCCAGCGTGATGTCGAAGCCGGTGATCATATTGATCAGAATTCCGTCGAACCGGTTTATGCCTTCAAGCGGAACCGTGATGGGAATATCGCAGTAATCAAATTTCTCGTCGCGCTCTTTGTCTTTGTATAGCGTCAGCGTTACGGACGGGGCAGCGGGGGCAGGAGTAATATAATAAAACTTTACTTTCCTGAAAGCTTTTGAAATCGTTTCCGGTAGTGATTCCGGCAGGGCGCTTGCCAGAAAAAGTTCTTCATCTTCCTCGAGATGAGAAGAAAGAGCAAGGACAGTGTAAACTATTCCGCCGGGGCTGTATCTGGTTTCCGGCCCTTCAATAATTGTGTCCTGGACTGCCGTTCCGATCGTGAGCAGTTTCATTTGAATAGTATTTCCATAATGTAAAAAGTCGGCATACGGTCCTCGATGGTAAGCGAAAGCCTGGAGGAGTTCAGGAGAACGCTGTGCTGCGGTGAATAGTATGAATCTCCCGCGGAGACCCTGCCGTTATTTGAAGGGAATGAATAGATCACTTCAATCTTTTTATCCGAATTATTCAGGAGGAAAT
>CAIMOS010000313.1 GCA_903843135.1 uncultured Ignavibacteriales bacterium | reverse complement strand
TCTTTGAGTGGGCCGTTTATACTCAGTGGTTTTATGTTTTTCCGGTATTGGGACGAGTAACTCTTCTTCAGGATATGTGAATTTCAGTTTCTTCCCGAGGAACTCTTCAAGCTTTTCAATTTCGTGCGCGTCATCCTGATCAGCGAAACTGATTGAGATACCGGTTGCGCCCGCCCGCCCGGTCCTGCCGATCCGGTGCACATACTCTTCCGGATCCTGGGGCATATTATAATTTATTACGTGGGAAATAGCGTCAACGTGGATGCCTCTTGACGCCACATCTGTTGCAACAAGAACACGCACGTGCCCTTCCCTGAACTTCTCCAGTCTTTTAATTCTCTGGCTCTGTTCAATATCCCCGGAAAGCAGCGCGCAGCTGATTCCGTAGAATTCAAATTTTTCTTTTAACCGTTTTGCATCGTCACGCCTGTTCACAAAAACCAGAACACGCTCCAGGTTCTTCTGCATTATCAGGTTATAGAGCAAGGTTGGTTTTTCATCGACAGTCGTAATAAAAGTTATCTGTTCAATACTCGGCACCGTAACATCTTCAGGTTTAACAATGATTTCGTGAGCGTCACTCGTCCACGATTCGGCAAGGCGTTTAACATCCGAAGTAAGAGTGGCGCTGAAGAACATCGTCTGACGATTTGCTTTTGGCGGTGTACTGGTTACAATTCTCCGGACGTCAGGAATAAATCCCATATCGAGCATCCTGTCCGCTTCATCGATAACAAGTATTTCAACTTTGCTGAGATCCACCAGGTTCTTCCGCATAAAATCAATCAGTCTGCCGGGTGTGCAGATCAGAACATCAATCGGTTTATTCCGTAAAGTGGTTTGTTGTTTCTGGTAATTCATACCGCCAAGCAGCGATAGAACAGTAACATCAATAAATTTTCCGATTCCCAATGCGTCTTTTTCAATCTGCAGAACCAGTTCCCTGGTCGGTGCAAGGATGAGTGCCCTTGGTGTTCCCGGTTTTCGTTTTTCCGTGATAGGGCTCTTTATAACCTTATCAAATATAGTAATCAGAAATGCTGCGGTTTTACCGGTACCTGTCTGCGCCTGTGCTGTAACATCAGACCCGCCCATCGATTTCGGCAGAACTTCCGCCTGTACCTGTGTGAGGTACTGAAATCCAAGATCAAATATGCCGTGCAGGATATCCTTCGAAATTTTAAGGTCAGGAAAACTTGTTTTACCTTCAGCTGCCGGGACGTTAAAAACTGATTCATCCCAATCGACGGGCTTAAATTCGGGTTTTCGTATTTCCGGTTTTCGTGCTTCAGGCTTGCGTGATTCAGGTTTTCGTACTGCTGATTTCTGCGATTCAGGTTTTTTTGCATCTGCTTCAGGATTAGTCTGAGCACGCTTTGCACGCCGCAGGCGGTATTCTTCGGGTGTTTCTTTTTTATATGGTTTACGTTGAGGCGCCCTGGCGGCTGATTTCTCGGGAGTGTGTGCTTTCGGTTTATTTGAAGCTGCTTTATGATGCCTTGGTGTTTCAGCAGGAGCTGGTTTGGAAACTTTTGCGACTTTAGGTTTAGCTCCAAAAAGTTTTTTTAGTTTCGCGGCTATTTTTTTTATCAATGGAAATTTCTGTTCTATTTTTGTTAAAAACTGTCCCTTAAATATACCGATTTAATCATCAGATTTATAATTTCTGCAGGGACCATCTCGCGACCTTAACTGGTCCGGGAGCCCGGATTCACCAAAAACGGGGGAAAAGCCGTCCCGTCCGCTTCATATATTCACGATAATCATCTCCGAATCGTTCTGTCATCATCTCCTCTTCACGTTAAATCCGCGCCGAGTACATCGGATGCCTTATGTATTTATACGGCCCGGATTTTACGAATTCGTGTTTATACGACAAGGCGAGCACCGCCGTCCAGTTATCGCCGAGTGCCTTATGAGAGGTGCGCAACAACAGTAAACCCGAAATGTTTATTAATCCTCCGGGCCTTCTGGACCAGGGAGCGGAAACTGCAAGTGCCAAATCGATCCAGGGAGTAGGAATGTAAAGACGTATCAGCAAAAAATGGACGTCCCGATCACGCAGAAATCCCCGGGCGACGGCATATTTTTATTTTGTTCTGCCACGATTTTGCCACCCATAATTCAGTTGAACCTCAAAAAGAACTGTACCAATGAGGTCCGGCATTTTGCTGAAGCATCGCAGTTGTATTTTCGTCAATATTTACATATAATTAGTGAGATATTAATAATTTATATCAAGTTAATTCACATACTAATAATTCTTTAACAGGCAAACAAAGCAGGATAAATTTCCGCAAATTTAAATCAGTCCTGGTTCGGGGAAAATCCAATCTCCACTCTTCCGGACCTGCTACCTTTTTTGCAAAATCTAAAATCCTGAATAAATGATATGAAGAAATCTTTCACTTTTATTGCAGTATTTCTTTTTACTTTTACAGCATACCCGCAGAAGCAGGGATATGAGTTACTGGATTCATTGAAATCTGTATTAAAGCATCTGGAAAACGACACCAGCAAAGTCCGCGTCCTTGGGAAAATCTCATTTCAGTATTTTAAATTTGATACCGATTCAGGCATATATTATGGTGAACAGGCATTAACTCTCGCCGAAAAACTTGGCTGGGGTACTGGTATCGCATTTTCATACAATTACATCGGCACAAATAACGCGGTCAAAGGCAACTATCCCAAAGCCCTGGATTACTTTTTTAAATCTCTCGCTAAATACACGGAGATCGGCGATAAAGTCGGTATAGCAATGCTGACAAACAACCTTGGAAATTTTTACCGGATACAGCAGAATTATCCAAAAGCAATCGAGTTCCTTACCAGATCCGAGAAAATAAATCTTGAATTAAACAACAAAGACGATCTTAAGAAAAACTATAACAATCTTGGATTTGTCTATAATATGTTGTCGGACTACGCGAGATCGAATGATTATTATTATAAGTCTCTGGCGATCGCAAAAGCTCAGAACGACAAAGTCCAGATATCGATGGTCCTCCTGAATATTTCGGAAAACAGCCTTAAATTAAAGAACCATTGTGATGCGCTGGAATTAAGTTTAGAGTCTTTACGGTTGAATGAGCAGACAAAACTCCAGTATGATAAAGCCGTGATCACACAGTTAATCGGACAAATCTATTGGGAACTTGCCTCAATCGGAACAACCTCAATAGAGGTATGCAGATATTATTCCTCAAACGTTCGTGAAAATCTTGAGAATGCTAAAAAATACCTCCTTACTTCCGAGAAATTATTAGAGAAAGTTGATGACCCGGCTTTTTTACACGAGACCTGCCTCCTGCTTTCCAAGGTCTATGAAAAACTCGGTGATCATCAGAACGCACTTATATTTTATAAAAAATATTCAGCAAATAAAGATTCGGTTTTTTCAAAAGACAACAGCCTGAAAATTGCTGATATCGAAAAGAAGCAGGAACTTGAATTAAAAGATAAACAGATCAAAATCCAGTCTCTTGAGATCGAAAAGAAAAACTTCCAGTTAATTGCCCAGGTGGTTGTATTCATTCTTATCTCCCTGATCACTCTGTTGATTGTCTATTCCTTTTACAGAAAGAAAAAAAGAGAAAAACAGCTGGCAGATGAGTTCGAAAAGAAAAAAGCAGATAAGGCCCTCCGGGAAAGCGAAGAAAAATACCGGTCCATCTATGAAAATGCCCAGGAAGGAATTTTCCAGACAAAGCTTGATGGAACAATAGTCTCTGTCAATCCGACACTCGCCCGGATGTTGGGCTTCGACTCCCCCGGGCATCTGATCGGAAGATATAAAGATATCGGGAAGGAATCATACAGGAATCCTGATGATCGTGAAAAATATCTTAAGAAGATTTTTGCTGACGGGTATGTTAAAGGATTTGAATACGAAGTTATCGATAATTATGGATCC
>CAIMOS010000312.1 GCA_903843135.1 uncultured Ignavibacteriales bacterium | reverse complement strand
TATCGAACAATACGTGAAACCTGAAAGTAAGTGAACTGAATCTTTACCCAAAATTCTTTAGGAGGGGAGAATTATCTCTTAACTTTCTTTTCTATAGACGTAGGAACGACATAATACTTTTGCCACCGTTTTTTCAGTTGAACCTAATGGGGCGCGGGAAGGGCACAACGTATCCGGTCAGGAGTAAAAGTTATCTCTGTCAGACTGACTGCGCTTCAGTTCGGAATGTTTGAGATACTAATATAAATTATCGGGAAAAATTTATTAGTCCGCGCAAAATGTTAAGGAAATTCCGTAAGGAGTTCGTGCTATTTCAAATCCTCAAGTTTCAGCAGTTTCCGCTCGGTCACGATTTTGGCGGAGAAGCCGCTTTTCACTGTGGTCATAAACTGCATAAAGTCTGTTCTGTTCCCCTGCGCGTCCTGATCAATATATGTGGCCCAGGCCGGGATATGCTTCAACGGAATATTCATACCGGTTGAGGCTACCAGTTGGGTGTTTTTGATATGCCCGTATCCGTCTTTATTCGAAGCATCCATCGGGACCCAGCCGGTTCCGGGAAAGTAAATTTCACTCCATATATGGTATCCAAAGCCGCCTTTTTCTATTGAGAAGCCGGATTGCTGCCTTGCCGGGATTCCAACGCTGCGGCATAAAGTAATAAACAGAACCGAGTACTGTCCGCAGTCGCCCTCATACTTTTTTATAGCTCCCAGGACGCCTCTTTCTTCGGGCGGATAGACATATTTCATCCTTCCGTAAACCCATTTGTAGATAGACCCGGAGATGTCTTTGATTGTTTCTCTGCCGGCGGTGATTTCATTCGCGAGTTTTATGATCTCAGGTGTTTGTTCGAGGAAAGGTTCGGATTTCGTATAAAAATAATAAAGGCGGTTATCCGTGGTGTCATAATCTTTCAAGGTCACTTTTGGACTCAATTCGGGCCGGTAGTCGTAGAGTATTCCACTGAATTTTCGTGAAATCACAACCTTCTGTGGCTTGCCGATGATGCGGGATAAGTCCCAGAATGAAATACGGTTGCCGTTTTCAAAATCAGTATTAACTTCGTCCGGAGCGATGCCGTCATAAGTGTATTCAGTAATTTTTTGGTTTGGCAGGGTGATGAAGTCAGAAATCCAGAGCCTGAATACGGGATCCGCTCCGAATGGGATGGCTGAGTTTGCTGTTTGCACGGAAAGTGAGTCATTTATTTTCGCACTATCAATAGTGATCCTGAACTCGGCCTCAAAATATTTGGGATAAGTAAACCCGTTTTCATTTTTGCCGGGGAGTTTGTCGCCCGCCGGGAGAGACGTAGCACAACCAATCAGGAAAATTGCGGCGATGATGAATATTGCCGGAAGGCAGAAGCGAAAACGGGACATTAACTTATCAGTCATACAAAACCATTCGGGTTATAAATATTTACTTAGATTATTTTTTTCATTGAGGCTTAAATTTAGGTAAATAATCCTGAAAATGTGCGCTTCTTGACTGAAGAAATGATCACACATACTACATTTTATCATTATTTCGACTTGACAAAGGGCGGTTTTTGAGATGAATTCGCACTTTCGGCTGAATAATGTTTGTGATCTGAATCCAAGGGGGAGAATATTGCTGTGTAATCCATTTTTTTTATATTCAAATAATGTGTATACTTGCATTACAGAATCACATTTTACCCCATTTTTAGTTTCCTTGATTTAATCAAATCTTTATCTCATCGGAACGATAGAGTAATGATTCTGCACATTTTATTTATTTTATTTTAAGGAAACACATATGAATATATATGTAGGCAATTTGGCAAAAGACGTATCCGATGACGAACTCCAGACGATGTTCGCAGCACACGGAAAAGTTAAAAGCGTAAAGATCATCAGAGATCTTTTTTCAGGCGAATCAAAAGGATTTGGCTTTGTAGAAATGTTCAGCAACACAGAAGGCCAGGCGGCCATCAGCGCTTTGAATATCGCTGAATTAAAAGGCAAAAGAATTACTGTTAACGAAGCACGCCCAAAAACTGACAGTCGCAGCGGCGGCGGCAGAAGAACCGGCGGCGGCGGCGGCGGAATGAACCGTGGCGGCAGCGGCGGCGGAAGACGTTATTAATTAAGAATTAAAAATTAAGAATTAAGAATTCTTTTTTTTGAGTCCAATTTGGGTGCGGTGATTGCCGCACCTTTTTTATTTTAAATGGGGAATGATTTCCGTCCACAACTTCTTCCAGCCTGCGGGTAAATAATCTCTCACCGTTTACTCTGTGATCACCTCTGATAACTCTGTGGTTATTTCGATTTTTTTCTACCACGGAGGGCACGGAGATTTACACAGAGATAACAGAGGGACAGATCAAAAACACGATTCGTTAAACTCCGTTTACTCTGTGATCACCTCT
>CAIMOS010000311.1 GCA_903843135.1 uncultured Ignavibacteriales bacterium | reverse complement strand
TTGTTGGATACAGGGCATTTGGGTATTCGTCACTTGAAGTGTTGAAAGACAAAGTAGTAGTTAAGAGTTACGGAGCTCCGCCGGTATCCGGGAAAAATTCAGTAATGGACGGGCAACTGAAACTGATTGATGAGTTTGTGATTTATTAAATTCAGTGTCAGTATCAGTGTCAGTTACAGTGACAGTAACAGTAACAATGTCGGTTGAGGTTATGGGGAATGCGGGGGAGCGAATAGATAGGCAATGTTTTTAGGGGAATTTTTAATTTGTTCAGGAGAACTGGTATTAAAATCAAGAATACTTTATAATGATAAGTTTTGGGCTTTGCGGTAACTTTGAGTCTTTGCGTTTAGGTTACTTTACCGCAGAGACGCTAAGGTTACGCGAAGCGCACAAAGTTTAATATTTTTGTATTTATATGGCTGCAGATAATATTGCAGACAACTATTTAAAACCAAGAATACTTTTTAATCATAAGTTTTGGGCCCTTTGCGGTAACTTTGAGTCTTTGCGTTTAGGTTGTTTTACCGCAGAGGCGCAAAGACCGCGCAGAGTACGCAAAGTTTAATAATCTTTTTATTTATATGGCTACAGATAATATTACATACAACCCGGAAGAATGGTTAACTCACTTTGAGAAGTCGGGAGGAGTCTCTTCTCCTTCTTATGATGAGACGATTAAATATTTTGAGAAATTCGCGAGGAAGACGAAACAGGCCCAGATAAAGAGTCTCGGGTATTCTGCGAAGGGGCGCGATATCAAGTATCTAGTGATTTCGAATGACAGCGACTTCACCCCGAAACGCGCAAGGCGCGACGGCAAGGTTGTTGTGCTGATCCAGAACGGGATACACAGCGGCGAGATCGAAGGGAAGGATGCGACAATGCTGCTGCTGAGAGAGATACTGATTACAAAAGAGAAGAAAGATCTTCTTGATAATCTGGTTCTGTTGATTATACCTGTTCTTAATGTCGACGGGCACGAGAGGATCAGCCCTCATAACCGTCCGAATCAAAACGGCCCGGTTGAGATGGGATGGCGGACGACGGCTGAAAACCTTAATCTGAACAGGGATTATTTAAAAGCGGCGAGTCCCGAAATGCGTGCACTTCTCAGGATGTTTTCCACCTGGATGCCTGACTTCTATATAGATAACCACACGACAAACGGAATGGACTACCAGTACCACATTTCCTACGCAATGGAAGATCACGATAATATTGACAAGGGCCTGGGCGACTGGGGCCGCGATAAACTGATGCCGGTTGTTATAAATAAAGTTGAAGCAGACGGATTTCTTACAGGTCCGTATCTTGAACTAAAAGGGGGAGAGATTGAGCAGGGAATTACATCTTATCCGATGCTTCCGAGATTTTCCACGGGATACGCAGCAGCACAGAACAGATTATGCCTGCTCGTTGAAACGCATTCACTCAAGCCATTTGAAAACAGGGTTCGTTCAACAAAGTCAATGAATGAAGCGGTTCTCGGTTACCTGAATAAGAACAGCGAAGAGATCAAGCAGCTGAATAAAAAAGCCGACCTGAAAGCAGTGTCACAATATTCATTAAAGAAACAGGATTTTCCGCTTGTGCTTCAGGGGGCCGAAGACTCCGTCCCGTTCAAATTTAAGGGTGTTAAGAGTTATACAAAATTCAGTTCAGTTACCGGTTCTCACGTCAGGTTTTATACGGATGAGCCGGAAGAGATTGTAATTCCGCAGTTTGCCAAATCGGTTGTTGCAAATGCAATTAAAATTCCGTTCGCTTATATTATTCCCAAAGAGTTCAACGAGGCCGTCAGGGTATTAAAACTTCACGGGGTTAAGGTGAAGCAGCTTTCGGCGGATACAAAACTGGCTGTTGAAAAGATTACCTTCACAACAGCGGACTTCGCACCGCGCCCTTACGAAGGCCGGCAGCGTGTCGAATACTCAGTTTCAAAAACGGAAGAAGAAATTCTTTTTGAAAAAGGAACTTATGTTGTACTCTCCGCGCAGAGGGCGATTAAGGTTATAGCCTATCTTCTTGAACCGGAAAGCGAAGACTCTTTTATGAGCTGGGGATACTTTAACATTTTCCTGGAGAGGAAGGAATACGCCGAAGCGTATGTATTTGAGCCGATAGCGCAGAAGATGCTTGATGAGAATCCGGAACTCGCGAAAGAATTTAACAAGCGGCTCGAAGACGGCAATTTTGCGTCATCGCCCGGCGAGCGCCTCGATTTCTTCTACCGCAGGTCACCTTACTTTGACGAGCGCGAGAATGTTTATCCTGTTTTCAGGGCTGTGAAGAAGTTTAAGAATTTTTGATGTACTAGGTTAAAGTTAAATTAGTTTTACCGGGTATTTGTTTAACGGAGTTTCTGCTTAACTTTTAAGAGCAAGTTTAAAATTTTTTGCAGTCATTGTCAAAATTTTCCGGAGGTTGCTGTGTGTCCTCGTATTCTTCTTATTACCTTATTAGTATTCTCGCCTCATTTCCCACAGAAGGGATGGTATTTCCAGTCCGCAGATTTATTAAATGATGTAAGTTTTGTAAATGACCAGGTAGGTTATGCCTGCGGCGCGAACAGCGCGATTATTAAAACGACTGACGGAGGTGAATCCTGGCGGGGGCTTTATACGGATTTTTCCATAAGCAACACCAGTATGTTCTTCGGCATTCATTTTGTTGACCAGTCAACAGGTTGGGCTGTCGGCCAGTATAACACAATAATAAAAAGCACAAACGGCGGGGAAACCTGGCGGCATCAAAACCCGGGAGTACCGACGCTTCCAGGTGACAGAATTGAATTTGATGATGTGTTTTTCTACAACTCCCTGAACGGCTGGTGCGCCGGTTATCTGTACAGGGGAGGAAATTTTACCGGATTGGTGCTCCGTACTACCGACGGAGGAGAGACGTGGACACACCAGTTTGTCGGGAGAATTCTGAAGTCCATTTCGTTTGTTTCCGTTAACGTCGGATGGATTGGTGGAGCAGACGGTAAGGTTTATAAAACCACGGACGGAGGGGTAACCTGGAACCAGCAGACAACAGGCGTGACAAGTAATATTTTAGCCGTTA
>CAIMOS010000310.1 GCA_903843135.1 uncultured Ignavibacteriales bacterium | reverse complement strand
CTCCAAAAATCTTTATCCCAGGTAAAATTTGCACATTGAACAGACTAAAATAGTTTCAATAAAAGAAGTTCAGTCTCACACGTTTTTGTTAAGTATACAATCTGAGTACTTTGCCGGAACCACAAATCCGGGACAGTTTTTTAATATAAAAGTCAGCGATAATAATTTCCCGTTATTGAGAAGACCTTTTTCTGTTTGTGATGTTGATGGTGATATAATATCATTTTTATTCGATGTTCACGGAGAGGGTACAAAAATATTGAGCAAGAAAAAGCCGGGAGATGATCTTGATGTTTTTGGGCCTTTAGGAAACGGCTTTAATTATTCATCGGATTTTCAAACAGCGATTATTGTTGCGGGCGGATTAGGGGTGGCTCCGTTCCCATTTTTACTGAAAAAAATTCCTGCGGATAAACCGGTTTTTTCGTTTGTGGGTGCCAGAAATTCAAATCAATTAATTACTTACGGAATTAAAAACACCAAGCTATCTACTGATGACGGCAGCGCAGGATTCAGAGGAAATGTTGTTCAATTACTCAAAAATGAAATTCATAATATTAATGGTGTTAAAAAGATTTTCGCTTGCGGACCAAATGTAATGCTTCGATCTTTGGTCGAGTGGACAACGAGTATAGGCATTGAAACCGAAATTTCGGTTGAATGTGCAATGGCCTGCGGCTTCGGTATTTGCCAGGGATGTCCTACTGAGAAGTCTGATAAATCCGGATATTTGCTCGTATGCAAGGATGGCCCGGTCTTTAATTCACAGGAAATTGTGATATAGTGAAAGAACTTGCCGTTAAAATAAAGGATGTGGAGTTTAAGAATCCGGTACTTCTGGCATCAGGAACTGTAGGATACGGAGATGAAATCGCGCGGTTCTGCGACCTCAATCAGATAGGCGGAATTGTTACAAAATCTTTGAGCTTAAGACCAAGGAAAGGAAATCCGCCGCAACGTATCGTCGAAACTGCATCCGGGATGCTGAACGCTATCGGTCTCGCAAATGTTGGTGTTGATGAATTTGTAAAGAACAAATTACCGAATTTGGCGAAGTACGATACAAAAGTAATCTGCAATATCGCAGCGAGTTCACCTGAAGAGTATGTGGAATGCACCAGGATACTCACGACAGAAAAAGAAATTGACGGTTTCGAGATCAATGTTTCCTGTCCGAATGTGAAGGACGGGGGACTGGAATTCGGGAATAACATTGACGCTGTGAAAAGAGTAACATCCGGCGTCAGGAATGTGACGGATAAATTACTGATAGTGAAGCTGTCGCCAAACGTAGCAAGAATTTCAGATTTTGCGAGGGCAGTAAAGGAATCCGGCGGAGATGCGGTTTCAGCAATAAATACTTTGGTCGGTACTGCCATTGATATTTACACAAGGAGACCAAAATTATTTAACATCACCGGCGGGTTATCAGGTCCAGCGATCAAACCGGTTGCGTTAGCTAAAGTTTTAGAGATCAAAAGGAATGTCGATATTCCGGTGATAGGTATCGGAGGGATAACAACGTGGCAGGATATTATCGAGTTTATGATTGCGGGTGCTTCTTGTATTCAGCTCGGAACAATTAATTTCATTTCCCCTGATTTCGGTTCAGGGGTAATCCCTGATTTGCTGAATTTTTGTAATGAAAACAAAATTGAAAATATTTCACATTTAACCGGATCGGTCTTACTGCCGTGACAGAATCAAAAATCAAAGAGACACTGGAAAAACTTTTCCGTCTACATCAGCTTGGTGTAAAATTCGGATTGGATAATACCATCGGTTTCCTGAAAGAACTTGGGAATCCGCATCTCAATCTGAAATGTTTTCACATTGCCGGTTCAAACGGAAAGGGAAGTACATCATCATTCATCGCCAGCATTCTGATGGAGTGCGGACATAAAACAGGTTTATATACGTCTCCTCATTTTGTGAGGTTTAATGAGCGGATCAAAATCAACGGCGCTGAGATTGATGACGAATATGTGGTTAATTTTTATAATCAAAATGCAGGGTATATTGAAGAAAAGAATCTCACATTCTTTGAAACGACGACCTGTATGGCCTTTAAGTATTTTGCCGATTCGAATGTAGATTACGCGGTGATTGAAACCGGCCTTGGCGGAAGGCTCGACTCTACTAATGTTATCGATCCTCTTGCCTCCGTCATAACGTCAATCAGCCTTGAACACACGAATATTCTTGGTCATTCCATCGATCAGATAACCTCGGAAAAGGCAGAGATAATCAAAAGCGGCGGGAAAACATTTATTGGTAAACTCCCTGAGATTGCAGTTAACATAATAGAAAATAAGTGCAAGACCGTTGACAACCAATTGTTCATTCTGAATGATTTTATTATTGAACGGGCGGAACATATCGAACTTTATACTGAAGAATTAGATATAGACAGATTGGAATCTCCGCTGCCCGGAAATTATCAAAGACTTAATGCGGCTCTTGCAATTCTTGCAGTATATGAAACTCTTGATTTCGCGGATGAAAATATTTTTGTGCGTGCTGTAAAAAATGTAATCAAAAATACCGGTATTCAGGGCAGATTTGAATATGCACATCTGAATCCGTATGTAATACTTGATTCAGCGCATAATCCGGAGGGAATAACCAATTTTTTAAGTGAATTTGAAAAGCATAACAATAAATTTAACAGGCGGACACTTCTTTTCACAGCCTTGAAGGATAAGAATATTAGAGAAATGATTCAGCCTCTGAAAAGCGCTTTTAACGAAATAGTTATTACCACAATTGAGAACGAACGGGCAGAAACCGCAGAACAAATTGCGAAAATTGCATCTGAATATACCGGGAATTACCGTGTTTCCGCTTCGCCTGAGGCCGAAGTTACAAACTTTTTTGTGCAGGCTAAAGAAAATGATTGCCTGGTCATTTTAGGCAGTATGTATCTGGTGGGCCGGATTAAAGAACATTTAGAAAAAAATAAGAACAATATCAATAACAAGTTTTAAATAAAATAAAGGTACAAATTATGCCAATGGACATTTCCGAACTGAAATCCAAGAAGATTGTTGAACTGAATCAAATCTCAAAAGATCTGGGAATTTCAGGTTACAGCGACTTACGAAAACAGGAACTCATTTTCAAAATATTAGAAGCCCAGACTGCAAAAGACGGTTTGACATTTTCAAAAGGTGTTTTGGAAGTCTTACCCGATGGTTATGGATTCCTCAGGTCTTCAGATTATAACTATCTCCCGTCACCTGACGACATTTATGTCTCTCCCTCGCAAATTAAAAAATTCAGTCTCCGCACCGGTGATTTTGTAAGCGGTCAGGTCCGTCCCCCAAAAGACGGTGAAAGGTTTTTTGCGCTGCTTCGTGTTGAAGCTGTGAATAATCAGGATCCTGCAAAGATCAGAGACCGAACTTTGTTTGATAACCTTACTCCGGTTTATCCGACAAAGAAACTCGTGCTCGAATCTGCTCCCGGTGAATATTCTATGAGAATTATTGATCTCCTGGCTCCGATAGGAAAGGGGCAGAGAGGTTTGATCGTCTCTCCTCCAAAGAGTGGTAAAACAATTTTACTTCAGAAAATAGCAAACTCCATCACCAGAAATAATCCCGAAGTTAAACTGATCATACTTCTCATTGATGAACGTCCTGAAGAAGTTACGGATATGGAACGGAGCGTAAATGCTGAAGTGATCAGTTCCACCTTTGACGAACCAGCCGAGCGCCACGTCCAGGTCGCGGATATGGTTATTGAAAAAGCAAAGAGAATGGTCGAAGCTAATGAGGATGTTGTTATACTTCTCGACAGTATTACCAGGCTTGCACGCGCTCATAACATTGTTGTACCGCATAGCGGAAGAATTCTCTCCGGCGGCGTTGATTCAAATGCATTGCACAAACCTAAGAGATTTTTCGGCGCGGCCAGAAGCACTGAAGACGGCGGAAGCCTTACAATTATCGCGACTGCGCTGATTGATACCGGAAGCAGGATGGATGATGTTATCTTTGAAGAATTCAAGGGTACAGGAAATATGGAATTAGTCCTCAATCGCGATTTGAGTGACAGAAGAATTTTCCCTGCAATGGATATTAACAAATCCGGTACCAGGAAAGAAGAACTTCTGCTTAAAGAAGAAGAACTTCAGAAGATCTGGATCCTCAGGAAAATTCTCAGCGAATTCTCACCTGTTGAGGCTATGGAATTTATTCTTGATAAGATGAGAGGAACTAAGAACAACAAAGAGTTCTTGAATATGATGAACAGCTAAAATATGAAATCCTTGATTTTATATTTAGCTATCTTTCTTGCAGGCTTAACATATCCGCAGACAGCGGACACAATTACATATCAGTGGCCTTACGCACCGATGAACCTTCAGAGGGAAGTAACAGGTACTTTCGGTGAATACCGCAGCACCAGTGTTGAAGGGCATTATCACAACGGAACTGATGTTCCCGCAGCAGCGTATACACCGGTACTGGCTGTACTAGACGGGACTGTCATAGTTGCTTACGATGACGGTGCAACAGGATACGATTCATATGTCAGGATTGGTTCCACAATCAACGGCCAGACAAAGTATCTGACGTATTACCATACAAGGCCCGAAGTAACTGTGGGGCAGAATGTGGTGAAAGGGCAGATGATCTCGAGAGTCGCAATTGACCACGTCCATATTATAGACTACAGAATAGGCGGAGGAATCTCCACTTCACATATAAATTCAATTCGTCCCGGAGGCGGGCTAACGCCTTATGTTGATATATGGAAACCAAGAATCAGATATGTAAAGTTCCTTGTTGATAACAGTTCAACTCAGCTTTCTCCTTCATCCATAGGGGGTAAAGTTGATATTATTGTTCACGTTGAAGAACAGAACGGCCTCGCGAGTTCTTCAATGAACAACGGAACTTACGAAATCGGATACCAGATCCTCTCTGCCGACAGCCATTCAGTTGTTTATAATCCGCCTGACAACGGAAGCAGATATAGATACTACAATATACCAGGCAACAACTATGTCAATATTAATTATTACCAGCCCGAATCATCAACCAGCCAACACGTTTATAATGTAACGAATGGAACCGGCGCTTCAGCTGTCGCAAGCACACAGGTTGTAACTAATAACTATTTTAACGCTGCGATTTTCCCCTTCGGTAATTACATAGCAAAAATATTTACGCGCGATTCCCGGGGAAACAGCGATTCGGTACTTATTCCGATAACTATTTCGGAGATAGATCAAATACCAACTGCGGCCCCAGTCCTTAAATATATAAAACGAGATACGACAAATTATTTTTCAATGTGCTGGTCTGCGCCTCCTGATTCTGACTTAAAAGGTTACCGCTTATATTACAGTACAGACGGAGCAAATTATCTGCTTCGGGATGGGGAAAATGTCCTAAAAAAGAATGTTACAACTGTCAGGTATTCCTACTCTCAGACTCAGCCATTATATCTTAAGTTGGTTGCGATCGATACGAACTATATTCCAAATGTCAGTTTGCAATCTGATGTTTATGGACTAAAAATGTCTGCAACAGGGAATAGGGTCCTGCTTGTAGATGGATTTGACCGTTACGGATCGGGAGGAAACTGGAATAAATCTTATCACGACTTTATTATACGCTACAGTGAGGTTCTGCCTGTAGGGTATGATTGCGCGCATCATTCCGCGGTTTCATCGGATTTGATCAATCTTAACAACTACTCCGCTGTTTTCTGGATGTGCGGAGACAATGCTCACCCTTATAATAATCTGGATAGCCTGTCACAGATCCGCATCAAAGAATACCTTATGTCAGGAGGTAAGCTATTTATTTCCGGAAGCGAAATTGCGTGGGACCTTGTAGCATCAGAGGCCGCAAGCAGCGCTGATTCAGCTTTTTTAAGAGACGCACTAAAATCCCGGTTTGTGAATAATGATGCCAATTCGGTTTCTGTTCTTGGGATGCAGGGATCGTTCGCTGCGGGCCAGTCAGTTCAGTTCGGATTAACATCGCAGGGATCACCTTACATTGAAGATGCTCCTGACATTATTGATACTCTTAACGGAAGCGATTTTGTATTTAAGTATTCGGAGGCGAATGGAGCCGGCGTTTTTTATTCCGGGAATTTTTTCGGTTCTCAAACTTCCGGCCAATTAATCTACCTTGCTTTCCCTTTTGAGGCTATTGGATTTGAGACTCAGAGGGATGCACTTATGACGTCCGTATTAAACTATTTTGGAATAATCTCTTCGGAATCTGAAGCGTACAAAGTGAATGATCCGGACACCGAAGGCATTATTTCTGTTTATCCTAATCCTGCAATCGGATCATTTTCTATTGACGTAATCATTTCGGAGCCGGATAATTCCGTTTTGAAAATTTATAGTTTATTAGGAGAAGAAGCATTAACAGTCAGTTTATCAAATCTCAAAACAGGATTCAACAGAATACCTGTGGTTATACCGAGTGGCACGGGCCTTTCGAGCGGTGTGTATATATGCACACTTCGAAGCCCTTCTTCAATATATTCTAAAAAGTTTGTTGTTGCGAAATAAATGAAAAGAGTTTTAGTTATATTTCTTTCGGTCCTCACTATAACTGTATTTCCTCAGCCTTTAAGGAAGCACCCTCCTGCAGAAAATAGAATCCTGACTGATCACAAAATAATCAGGAGTGATTCATCAGTCGTTTTGGTGTATTCATTCGCTCTCAGAAATGATATGCTCGTTTTTACTAAAGAAAACGGGGCATATAAAGCTGAATATAAAATTGAAGTAGAATTGGTTTCGGAAATAAATTCTCAAATTGAGAGGTTCAATTACTACGATATTATGAAGGTATCTAGTTATTCAGAAACGATAAGTGAAGCATACCGTGAAGGACTTATAAAAATACCTCTGAAGATGAAACGGTTCGGGGCGAAACCATTATTTACAGATATTTACTCTCATAATGAAATTAAACTCCCGGAATTCCGGTACAATACTGACAGCACTAAAAATGTTTTTTTCCTGATAAAGGATGGGAATAATGGAAATATGAAAGGGGAATGGGATTATCTGAACAGAGGAAGATATATCCCTTTTACTTCTAAACCCGTCCATCTGATTATTCCTGATAATAAAGCTACCAAAGGACCATTCACCGCGTATGCATTCTCCCGGAATGATACCTCAACTCTTCAGCTGGAGGAGTTCTACGATGAGGGAATTGATATAGATTCGACTTCAAACGGGTTGAGGCTAAAAGCATACAAAAGTATTGGCAGTCATATTTTACTTGTAAAATCTATAAATGAAAAACTCCCCGAGGGAGAATGTACAATCAGGATCAGTTCAGGGCAGGATACAAATTTCTTCCGGTCCCAATTCCGGGTTTTTTGGTTTAATAAACCCCAAACGCTAATGAACCCCGAATTTGCTTCAAAACTAATTATAATTATGGATACGGAAGATAAAGCAGACTCGATTAAACGTGCGGTCGATGAGGATGATGCCGGAGCGCTTTTTCAATACTGGAAGAAATACGATCCAACGCCAATAACAGTTTTTAACGAATTGATGGCTGAATTTTATTTCAGAGCCGACGAAGCAAATAACAGATATTCCACAATAAGGGGAAATGATGGCGTTTTGACTGACCGGGGGAAGATCTTTGTCAAATATGGCGAGCCCACGAAAATTGACAGAGGCTCATCACCGATTGGGAAGATGAGTGAAATTTGGTATTACGCATCAATCAATAAATCCTTTAGATTTGTTGACAGAACCGGTGCCGGAAATTACGAACTTCAGTAGTATATGAAATTTGCTGTAACCTGCGGAGATGTTGGCGGAATAGGCCCCGAAATTGTCCTTAAAGCGATAGAGATACTTTCCCACAAGAGTAAGAATAATCAGTACATTATTTCCATTCCGGGCCCTATACACGATAAACTTTACAGTCGACTTAATCTATCGTATTCATTTCAAACAGTAAAGAAACTTGAGTCCTTTACGCAAACGAAAAACCGCGTAGTAGTGCTGGATACTTTCAGGTCTCCTGAAAACTACCCGGAAGGAGTTCCTTCCAAGGAGTCGGGTAAACTTTCATATAAAAGTATCGTTCAATCATACTTGCTTTGCAATCACCGTTTAGCAGATGCCCTTGTAACCGCACCAATATCGAAAACAGCTCTCCATTTAGCACAAATTAATTTTCCCGGTCATACCGAGATGCTGGCTGAATTCAGCAGATCAAAGGAGTTTGGGATGTTCTTTTTAGCTAAAAATATGAAAGCTGCGCTTTTCACAATTCATTTACCCCTTGAAAAAGTACCGGAAGAACTAACAAAAGGTAAATTGAAGAGTTTTCTACTCTTCAGCAGGAAGGTACTAAAAACCGATTTCGGTATTCTGAATCCGAGAATCGCGGTATTGGGACTTAATCCTCACGCAGGGGAGGATGGACTTCTTGGAAGGCAAGAAATAAAAATCATAAGCCCTGTGATCAAACAACTCGGTGAATCGTTCTATGGGCCGTTTGTACCTGATGCATTTTTCGGTAAGAAATTGTATTCTGATTTTGACCTTGTCATAGGGATGTACCACGATCAGGTTCTTATTCCATTCAAAATGTTGAATTATTCAACCGGTGTAAATTATACGGCAGGACTGAATATCATCAGGACATCGCCTGATCACGGAACGGCTTATGATATAGCCGGCAAATACATTGCCGACCCCTCAAGTATGTTAAGCGCTTTCTATTGGGCGGAAAAAATATTTGCAGCCACAAAAAGATCTTATGAAAAAGCATAAGCCTTATACAGAGTTAGCTCCTCACTACGACCGGTTGATGTCCCATATAAACTATGAGGGTTGGGCCGCTTATATTGCCGATAATCTCCTTGAATATATTACCCCCCAAAGCCGGGTTCTTGAGATAGCTGCAGGTACAGGTAAACTTTCCGATTTTTTACGAAGAATATTTCCTAAGTGGTATGTTTCTGAGTATTCCTTAGAGATGATTAAAAGGGCAGATAAAAAGATTACGCGAATCGCTTGTGATATGCAGTATTTACCGTTTGTCAATCGTTTCGATGCCGCTTGTTGTACGTTTGATTCGATCAACTATCTGACCTCTGTCCAAAAATTACTAAAGACTTTCCGGGAAGTTAATTCAGTACTTAAAACAGACGGAATATTTTGTTTTGATGTCAGCCTTGAGAAAAACAGCCACCGGTATGTAAAATATGTACGAAACGAAATAGATCTTCCGCAGGAAATATTGTCACAGCACAGTTGGTATAACCCTGAAAGCCGTTTTCATTATAATTATTTTTATTTCCGTGATTCCGAAGGAAAACTAACGAGGGAAGTTCACAAGCAAAAAATATTTCACTTCGATACCTATTATGATGTATTCCGGAAAACAGGCTTTGAAGTTCTGAAGGTTTATAAGTCATTTACCTATAATAAAGGTAAAAAATCAGACGACAGAATCTTTTTCATTTTGAGGAAATCTAAATGAACATTTTACAGGTTGAGAAAATATTCTTCTCCGCGAATAACCGGCTTCCGAAGCTTGAGAATATTAGTTTCTCCGTTGCGGAGAAGGAAATTGTTTTTCTTGCAGGGAAAAGCGGAGAGGGGAAAACCACTTTATTAAAAATAGTTTTTGGTCAGCTTCAACAGCAGCAGGGAACTATAGTGTTCAACGGGACTGCGGTTGAGACATCATCAAAATCTGCCGTCATCGGTTTAAGAAAACAAATTGGTTTCCTGCCAAAAGATAATATTTTGCTGGAAGACAGAACTGTCTCTCAGAATATAAGTTTCTTCCTTTCGTTATACGGATACAAAACAAAGGAGGTTAAACAAAAAATACTTCCGATCTTACTTAAGGTAGGGCTTTCTGAACATTTGAATAGCAAAATGAACGATCTTTCTGTTTTCGAAAAACAGAAACTGAGTCTTGCGGTTGCCATTGCCCATAGCCCGGTGCTGCTCCTGGTCGATGAACCCACCGAGAACCTTGACCCGGAACAAGCCCTGAAAATCATAGAATTGTTAAAAGCAGTTAATCGCGACGGAACAGCGATTATATGGACGACGCATAATTATGATGTCCTCAAGAAAGTACACGGACGCGTTTACTTGCTGGAAAACAGGCAGCTAAAAGAGGTACCTGTTAAAAGCCATTAACTGACTTTTAACTTCTCAACGATATCTTCGGTTACCTCATCAATGTGTTGTAACCCGTTGATGATAAATACTTTCCGTTTATTTATGAAGTAGTCTAAAACCGGTTTAGTTGATGAGTGGAATATTGCGAGCCTTCTCCGTATCACATCTTCATTATCATCTTTACGCAGATAAAAACTGTTTTCGGCATTACAGCGCGGACAGTTGGTAAGTCCCTCAATTTCCTGTGAAGTAAAAATCTGATTGCATTCCTTACACGCCCTCCGGTTCGTTAGGCGTTTGATGATTTCATCATCTTCCGCGGAAAGCGCAAGCACATTAATATTGTTGATTTTAAGTTCTGTGAACATTTTGTCCAACACTTCGGCCTGGGCGAGAGTACGGGGAAAACCATCGAGGATAAAACCATTTTTACATCTGTCCTGACTCAAAGTATCCTTAATGATGCCAACCATAATTTCGTCCGAAACAAGTTCGCCGGCATTCATTATGGCTTTCGCCTTGAGCCCCAGTTCAGTTTTATTTGCTGCAGCTTCCCGCAATATGTCACCGGTTGAAATGTGCGGAATACCGAGTCTGTCACTTAATATTTTGGCCTGCGTACCTTTTCCTACTCCTGGTGCACCAAATAAAATTATAAACATTTAGTTCCGTTCACAGTTTAATTTTTAATATTACTATTTCTTTTGGATTGAAAGAAACTTTTCAATAAATGCGTACTGCGTTCCTCAAAGTAACCTGAATAGATCCTGATTGAATGGTTATATTTCTTCTGCTCCGCGAGGTTGTATAAAGATCCGCAGGCCCCGAATTTGGGATCGAAGGCCGAGAAATATATATTCCTGATCCTGGCATTTAATGCCGCGCCGGTGCACATTATACAAGGTTCCAGAGTGCAAAAGAGATCGCATCCTTCCAGATTCTCAGACTGAACAGTGCCGGCTGCGGCTGTGATAGCCAGAATTTCCGCGTGAGCAGTCGGATCGTGGAGAAGATTGGTACGGTTATGTCCTCTTCCGATAATACGTTTACCTTTTACAATCACTGACCCGACCGGTACTTCTCCGGCTTCGAATGCTTTCTCTGCTTCGTTAAAAGCTGAAGTAAAGAAGAAGTTAATATCTTCGAGTGTGTGCATCTGACCGGGGACTGTACCCGCTTTTGAAAGATTCAAAATCCATTTTCAAAAATATTAAAATACATTCGACTTACAAAGCAGTTGTTTCGATGTGAGTTGGTAATGGTCATAATACATTTTTGGCCGGGTCTCCGGCGTTTGAAAGTAGCCAATCCGGAACAACTTAACGGCCGAGAAATACTTAACGTGCACGAAGAAAAAAAAAGCCCGTTTTCGGATTGAAAACAGGCTTATTTGTACACCCGGAAGGAGTCGAACCCTCAACCTTCTGATCCGTAGTCAGACGCTCTATCCAATTGAGCTACGGGTGCGTGTCATTTCGGACTTATATATTTCAAATTAAATAGCTCCCTGAAGGAGCTATTTAATTAAAATTCAGACTATTAAAATACGAATTTCTTCTTTTTTCCCCAAATTCAAACCGGATAAATCGGGCGTCATTATAATTGAGTTAAAGGATCCAGATTCTCTGCTTCAATATCCTTAAAATAGTTAACGGTACCAACTTTTAACTCAACCGTAGATGCATCATCACAAACAATCATACTCTTTGGGTGCATCTGTAACGCTGAAACTGTCCACATATGGTTCACGCCTTCTTCAACCACTTTCGCAAGCGCCCGTGCCTTGGTGTGACCATTAATAATTACTAATATTTCCCGGGCATCAAGCACGGTTTTGACACCAACAGTTAACGCTGTCCTGGGTACCTGGTTTATATCGTTATCGAAAAAGCGTGAATTGGCAATCATAGTATCCATTGTTAAGGTTTTAACACGGGTTAAAGAACCTAATGACGATCCCGGTTCATTGAACGCGATATGGCCGTCCGGCCCTATACCGCCGATGAACAGATCTATCCCGCCGGCCTTTTTTATTTTTGCTTCATACTGTTCGCATTCTTTATGGAGATTCTTTGCATTACCATTGAGGATGTTTATGTACTTTTTATCTATATCGATGTGGCCGAAGAAATTGTCATACATAAAATAATGGTAACTCTGAGGGTGTTGCTCGGGCAGGTTTACATACTCGTCCATATTGAATGTAGTAATATATCTGAATGATACCTTACCGGATTTATTAAGTTTAATCAGTTCTTTGTACATTCCGATCGGGGAGGAGCCGGTCGGCAATCCTAAAACAAACCGGTTCTTTGGACCGGGCTTAAAACTGTTTATCCTGTTAGCCACATAATTTGCAGCCCACTGAGAAACGAGTGAATAATTCGGCTGTATGATCAGTCTCATTTTTGCGTTCCTTTCGTAACTTAAATTATACTGTCATTTACTATTTTACAATTCGATGGGATTTCCGGCCTTACTAAAATAACCTGCTCTTTCATCAGCATCACTTTTCCCGGTTCCATTCCTTTCTTTTTTACGACGTATTTTTTCTGCGTAAAAGCAACAGGGGAGAGTCCCGCTGTTTTTGCTTTTGAATACCAGGCTGCAACGGCGGCAGCGGTTTTAATAACACTTTTTGGAATCTCTTTATAATCCCCGTTCACCCGAAGCACAACGTGAGACCCCGGTACGCTCCTTGCGTGAAACCACAGATCTTCTTTCTTCGCGAAGTGGAGAGTAAGAAGGTCGTTGTTAATACTGTCTTTCCCGACAAATAAATGGTAATGGTCGTCTATTATATATTCCCTGAATTTACCGGGACTCTCACTTTTTGGTTTGCTTCCTTGGTCCATTTTAATTTTTAATTTATGCGCGATTTTTTCAAGTTCCTTCTGATCAGTCAGTGAATTCACCTGATCAAGCAATTCAGCTATTTTCGCTTTTTTAATACCGTAATTTGTTAATAATTCCGAATATTTTTCAAAAGAACTTTCTTCATCCCTTGCCTTCTCAAAGTAGTAATCAACATTCTGCTTTGGGGAGTACTGGTTTTTAAGTTTAATTTCAACCGGATTCCCTGACTGATCGGCTCCGGTGAAATGATCCATCCCTTTTTTGAGCATCGAAAAATTATTCAGCAGAAGTGTCCCTGCCGCTCTGTAAACTTCAGCGCGGTTACCCTCACTCTGCCGTTGAGATATTTGGATAACTGATTTATCTATCTTAATCAATTCACGTTCAAGATACGTGGCTACTTTTTCTTTCAAATCCCGCTGGTAACTTTTATAAAAACTTGAGCGTATTAATTCATCGACAATGTTGATTGCAGATTGGCCGGTTAGAATCGGGTTTTTATCCGCGGCCCAGTTATCCGGGACAATTCTGTGTTTCCCGCCTTTGTCATCTACAAGCGAAAACTGCATACTTGCAAAATCGTGTATTGCAGATGAAATTGATTTTGCGGAAATGATATTCCCCGGATTAAGCTGATAAGGCGATAATTGGTAAATATCTTTAGAAAAGAAAGGGTATTGCTTTTTTACTTCGTCCGGTTCGGCGTAATCAATAGAGGGTGGAGTAATGGATTCTATCCCGTTGGTGACATAAAATGAGGATTTTAATTCATTAAATATTTTTGTACGATTATCATCTTTCAAATTCTTGAAAGTATCAAGAACGTTACTTTTGTCTGAAAAGAATAAGTTCGAAAACCTTCCGCGTATAAGAAAATAGATGTCTATCTCCCGGCACTCAAACTTAATTACTCTGTCGCCTACTGCAATTTTCACTGATAAAATCTGAGAGGGGAGGGATTCTGTAATAAAATCAGTATAATTTTGCCCGGCTTTATGAAACGATTGTCTTAAATTCATATAGATTAGGAATGGGTCGCAGGAGAATTCCAGATATTTATTTTCCGAATCGCGTTCCAGCGTCATTACAAGTTTATTCTTTTCCTGGGTGTGTAAACTGGTAATTATCATTCCCCTTAGGATGTCATTAATTTCGGTTGAATAACGGGAGAGGAAAAGGTAACTTAGATGCATAGCGGGATTTAAGACTGCAATTTTGTAATTGATGTATTAAAAAATGACATTTTCGATAGCAATATAGCCATTTTTTTTGTTAATGAGGCAGTGAATTGATATATTAGAAAATATGAAAAACTTTCTTCAAAGTACCCGTACCAGGAAAATCTTTTTAATCCTTTTAGTCCTTTTTATATTCAGCGTAATATTGAATTACCTGATAATGCCCTGGTACGTATCAGCCGCGGAGGTGACAGTTCCGAAAGTCACAGGGATGAATCAGACAGATGCTATGACTGTTCTTTCCGAGAATAATCTTGAAGGACTAATTGGGGATACAACTTATGATTCGAGAGTGAAAGTAGGTTATATTGTTCTTCAAAAACCGAAAGCAAATGATGTTGTTAAGCAAGGTCGGCGTGTTTACTTGGTGATCAACGGCGGAAGCCCAAAATCTCGTGTTCCTGATCTGAGAGGGAAGTCTCTTGTTGACGCGAAATTTGCTTTAGAGCGCGTCGGACTAAGATTGGGAGAGGCCATTTATTCTCCTTCACAATCCCCCAAAGATATAATTATTGCGCAGGAATTCTCATCTACCACACAGATAAGAAAAGGACAAACTGTCAACATTACTTTAAGCAGCGGACCGGAAAAAGGCTCTCTTGAGGTACCGGACCTGGTAGGCAAATCGCTGGCAGAAGCGGAAGAAATTCTCTCACAAAACCAGCTTCGGGTAGGAAAGATAAACTATCAGCCGTCTTTTCAGCTTCTGCCCAATACGGTTATAGACCATTATCCGACAAGCGGTATGAAAGTCAGTGTCGGAGACGCAATTGATTTGTTCGTTACAAAGCTTCTCGATGTGAAAGACGAAGGTGAAAACTGAAAATGGAAAAGATATTAGCTCCCTCGATTCTATCAGCTGATTTTACAAATTTGAACCAGTCGATCCGTGCGGTTGAACTTGCGGGAGTTAAGTGGCTGCACTGCGACGTAATGGACGGACACTTCGTCCCCAATATCACATTCGGCCCTTTAGTAATTTCATCCTTACGTAAAATCACTGAACTTCATCTTGATGTCCACCTTATGATAACTGATCCGGATCGCTATATTAATGACTTTGCCAGAGCCGGCAGCGATACGATAACCGTACATCAGGAAGCGTGCATTCACCTGAACAGGACTATTAACAGCATTAAAGAACTCGGGAAAAATGCAGGCGTCTCGATTAATCCTGCAACACCCGTCAGTACGTTGTTTGAAATTATGGAGTTTGTCGATCTTGTACTGATTATGTCCGTTAATCCCGGATTCGGGGGACAAAAGTTTATCAAATCATCTCTAAACAAAATCAGCGAACTTAATAAAATCAGGACTGAAAAGAATCTGAAATTTCAAATTGAAGTAGACGGCGGAATTGACCGAACTACAATAAAAGAATGTCTGAATGCCGGATGCGATGTTTTTGTTGCAGGCAACTCAGTTTTTAATTCCGATAATATCACAGCTTCGGCAATCGAACTAAATAATCTCATAAAAACTTAAGTTATTCTAAGGAAAAATGAATGAAATTAGCGCTTATTGGCGGCAAGATCATTACACCGTTCAGAACAGTTAAAAACGGTACCTTGGTTATTGAGGACGGAGTTATATCTGAATTAGGGAAAATAAGTGACGTAATGATACCGGACGGATGTAAATTAATCGATGTCAGCGGCAGGACAGTTGCTCCCGGTTTCGTTGACCTTCTTGTACACGGCGGCGGGGGCGTCGGCTTTGCAGATGAAGAACCGGACAGTATCGAGCGGGCATCGCAATATTTTTTACGCCACGGCTCGACAACCCTTCTTGCTTCGCTTTATGCAAAACCAAAAGAAGAGCTGCTTGCAGATCTCCGCAGGGTAGCGGATCATATTCAAAAGAATCCGGACTCAAACGTTTTCGGAATTCACATGGAGGGGCCGTATCTTAACCCATCGCTCAAGGGAGCAATGAATGAAGATTATTTGTGGACCCCTTCAGTAGAATCGTGGGAGTGGATGTGGGAGGCGTCCCGCGGTTTAATCAAAATTATGACAATAGCGCCTGAGCTTCCGGGTGCGATTGATGTTATGCGCGCTGCAGCAAGAAAAGGTGTGGTTTTATCAATCGGCCATTCAATGGCTACCTATGATGAAATTGAATTAGCTATTGATAACGGCGCAGCACACGTTACCCACATATTTAATGCTATGAGCCCGTTTCACCACAGGGACCCGGGAGTTATCCTTGGTTCCCTTCTTAGGAATGAACTTAAAATCGAATTAATCGCCGATACTCTGCACGTACATCCCGCGGTTATGGAGTTTCTCTTAAAGTTAAAAGGTGCAAACGGAATCGTACTCATAACTGATTCTATCAGAGCGGGAGGTATGCACGAAGGTGAATACGAATTTGCTGACCAAAAAGTATTTATGAAAGAACAAAAAGCATATCTTGCCGACGGTACTTTAGCGGGGAGTACTTTAACTTTGAACAAAGCCATCAAGAATATGATTCAGACAGCGAATGCAAAAGAAACGGATGCCTTCAGAATGGCTTCACTAAACGGCGCGAAAGTACTTAATGTTGAAAACAAAAAAGGCATTCTCGCAGCGGGAAAAGACGGCGATATTGTGGTGCTTAACGATGATTACGAAGTGGAGCTTACCATCATGAAGGGTAAAATAGTTTATCAGAAAAAGAGACTTTAATACGTAATCAGGAAGAGATGACAATTCAGTTACGGAAGCCGGATGATTTTAATATCGAATACCTGGAAAACCAAGGTTTTGGTTTCCGTGCATTTAACGGACCGATTTCGGATTTAAGGAATTTGAATCCTGTCGAAGCTGACAAGATCGAATCGGTGATTAGGAATTTTGGGGGAATTAGATTTTACAAAGGGACGTTTAATAATTATCCTCGTATTTTATTTCAATCTCAGACAATCGAGGGATTACAGTCTGTGCTGAGAGAAATCCAAAAAAACAAAGATATTATTGATGCGCCTCATCTATTCGTTACGGAACAAGATTTGTCGTTTGATGTTTGTTCTCATCTGAATTTTAAAAGTCCCGCGGTTATGGGCATCGTGAATGTCACACCGGATTCTTTTTCTGACGGCGGGAAATATCTAAATCACGACGCAGCCTACAACCTCTGCCAGAAGTATATTGAGATGGGGGTGGACATTCTGGATATCGGCGGTGAATCTTCACGTCCCGGTTCCGACCCGGTCACCACGGAAGAAGAAACAGAGAGGGTGTTGCCACTGGTCCAAATGATTAGAAAAAATTATCCAAACACAATGATTTCAGTTGATACTACAAAAAGTGAAGTAGCTGAAAAAGTTCTGGAGAGCGGCGCCAATATAGTAAATGACATAAGCGCCGGCCTGATGGATAAAAACATGTTTGATATAATCGCAAAATATGACAGTATATATATAATAATGCATATGAAAGGAATCCCAAAGACGATGCAGTCCGACCCTCAGTACGAGGATGTTCTTGCAGAGGTCTATGATTTTTTTGCTGAAAGAATTTCGGCAGCACGGAGCGCGGGTATCACTAAAATCATATTAGATCCCGGAATCGGATTTGGGAAGAGACTTGAGGATAACATCAATCTCATACGCGGATTAAATAATTTTAAGTCACTGGGTTATCCCTTGTTGACAGGACTCTCCAGAAAGTCTTTTCTCGGTAAAATATTGGACAGGGAACCGCAGGACAGGGACCTGGGAAGTACCGTTTCTGATACTGTAGCGGTAATGAACGGCGCTTCTGTTGTGCGCACACACAATGCTGAAAATACGCTTCAATTAAAAAAAATTGCTGTTGCCTTAAGGGGAGTTGCTAATGTTTGAACTATTCAGAGTCGGTTTTATTACTTTTACGTTTTTGGATCTTATCGATGTCCTGATAGTTACATATATTTTTTATAAGATATATTCTGTACTGCGCGGCACAATCGCATCTCAGATATTTCTTGGCTTGTTATTAATATTTCTGCTTTCCTTCGGTGCCCAGATACTCCAGTTAAAGGCAATCGGTTGGCTCCTGAGATTAATTACGGACATCTGGATAATAACTTTTATCATCCTGTTCCAACCTGAAATAAGGCGTCTTCTAGTAATTGTGGCACGCGCCCCGTTTCTCCGTTTCAATATTAAGTCCTATGAGTACGATACAGTTAATATTATCATTGACGCCGTATATGAACTTTCACAGCACCAGCACGGAGCGCTGATCATTGTCATTAAATCATCCGGAATCAGGGGACACAGTGAAACCGGCAAAATGATTGGCGCAAAAGTATCTAAGGAATTGATTCGTGCCATATTTTATCCCCGATCCGCATTGCACGACGGAGCTATCGTTATTAATAATGATATTATAGAATCGGCGGCTGCCACAATGCCTTTCTCGGCGGTTGCCTCAATTGATGGTGAAATTCTTGGGATGCGCCACCGGGCCGGCCTGGGGATTTCAGAACAGGCAGATGTTCTAAGCATAATAGTATCTGAAGAAACAGGCAGCATATCCGTTGCAGATAACGGCAAACTGTACCGTGGTATCTCCAGGGATGTGCTTAAAAAATACCTTGAGAATATATACCGTCCTTCAAAACAATTTCATATCCTGTCAAGAATTGAATCCATCTTCAGGAAAAAATAGGGTCTGTGTTGTAATCCCTTTTTTTAATGAAAGAAGGTTCCTTAAAGATCTCAATGAGAGAATTCCGGATTCCGTTGATACCATTATCTTTATTGATGATGGTTCTACTGACGGGGGATGCGATTTAATTGAATTAAGTAATCCTAAAGTCATACTGATCAAAAATCAACAAAACAGGGGGAAGGGTTTCAGTTTGAGAGCAGGATTCCTTAAATGCCTGGAACTCGGCGGCGAATATATAATTTCACTTGACGCTGACCTTCAACACCCTCCTGAGTTAATCCCCGGATTTATTGAATTATTAAATGAGTATGACCTTGTAATTGGCACCAGGAAATTCTCTAAGAGAGAAATGCCATTAGACAGAAGAATCAGCAATTTTATTACTTCCTTTATCATTTCAAAAAAAGCCGGAGCCAGGATATATGACAGTCAATCTGGATACCGGGCTTTCAATGCATCCGCTTTGGTTAAGATAATGTCTGATTCAGATGATTTTATCGCAGAAAGCGAAATGCTTATCAAAGCCGGAAAAAATAAACTTAAGATCGGACATTATCCGATACCCACGATCTACGGTGAGGAAAAGAGTAAGATTAATCGGATTAAGGTGATACGTTCTTTCATCACAATGTTATTCAGTGCGAGAGGACGATAATTATAGTTTTGTGTGTAATCAATTATCCTGCTAAATTTGAATTATATTTATCAAAATATTCGAGGTTGAGATGGAATCAGAAGCTATTGTGCTAATTGGCCTGATAATATTCGTATTCATTATTCTGCTAAAGAATATACGGGTCGTACCTCAAAAATCAGCATTCATCATTGAAAGACTTGGCAAGTACAGTACTACTCTTGAAGCCGGTTTTCACGTCCTTGTCCCATTTATGGACCGAATTTCTTACAAGCACACCCTTAAAGAACAGGCGATTGATGTTCCTTCACAAATCTGTATTACACGCGACAATATCTCAGTTGAGGTCGACGGAATATTGTATCTCCAGGTTATTGATCCGGTTAAAGCATCCTACGGGATTAATAATTATACATTCGCGTCGATGCAGCTGGCCCAGACTACAATGAGAAGCGTAATCGGAAGGCTGGAACTCGACAAGACATTCGAGGAAAGGGAAACTATTAACAGCAGCATTGTAGAAGCTGTAGATAAAGCGTCAGAGCCGTGGGGCGTAAAAGTTACTCGTTATGAAGTGAAGAATATTATTCCGCCGCAGAGTATAAAAGACGCGATGGAAAAGCAGATGAGAGCAGAACGTGAAAAACGAGCGCTTATTGCTGAATCCGAAGGTGATAAACAGGCGAAGATTAACAGGGCAGAGGGAGATAAACAGGAATTGATCGCCCGCTCCGAAGGCGAGATGCGTAAACGCATAAACGAAGCCGAAGGCCGGGCACAGGAAATTGAAAAAGTAGCTAATGCCACTGCCAAGGGAATCAGAGAAATCGCATCAGCAATAAACGCTGAAGGCGGAATGAATGCCGTTAACTTAAGAATCGCAGAGCAGTATATCGGCGAGTTTGGGAAACTTGCCAAAACAGCAAATTCTCTGATTATCCCAACGAATTTGAGCGATTTAGCCGGAATAGTTGCGACAGTAACGAAAGTTGTTAAAAATGAAACTCTCCCCAAGCAATAAGGCGATTTTATGCAGCCGGGAATAGACGTAATACCTGATTTTTTTGACGGGCTTAAAAACCGGCTGCCCTATGAGGTTCTGGTACCGATAATACAAAAATTGGTTATCGCGATTTTTATCGGATTATTAATCGGACTGGAAAGAGAACACGCCAAAAGGCAAACCGACAAAATATTTGCCGGAATACGTACCTTTCCCCTTATAGCTATTGCGGGATTCGTTTCGGCTTTTCTCTCGGAGTATATCTTCAGTTACGCCTTCCCGTTAATTTTTATTGCATTTGGAATGCTGGTTTGGATCGCATATTTTCATTCTTCGGGAAGGGGACACGTTGGAATAACAACAGAAATCACGGCTTTGCTTGTATTTATACTTTCAGGCTTAGTATACTGGAATTTTCTTTTGTTTGCCGGTATCGTTACTGTTGTCGTGGCGATATTTCTATCATTCAAAGTACAGCTCCATAATTTTGCGCACCTGGTTGAGGAAAAAGAAATTTATGCGGTACTTAAACTTGCCATTCTTAGCGTCATAATACTTCCGCTGCTTCCCTCACGTACTATTGATCCATTAGACGTTATTAATCCCAGAATCTTGTGGCTTTTAGTAATTTTTGTGGCCGGAATCTCTTTCTGCGGCTATCTTTTGACAAAATTTATCGGTTATAAAAAAGGGATCAGTTACACTGCTATATTCGGAGGACTTGTTTCCAGTACTGCACTCACTTTTTCATTTTCAAAGAAAAGTAAAGAAAATTCCGAACTATCAACAATCTATGGTAACGGGATTGTTTTGGCTTCACTTTTCATTTATCCTAAAGTACTGATTTATCTTTCAGTCCTGGATTTTGAATTATTCGCATTATTATTACCGGAGTTGACCATTCTATTCGTAACAGGGCTGGTGATAGCCTACTTCAATAAGACAGGACACTCGCAGCAAGGGAATACTCCGGCACTCTTGCAAAATCCGTTTGAGATGAAAGCAGCCCTGATGTTCGGACTGATATTTATGATTATTTTACTTACTACAAAATTGTCACAGATATATTTTGGCTCTGCGGGAAGTTACATTATCAGCGTCCTTGCCGGAATTACCAATATTGATGCAATTACCATTTCGCTTGCCCGCGTGAAGGGAAATGAAATAACAAACGTAATTGCAGCGAATTCCATTCTTTTTGCACTCCTTGCAAATACTATTTCAAAGCTTATGATTGCCAGGGTATGGGGGACCAAAGAACTGTCATTAAGAACGACAAGAGGATTTGGTATATTACTGGCGGTGACAATTTTAATATTATCCTTCAACCTGATTCTGATTGCATAGGATTAAGCATCAATTTATTAATCAGCTCCCAAAAATGTTCCTTTTCGCAGAGCCGTACTCGAATAGAGAAATAATGTGGATGAGAAATATACCAGAACGGAACACCGATTGATAAAACTGCGGCTACAACACCTGATTTTCTTTTTTATCGGGTTGATAATCTCATTATACTCCCTGCGCAGTCAGTTTCTTGTCTTTTACGAAGATGAAATCGGTACGTCCCCGGATTATATTTCTTCACTTCAAAAACGGACGGACATACTCAATTATAATCTGAATATCTCAATTGATATGCTCCGGAAATCAATCAGCGCGAGCGCAATGCTTAAAGGAGTAATAAACGGGGATGTTACTAAAGAAATACAATTGAACTTCTCGGACAAGTTAGCGATACGCTCTGTAACTTTAAATGGCTCAAGCACGAACTATTCACTCACCGGCAGCAGACTTATCATCTATTCGGATAAATTTTTATCTGATACTTTCACTATGAAAATTGAATATTCAGGACGACCAAAAAATATGGCAATGTGGGGATTTTCATTTTCTAAGCTGAATGGATCTCCAGTGGTTTACACCATCAGTGAACCGGAATATGCCTCAACCTGGTTTCCCTGCAACGACAGACCCGATGATAAAGCAATCGTTCAAATGGGCCTGACCGTTGACAAAAAATATACAGCCCTGTCCAATGGCAAATTAAATTCCGTCGAAATAAATGGGGACTTTGCCACCTACCGCTGGAGCTCGGAATATCCGATTTCGACTTACCTGACGGCTGTTTATGCGGCAGAATACATTAAGATATCAGATCAGTTTATCAGCACAAGTTCGGATACTGTTGCTCTTGATTTCTTTGTTTTCCCAAAGGATTCGGCAAAGGCAAAAAAGGATTTCGAGGAACATCGACGCTACCTACGTGTATTTGAAGAACTTTTCGGACCTTATCCATTCTCAAAAGATAAATATGCAATTGCTGCTTTCCTCTGGACTTCAGGGGCTATGGAGAATCAGTCGATTACAGGTTTTGCTTATAATATGATTACCGGATCAGGGATGTATGAGGATATCCTGGTGCACGAACTCGCGCACCATTGGTGGGGGAACAGTGTCGGGCCCAAAAACTGGGATGATATTTGGCTGAATGAAGGATTTGCCTCATACTCTGAAGCACTGTATTATGAAAAAGTTTTTGGCAGGGATGCGCTAATTTCCACGATGGTGAAATTTCGAGAATTTACCGAGTCTGAATCTTTGGTTAAACCGGAATTTATCTTTTCCAAAACAGTTTACCATAAGGGAGCGTGGGTGCTGCATATGATCCGCAATGAGATCGGGGACGGTGTCTTTTTCCCGTTCCTGAGAGCTTATTACGAGAAATATAAATACTCAAATGCTTCTGCTGAGGATTTACAGAATTTTCTTCATATTTTTACGAACAAAGATTTTCAACAGTTCTTCAAGCAGTGGGTTTATGAAGGCACCGGGAGAATCGAACTGGATTATTATTTCGATCAAAAACCTATCCGGGATTTTTACAATTTGCATTTAATCCTCAGCCAGGTACAGGCCGGATACCCCGTATATGAATTCCCGCTTGAAATAAAAATCATTGGTAAAAACGGTGAATCGATGATTGAAAAGATCTTTGTGAATGGAAGAGAAAGTGAAATCGAATTCAATGTTCCTTTCAGGGTGAATACTGTTGAATTAGACCCAAACTCCATGTTATTATTGACTTCAAATATTAAAGACTGATTATTATTACCACGAATTAATGAACGATACTTATTATTTTTTATCCGATGTACATCTCGGACTTGAGGACGCACAAAGCGAAAAGGCAAAAGAGAAAATTCTCACTGACGCGTTGAGGATGGTAAAACAGGACGCAAAAGAACTGTTTATTGTCGGCGACCTGTTTGATTACTGGTTCGAGTACAGGCGGGTGTATCAAAAAGGGTTTTTCAGAACGCTTTCTGCCCTCCAAGACCTTACCGATGCGGGGATAATCGTCCATTATCTTATCGGCAATCACGATTTTATGCACGACAGTTTCTTCGAGAGCACACTGAATATCCGGCTTTACGAGGGGAATATTGAGCATAAAATTGGTGATAAAAAATTCTTCATTTCTCACGGCGATGGTTTAATTAAAGATGATTACCTTTATAATATTCTTAAAAAAATTCTGAGGAACAAAACCGTTCAGTTCCTCTATTCGCTTATACATCCGGACCTTGGAATTTCGATCGCATCGCATTCCAGCAAAAAGAGCAGGGAAGGCGGCGCAAAGTACGAATATGATACAAGGGATAAATTATTCGATGTAGCCAAAGAAAAAATTGATTCCGGGTTTGATTATGTTATAATGGGGCATATTCATAAACGCGTGTCAGAAGATTATAAACAGGGTCACT
>CAIMOS010000309.1 GCA_903843135.1 uncultured Ignavibacteriales bacterium | reverse complement strand
TGACCAAAATCACCCTTTTCGGCAGGGCGATTGATGCCAGAAATGACCCTTTTTTGTAAATTATTAGCAAAAGCTTTGCCTTATGTGGGCCATAATCTTAGTTTGAAAGTTTAAACTTCGTTATTTTGCTTAGTAAGTTTTCATATTATATCTGTTCTCGTCGAAATATATTTTAATCAATAATAATTTTATGACTGCATCATTTGATTTCGAAAAGTTAAACAACAAAGCTCCTAAGGTGAGGTACGGCTTTACTAAGGAATTGCTGAAAACGGGCGCATCCTCCCCGGAAAAACTTTACGGCTTCCTTGATGAGATCGGGAAAATGATCGTACACGATAACAGCATCATCAAGTGGACCGCGATTGATCTGGTCGGTTATATCTCGGCGGTTGATACCGCAAACAAAACAGATAAATTTATTCTGCACCTCTTACGTTATCTTCACTGCGGTGAACTGATTACCGTTAACCACGCGATATTTGCCCTTGGGCAAATGGCGCAAAACAAACTGGGACACAGGAGTAAAATATTAAAACAGCTGATCTCAATACGTAAAGACTCATTCGAAACAGAAGAATGCAGGAACATTGCAACGGGAAAAGTTATTGATACCCTGGCAATGTTTACGGCTGAAGTTAAAAAAATGAAATCAGCCCTTGATTTTATTAAGGCCGCTACAACAAGCACACGCAGTTCAACGGCCAAGAAAGCGATAAAACTTCTGAAACTGATGCAGGTAGAACCGGCGACCGGAAAAACGAAAAGCGTGGGGTATGAAATCGGAGCAAAAAGAACTCTCGCTGTTACGCCGGTAACCGCCTGGGATTTTTTGCTGTCTGATGAAGGAATTACCGTGTGGCTCGGCGCCCTGACCGACGGGGGACTGAGTATGAATCATAACTATAAAACCGCCGACGGAATAGA
The DNA here is from genome assembly GCA_903843135.1 of uncultured Ignavibacteriales bacterium. GTDB lineage: Bacteria > Bacteroidota > Ignavibacteria > Ignavibacteriales > Ignavibacteriaceae > JABWCL01. Next base: position 3,034 of record CAIMOS010000309.1, on the reverse strand, counting down.
AGGCGCTGTAAGAATACTGAAACCTTATTCGCATATCCGGCTGACCTGGAAGAAACCCAACTGGCAGAACCATTCAACGCTGCAGGTAAGAGTAGTCGCGGTGAAGAAAAACACAACGATTGCAATTCATCAGGAAAAATTATCTGATTCCGGTCAGCGCGAAGAAATGAAAAAATACTGGGAAGGTATTCTCCATAAATTAGATAAAGCTTTATAATTTTGATTCCCGGTCCGTTCTTTTCCTCTCAACAATTTTAGTTTATGTTTTATGAAATTTATTAATAAAGTCGTCCTGGTTACCGGCGGTTCCCGCGGTATAGGCAAGGCCGCCGCTGCAGCCTTCGCTGCCGAGGGCGCCAGTGTGATCGTCAATTACCACACAAACAAAACTGCGGCTGAAGAAACATTGGCACAGTTAAATCCGGCAGGCAAACATATGATTTATCAATGCGACGCCGCCGATTCCGCGGAGACGGAAAAGATGATCGGGCATATTAATTCTGTTTACGGGAAAATTGATGTTGCAATAATAAATGCCGGGATTGCAATTACGCATAAGATCGCAGAAGTTGATTTTAATACTTGGCAGGACACCTGGGCAAAAGTGCTGGGTGTAAATTTGATCGGCCCGGCCAATATTATGTATTTGACAGCGCGCGCTATGATGAAAACCGGAGGCGGAAAAATTGTGGCGGTTTCTTCTCGCGGCGCATACCGCGGTGAACCGGATGAACCCGCCTATGGGGCCAGTAAAGCGGGACTGAATTCCCTCTGTCAGTCTATGGCAAAAGCGCTAGCGCCGTATAAGATTTATGTAAGCGCAGTCGCGCCGGGATGGATAGTGACAGATCTTGCAGAGCGTTACCTTAACGGCCCCGGCGGAGAAGACATTAAAAATCAAAGTCCGCTGAAAAGAGCAGGAACGCCCGAAGAAGTTGCAAACGCGATATTGTATCTTGCATCCGACGGAAGCGAATACACCACCGGCGCGATACTTGATGTCAACGGAGCGTCATACTTTCGTTAAATGTATGTTGACTTTAATTTCCCTGGTTTTCGCAGTCTAATATTTTATACGAATATAAATTCGTTCTTTTATTCTGGGAACTGGTTAAGTTTAATTTCTACAAAAACTTTTTCATCTTCATCTTTCAAGAACAATTGCACCATTTCGGGATTTTCCCATGGAATTGATCTGAATAATACCGTGAATTGTTCGATATCTAAATAATTTATCGATGCTAAAAATATACTACACTGCATTGCTTTATCTCCACCAGCATATTTGTCAACTTTTTCCAATTTAAACCCTGCTTTTTGGGAAAGCAGATCAACGTTCGGATGTGTGTCGAATGGTCCGTCATCACAAATACCGGTGACTAATATAATGTCTGTTACATGGCTCATGGTTATAATAGCAAAACTGTGATATGGTATTATAAATTATTAAACTTAGAATCCATGGTGAATATTCTCTCAGAGAACTAATTAAATTATAATAAAAAGTAGTTGTGTGGCGAGACCCAAAACGCAATAGTTTATACGTTACACTAAGGTTCGATACCTAAAATCAACAATGGTACTGGAGGATTATTTCTACCATGTCTAAGTATATTATATACTTCTCCCTCGTAATATGCGACACCGCTGCTCATTGATGATTGCATCTTCTTTGTTGGAAGGACTTCAATTCCCAAATTGATAATTCCACCAGAATAAAATAATAAGTGCTTCACAAATAAATCAAATGCAACGAACGCATATTTCCCAAATTGAATTTCTACCGCAATCTGGTTTTTAACAAAGTCGGTCTGTTTATATGAAGATATTGGGTCCTTTATTCCTTTTGAAATTAAAAATTCTTTTTGCTCGTTATAAGGAAGCGCAATTAATTCCGGTAGTATTTTTTGGTTGGTGGTTATATAATAATGATAGCGGCTCTCATTCCATCCTAAAGATTTAAATTTTTTATTGTAGGCCTCGTTGAGTTCGATCGGACTATAAAGCATTTTCCCCGGCATGGTTTTCTCCTTGCTTATTTTCGTCATAAATAAAGACGCATTAATACTTTTTATAGTATCCGAAATCTCCTTATAAAGATTTTTATGGTGCACCAAAAGATATTCTTCGCCATTTAGGTGTGAATATAATTCTGCAATCTTCACTTACCGCCTCCAGTTTTTTTATATTTTCCGTTTATTTGATCAAATCCAAGTTCAAGCCATGCGGTTGGAATATGTGCAATTTTGTCATTTAGTGTTGGAGTATGAATGGGCTTGCCTATGGGTCGGATTTTCAGATTTCCATTATTAAAATCTTCTATTCTTTGTTTAACAATTTTACAGTATTCAAGTTCCTTTTCGATTCCTATTGCATTCCTGCCATTTTTTAAAGCTGCAATTAAAGTGGAACCAACTCCGGCAAAAGGATCCAGAACCCAACTTTTTTCATTTGTTAGGGCTAGCACACAACGCTCCACTAATTCGATTGGAAATTGGCATGGATGAATGGTTTTTTCGGGATGATTCGATTTTACGTTGGGGATATTCCACATAGCCGATTCCCAATCATCTGAAATAATTTCCCAGATGTCACTTGGATTCTTACCTAGTGGATTGCCAGACGGAAGTCCCTTTTTATTCCCTTTAAAATGAAGTTTCCCGGGATATTTTGAAGGTATTCTGACATCATCCAAGTTAAATATATAGTCGTCAGTCTTACTAAACCAAAGAATAGTTTCATATCTTCCGCTAAATCTGTTAGATGCGTGTAAACCATGTCCAAAATGCCAGATGATTCTGTTCCTAAGTTTCAATCCTTGTCTTTTAAATATCTGATAATAATAAATGTCGAGCGGAAAAACTTCGCCTTTCTCAACATAATTACCGACTTGCCAGCAAAGACTTCCGTTCGGAGATAATACTCTAATCAATTCGGAGATTATTTCCTCTTGGGACAGGAGGTAATCCTCGATACTCGTTTTTACCTCGTACGATTTTCCAATGTTATAAGGGGGCGAAGTGATAATTAAATC
>CAIMOS010000308.1 GCA_903843135.1 uncultured Ignavibacteriales bacterium | reverse complement strand
GGATCTCTTGTAGTTACACTTTTTTCGAAAATTTTATTTTCTTCCCAGTACCGTAATACATCTTCTTCTATTTTCGGCAGCGGGGTCTTTTCTAAGTTCTGTTTATACATCCCGTTCTAACTGTTTTCTTCGTATTTCTTTATTAATTCTTTTTCTATCTGGATGAATTCTTTGATTTCTTTTTCTATTCTTTCACGTTTCATCATCGTGCTTTTGGCTGATAACTCAGCTTCAGAAATTATTTTATTTGCCTGGATCTGCGCGTCTCTGATCACAAGTTCTGATTCCTTTTTCGCGTCTTTGATGGTTTCGTCAAAAAGGTCAACCTTTTCGCGCAATGCGTAGACTTCCCGGTCAAGTGTCGATACTTCCGAAACTGCAAGCCCGAACACACCCATAGCCGCCATAAAGGCATTTCTCAGAACATAGACAATAATTTTCTCAACTGTCGAAGCTCCGGAATTAAAATAGTCGCCGAACATAAGTACAAGAACGGCGCTTATCGATGCCACTGAGACTGCAATTGAGAATATATGTTTCACACCCGTGTGCCATCCGTACACACCGGCCATATACCAGCCGATCGCGAAACAGAAAACGGAAAGCGCGAACCAAACCGCGAAGTTCAGGTCACCCGCGTGAAAAAAATCTGTGTCGATAAAATTGGTCGAGAGTACCAGTACAGCCAGAAGCGCCGGCGCAAAATATGCTAAAAATCCTCGGTTCACTTATAACCTCCTGATTACTTCCTTCATTATGAGAGTCATACCCGGTTCGGCAGACATTGCCGCTTCAATTATTTCTTCGAGTTTTACAGGTTTGAGAGTATCGGGGAAACATTCGTCCGTGATAATACTCATTCCCAGCACTTTCATTCCCATATGGTTCGCTACGATATTTTCGGGAATGGTCGACATACCGACAACATCGGCGCCGATGCCGCGTAAGAACCTGTATTCCGCGCGCGTTTCAAGATTCGGGCCGGGCACCGCTACGTAAACGCCTTTGTGCACTTTAATTTTGTTTTCCCGGGCAATCTCTTCCGCTAGCGCGATAAGTTTCAATGAATAAGCTTCGCTCATATCCGGGAATCTCGGTCCGAATTCTTCTTCGTTCGGGCCGATCAGCGGATTATCACCGAGCAGATTGATATGGTCTGTCATAATCATCAAATCCCCCCTGCGGTAATCAGGATTCATTCCTCCGCAGGCATTCGAAACCAAAAGCGTGCTTACTCCCAGCTTTTTCATCAGCCTTATAGGGTAAGTAATTTGTTTCATCGAATAGCCTTCGTAAAAATGAAAGCGGCCCTGCATAGCGACTACATTCTTCTCCCCGAGTTTGCCGAAGATCAGTTTACCGTGATGAGACTCTACGGTCGATAAAGGGAAGTGCGGGAGTTCGGCGTAGTCGATTTCGTGCTGCACCTCGATCTCTTTAACAAGTCCGCCAAGTCCCGTTCCGAGAACGATCCCGACGGGATATTCATCTGTAGTCCGTTTATTTACTACTTCTAAAGTATCTTTTAATTTTTGTGCGAGGTCTTTCATATCATTTTATCAAGTATAGAATCAATGTTTATATCAATTTGTTTTGCCGGTTCTTTTTTGGACTCGGTTTTTATTTCCTCATC
>CAIMOS010000307.1 GCA_903843135.1 uncultured Ignavibacteriales bacterium | reverse complement strand
TAAGAACCGCAAAGAAGATAATAGCCTCCGAGTCATCCGGGACATCAGTATATTGAAAGCAATATTTTTATAGCACTCCTATAAAACTATTCTTTGCGAAACTCTGCGTCAACACTCTGCGGCCCTTTGCGTCACTTCTAAAAACAGTTCCGCAAAGTTGCGCAAAGAAAGCGCTAAGAACCGCAAAGAAGATAATAGCCTCCGAGTCATCCGGGACATCAGTATATTGCAAGCAATATTTTTATAGCACTCCTATAAAACTATTCTTTGCGAATCTCTGCGTCAACACTCAGCGGCCCTCTGCGTCACTTCTAAAAAACAGTTCCGCAAAGTTACGCAAAGAAAGCGCTAAGAACCGCAAAGAAGATAATAGCCTCCGAGTCATCCGGGACATCAGTATATTGAAAGCAATATTTTTATAGCACTCCAATAAAACTATTCTTTGCGAAACTCTGCGTCAACACTCTGCGGCCCTCTGCGTCACTTCTAAAAAACTGTTTAACAGACAAATTCTAAACCGACTGTAAATAAAAAGGGCTGCCCGTTTTCACAGACAGCCCTTGCTGAAAAGTATCAGCGGAAGTATTACTTCATTAAGATCAATTTGCGGGCGGAGGTGAACTCGCCGGCATTAAACTTATAAATGTAAACACCGCTCGGAAGTTTCGATGCATCAAATGAAACCTGGTGCGCACCGGATTCTTTGTATTCATCAACTAATGTGGCAACTTCTTTACCAATGCTGTTATAGACCTTCAACGTTACTTTGCCTGCCTTCGGCATAGCAAATTTAATCGTGGTTGAAGGATTAAACGGATTCGGATAATTCTGCTCCAACGCGTATTCTCTGACCGCAAAGTTAACATCAACATTAACAGCGCTGCTGAGTTCGTTTCTTCCGTCGAAATCAAACTGCTTCAGGCGATAGCTTACCGCGCCGGAGTAGTTGAAATCTTTGTAGCTGTCAGTATAAGAATAAGCTACAGGATCAGCCGTAGTTCCGCGGCCTTCAACATAACCGATAGTGATCCATTCGTGGCCTGAAGTTTTTCTCTGAACTTCAAACCCTTTATTGTTGGTTTCAGTAGCTGTTCTCCAGTTGAGTACAACTGCGTTGTTACCGACAGATGCAGTAAATGAAGTAAGTTCGACAGGAATGACCGGCTGAAGATTTGCTTTAATGAGCACTCCGCCCGCGCCTCCGGCTATACCGAGCGAAAGCCCGCCGTTAAATCTGATAACATTGAAGTCATACAAACCTGCCGGAATATTTTCCGCGGCCCAGGTGCTTCCCTTATCTGTGGATCTGAAAAGGCCGGTTGATGTGCCCGCAAAAGCGATATCAGTATTTCTGACAAATTCAACACCGTGAGTTAAACCGAGAGTTGCCGTTACTGATGTAAACGACGTACCGCCGTCGGTTGATTTGTTAATTGTGTTGCTTGCCTGCCAGAAACAGGAAATTCCCGCGCCGGTTGCGGTCCCGAATGCAACGCCGCCCACATAAGACTGGGTCGTAGTTGCGAATGTCCAGGGTCCGTTAACGCCGTTTACTGATCTGTAAACTCTGTTCGCGCTGGTTGTGGCGCTTCCGCCTGTACCAAACCAGAGAGTGTTTCCGATGCTGTAAAATGAACTGTTTGCACCGAATACAGTAGAAGCCGGCTGAGCGGGAAGATTACTTGCGAGCGCCCAGGTGGCGCCGGCATCAGTTGATTTAACAATATGGAAAACGCTGCCGATAGGATCACTAACTGCCCACAGCGTGTTAGCGTCTATATTATCAACTGAGTTAAACCACGCGCCGGTTGCTGTATAAACCTGTGTCCAGTTTGTACCGCCGTTTGTGGTCCTCATTATTTTTCCGTTGCCGGATGAAGGTCCGAGCACAACAACTGCAACCTGATCACTCAGCGCAGCAATAGAATAAGCGCCTTCACCTGCGTTGCCGGCCGCCTGCCAGGTGGTGCCTGCATCGGTGGATTTCTTTACATCGCCGTTAGCGGCGCAAAGCCAAACAACAGTCGGGCTCACCCAGTCCAGGCCCCAGATATCTCCGGTGGTCCCGCTCTGAACCGCGATCCATCCTTCGGTTGGGCCGCTTCCTATTGTGAAAGTTGAGTTGCTCACATCACTGATAGTCGCGTTTGCGGCGTCAGATACTCTGACAAGTGATGAAGTCGAAGGTGTATTCGGAACTATCCAGGAATAAGTGCCTGCGGCAGCCGCGGTGGAGGCTATTACTGTCGTCCACGCGGTTCCGTTATTAGTGGAGTATTCAATTTTTACATTAGTAACATTACTGGAACTCCAGGTGATATTCTGTGTTGAACCTACCGGCCAAACTTCGCCTCCGTTCGGCGCAATAACGCCCACAAGCGCTGCTGTGTTTGAATAAGCAAGCTCGCCGATCCAGGTGCCCCAGGTATTTGTAGATGCAACATATTCGGTGAGCATCCAGATATTGCTTGTATTGGGGTCAAGCCACATTCCCATATAATCGCCCCAGCGGTTTCTTGTTCCGCCAAAGGTTTTATAATAGTAACCCGCGCCGGCTTTAAGGACTTTGCTTCCGGTCATAGTGGCAACGCCGTTCGGTTTTGTTGTATAGTAAGCTCCCATATATTCTGAAGCGGAGCTTCTTGAATATGTGAAAGCAACGTTGCCGGAAGGATCAACTTCAACTGCGGGATATGTATGGAAATACCCGTCTGCTCCCATAGCCTGGTCAAACACAACTGCGTTAGTGCTGACATTAAACGCAGCGAATCTTACGCTTGAGTAAGCTCCGCCTGTTCCGCTCTTGGTGGAATGAGTAAGGTAAACAATACCGTCCCTGTAAACAGGTTCATTCCTGAGGCCGTTTCCGCCGCCGTCAATGGTCTGCGCGCCGCCGAGCTGTGAGGGATCGTTAGGATCCGCGTAAGCAGTAACAGGAATGTCAACCGCGGTCATACTGGGTGTTGTTAATACGTTTGAAAGTTTGTATAGCGTAAAGTAAGTACCGGTAACATACGGTGATGCTGCTACGAGGTAGTAGTTTGGCGGCTGGCCGTAAACTCTTGTCGGCCTTAATCCGAAAACTGTAACGCCTGCCGCATTTTTAATGCTCCACAGATCGTTCCACGCAACTGAACCGCCGTTATTGGCATAAAGCGCTGTTTTCGGGATAATCCTCAGCTTGCAGTAGTCATAAACACCGCTTGGCTGGAACTGGTTGCCGGTGATATAAATAGCGTCTTTGTCGTAACCGACGCCTTCATAATCCGACCAGTTGTTTGAAGGCGCAGCGCCGTTAACATTTGAAGGCATAACATAATTGTACCAGGTGCCCGTAGGTAAGGAGTCATCCGATACAGATACGAGGAAATAACCGGCGGTGGCTGTAGAATTAAGGTGAAGCCAAACCATCACCCATCTTTTCGCGTGCTGGTCATAAATCACTTTAGGATCAAAAGGATCTGCTCCCGAGAACGCGCTCGAAAACCAGGATGAGGCTTCGATAGTGGAAAGTACCGCACCTGTTTTATCATAAATTCTGAAACGGCTGTTTACCACTGCCATAATATGCTGCGGACCTGCAGCCATATAAGGATCGGGCGGGATATAAAAACCCTGGTCAGGAACTCCCTGGAAATTTTTATTGAGGACGAAATCGCCCGCGGCAGGAAGCTGCCCGCCCCTGGTCAGCATAGGATCAACATAGTAGTTGGCGCCGAGCGGGGCTGAAGGAGGCATCATATCTTTATGATCTGCCAGTTTAGCATTGACGAAAATATTTCTCATCGGCTTCGGTGAGAATGTCGGTTCGTGGCCGCCGGCGTTGTCAAAAGAAAGCGTGCTTACCTGAACACCGCTTGCTACAGATCCGGCTGCCGGGCCCTGATATAGCTGCCCGTAAGCTGTTACGGTCAGGGCAAGAAGGAATATACACAGTCTGAAATAGTGCATTGGGACTCCTGATGAATTGATAGGTTATTTAGAATTATTATGTTAGAAAATAACCTCTGCGGGAATAAAATAAAAGCAAATTTTAGTGTAAAATTGTATTTTTTTTAATTTGTGATGAAGGCGGCAGCGCCGGGTTTGCTAAGGATCGTACCATAATTATGGCTTTAGGAATGATTTG
>CAIMOS010000306.1 GCA_903843135.1 uncultured Ignavibacteriales bacterium | reverse complement strand
GATTACTCGTACTTTGAACTCGGCTGTGTATTGCTTTCTGGTTTTGTCCATGAATTGGGCTCCTTAAGTGTTTCTCTAATTTATTACTTAATAAGTCCTTTTCCAACTTAAGCATTATAGTAATAATGCTTTAGCAACCTCAATAGACGCTTTAACCCTCTTCAGCCGTGCATCTGCGGCATCAAATTCTAATTTCGTTCCTGAACCGGTCTTAAGTAATTCATTTTGTCTGTAATAAGAATTTTCCGCGTCCGTAAGTTCTGCTTCGCTTAGCATAAGGTTAGCTTTTGCCTGTGCAACTTGTGCCTTTATATCTTCATCTTCGATTCTTGCAATCACCTGCCCCTTCATAACCTGGTCGCCTTCCACAACGCCAAGATACACCAGCCTGCCTGTTCCCTTGGAAGCAACAGAAGCCTTTCTTTGGGCAACAACATATCCGCTGGCAGCGAGTACTGTCTGTCCGGTTGGTGAATTCGAAGAGGAATATACGATTATTGTTTTCGCTTCAATTTCCTTATCTCCAAATCCTTCAATAAAGAAATAACCCGAAATTGCCAATACCAAAAAGATTAAGGCAAAAACTAAATATTTTTTTTTCGGAGTCTCTTCATATTGGTTATCTCTTTTGATTCTAAGCGAATTCAGATCTGCATCTTTAACTTGCATCGGTTATCCGGAATTATTTTGAAAAAACATAAATTTATACATTAGTCCGAAATTCAATGGTCACTCCATTGTTAAACGGTTATAGAGAATGATGAATGGACAAATCTAATAAATATTCTGATTATAGCGGCTAAAAATATCGAAATTGCTTAACTTTAACCACTAACATATTTATAAATATGAAGCGTAATTGATGAAAATATTATTCATTATTGTCTTATTAGCATTTCCTGCCGCCTTCTGCCAGTCTGCCGGCCTTTCCGTGGTTCAGCCCGGGTTCGGCGTCTCTCCCTATCTTGGCGAACAAATCAAAAAATTCACATTTGATCCTGAAGTAATAGTTACAATAAATGCGCCCTCACCGGGGAAATACAAACCCGCTAAACCGGATGTGATTGTTTTGTTCGCTCTGCCTAACGGCAACTCTACAGATCAGACAGTAGGAAAAATTCTTCAGTCCGGAGATGACTGGCATTATGACATCCAGCATATCGGAGCGCAAACAAGGTTCATAAGGAATAAAGACACCTCAGTTAATTATATCACAATTTACCTCGAGAATGTTCAAAAAAGCTGGCCTTCCTGGAGGACCAAGTATTCTGACAATGCGGCGATAATCAAAAGAATTGTTGACTCGCTAAAATCCACTTTCGGTAATCCGAATACCTCTGTCTATCTGAGCGGGCACAGCGGCGGAGGCTCATTTATTTTTGGTTACCTCAATTCCATATCGGCAATCCCCTCTTTTATTAAAAGAATAACATTCCTCGACAGTAATTACGGATACGATGATACATACGGCCCGAAATTTGTCTCGTGGTTAAATGCTTCTCCCGATAATTATCTCTCAGTACTTGCATACAACGACAGTGTGGCATTATATAACGGCCAGCCTGTAGTCTCCCCTACCGGCGGAACCTGGTACCGCAGCAAGATGATGCAGCGCTACCTGGCGAACTATTTTACTTTTTCAAATTCTTCAGATTCAGTTTTTATAAAACACTGGACTAATGACGGCCGCATAAAATTTATACTTAAGCAAAATCCGCTCAGAATTATTCTGCATACCGTACAGGTTGAGTTAAACGGATTCATACAGGTTATTCTCTCCGGAACACCGCTTGAAGAGTCCGGGTATACATATTACGGGCCGCGTGCTTATTCCAGTCTTGTTCAGCCGGGAGTTTACTACCCGAAAGGAATTACAATTCCTCCCCGCCCCCCCGGAAGTTTGACTGGATCGCAGTTTATGCAGTATGTGATGAATATGACTTTCGCGCAACGCGAAGCGGAAATCCTTAAAGAACTGAACAAAGGCAATGTACCGCAGTTTTTCAGATACGCGAAACGTGTCAATACAACTATGACGAGCACACAGGGAACCAGCTATTCCGTCGGATACGATGTCCTGCCGGATTATCTGGCTATAGGATCAGATACCGATTATTGCCGGGTTCCGATGGGCCCGATCACCGCACAGAGGGTTGCGGATTTTTACGGTGCTTCTATGCCGACCGCAAAATTTGTAGATAATATCTATTCAAAATCAGAACTAAAACTTGCGCCGGTTACATACGCTCCTGTCGGTAATCAAAATGAACTTGTTCCCAAGTTCATTGAACATAACGCGGCAATTGAGGCGCAACGAATATCCGCAGGCGCGGCAGTTGGCACCTTAATCGGGGGAACAAAAAAGGACGTTGTGATCAGTAATAAAATAATTGATCCCACCAGGCCTGATCACGTTGTTATTTACGGCTGGCACCAGCTGAACGGACTGCCGATTCAACCCCTGACCAATATTCACATTAATTCCTATGTCGACTACAGCCACGGAATCAGATTCATAAACAATCAGGTGCTGCTGGATACCTCACTTGTCGATTTCAGGACGATACTTAAGGATCCAGTGAAATATTCAATATTCAGCAATGAATCCGGGCCAATGACTCAGCCGACATATCTTGCTGATACATCCCGTCCGGTCACCCCGAAGAATTTTGGTCTCAAGATTAATTCTGAACAGTCAGTGCGGTTTTTGTTTTCTTCTGATACTACGGTCACCGGTTACAAAATAATTTTCGGCCTGAATCCGCTAAGTCCGAGCGACACAGTTTCTATTGAACCCGGTAATCCCGTGGTGGGAGGACTGTTGCCTGATTCTCTCTACTATCTTAAAATAGCTTCACAAAACGCAAACGGAATTTCCGACTTCTCTGAGTTGCTGTCCGTTACTCCGACTGTTCCCGGTAGTCATCCCAAATCATTAATAGTTCACGGTTTTGATCGCCTCTCAACAGGCAACAGCAGAAATTTTATCCGCTTTATGGCGCGTCCCCTCTTTCTGGCAGGAAATAAAATCGAATCTTGTTCCAACGAATCTGTAACGTCAGGGAATTTCGATCTGAACGCGTACGATCGGGTCTTCTATATTCTCGGGGATGAAAGCACCGCGGATGAAACTTTCAGTACAGCCGAGCAGCAGAAAATTATTACATATCTGAGATCAGGAGGAAAACTTTTTGTATCAGGAAGTGAAATTTCCTGGGACCTGGACAGCAAAGGGCTGTCGACAGATAAAGATTTTATTTGGAACTATCTTAAATGCTCATACGCCGCGGACGCACCGAATAATGTATCCGGAAGCGTTTACAGGGCGGAGGGCGTAAACGAGGTTAACTGGTCCGGGTTACCAACTCATTGGTTTGATGACGGCACACACGGAACAATAAATGTAAAATGGCCCGATGTAATAAAGCCCATAAATGGCGGTAAAGGATTTATGAAGTATTACGGGTATGATACATTAAATGGCTTTGCAGGAATTTATTTCAGTGGTATCTTTCCTTCCGGCACTTTTCCCGGAAGTGTAGTGGTTTTAGGTTATCCGTTTGAAACAATTTATCCAGAGGTCAGCAGGAACTTCTTAATGTCTAAAGTCTCCGTCTTTTTTGATAATGCAACTGCGGTGAAGGAGCAGCGCTCTTCTGAAGCGTCGGATTATCAGTTACTTCAAAATTTCCCTAACCCTTTTTATGCTGAGACCAGCATAAAATATGAATTAAAAGATGACGCAAAAGTTTCCCTGATAATATATAACTCGCTCGGT
>CAIMOS010000305.1 GCA_903843135.1 uncultured Ignavibacteriales bacterium | reverse complement strand
GAAATGGCATTGTTATAACTATATATGTTTGTGATCCTGAAGACCGGAGGCGTGGCATTATTTTCCCTTCTTAAAGGACGGATAATTTCACCCCTCCGGGGGTTAATTTTTGGGGGTCGTGCAAATGTTATAATGATTTCACCCTTTTAGGATTACGGTGTTAGATAAAATTACACTAATGGTCGGTGCATATTCACGGGTCGAAATGAATTTCGACCTACAAGTAATTTACAACTTTGCGTGACTTAGCGTCAAATCTTCGCGGCCCTTTGCGTCACTTCTATAACGGTTTCGCAGAAGATGCCTGAGGTTCGATGCACAAGGACAGGTCGAAATAAATTTCGACCTACATTGTATATACAACGCATCTGTATATTTGTAATTTCGTGAAATGTTGCGGGCTTAAATTCCGGTCCAGAGACTTTTTAATTTTCGGAGTTTTTGGTTAACCAAAAAGAAAAATCTCAAATTGATCTCTTACAGAACTATGAGAGGGAAGGTACAGTTTATCTGTCAGATATGCGGCAGCGCGGTAAAATAATCACCCGGTTAATACCACGGACATTGAAAGCCGCCGCAGTTCTGATTAAAGCGCGTCATTAATAATAGCCATCAGTTCCGACCTGGTAAACGGTTTGGTGATATAATGGGAGCAGCCTGCCGAGATAAACTCGTCACGATCCCCTTCAAGGGCAAAAGCCGTGATGGCAATTATCGGGGTGTTTTTGTAATTCTCCAACTGCCGCAGCATACGCACGATTTCAATACCGCTTGGCGATGAGGCCCCGAGATTAATGTCCATCAGAATTGCGTCGTACTGTTTCGCTTTAACTTTATCCATAGCGGAATATCCCTCATTCACCACTTCGAGCCTGCAGACTTTGCTAAGATTGTGGCTCACGAGCCTTACCGCGACTTCGTCGTCTTCAACATAAAGTACATCGGGTAATTTTTCTTTAGTGTTCATTATATTTCCTTAACCGTGAATTTTTGCAAAATATTAATTAATCAGTTCTGCGTTTCTATCGGCAGATAGACGGTGAAAATTGCCCCCGAACCGATATCGCTTTCCAAAGTAATTTCTCCGCCCATTTTCTCAATGAAATTTTTTGTTATCGTGAGCCCGAGTCCCGGCCCTTCGAATTTTCTGTTATACCCTTCGCTCACCTGCCTGAATTCTTCCCAGATTATGCTTTGGTTAGCTTTTGCAATACCTATCCCCGTATCCATAACTTTAATTATGGCGTTAGGTTTATCGCCTCTGGTGTCTTTGTCAACTCTGACTGTAACTCCACCTTTTGAAGTATACTTTATTCCGTTGTTTATGAGGTTAACCACCACCTGACGGAGCATTCTTTCATCGATCATCAGGTTCATTGAAGGATAAGCCGATTCGACGTTCAGATAAAGCGATTTTTTCTCCGCGGCTTCCCTGAAGAGCGCGGCTTCTTCGCTAATTATTTTTACAATATTAATATTGCTCGCGTTATACTTAAGTTTACCTGCCTCAATGCTTGAAAGATCGAGGATCAGGTTCAGTGTATTCATTAGCCTGTGGCCGCTCTTATTAATAATTTCCGCATTCTGTTTCACTTCCGAATTGGGGGCATCTTCGATCAGCAGTTCCGTAAAGCCAAGTATGCCTATCATAGGAGTGCGCAGTTCGTGACTCAT
>CAIMOS010000304.1 GCA_903843135.1 uncultured Ignavibacteriales bacterium | reverse complement strand
TGTTTCTTTTTTATCTGTCAAAGGATATGAATGTATTAAGATATCTACGAAATAATTTAGAAGGATCTACAAAATGAGTAAGAAAACAGTAGTAATTACTGGCGGAGCCGGTTTCCTTGGTTCCCACCTGGCTGACAGAATGAAGCTTGAAGGATTCCGTGTAATCTGTATTGATAACCTCATCACCGGCGACGTAGATAACATCTCGCATTTATTCGGAAGTGACGATTTCCATTTTATTAAACACGATGTTACCAATTTTATTCACGTCCCCGGGAACGTTGATTACATACTTCATTTTGCTTCTCCTGCAAGCCCTATCGATTATTTGAAATTACCGATTCAGACGCTGAAAGTAGGATCACTCGGAACGCATAAAGTTCTTGGCCTTGCAAAGGAAAAAAAGGCAAGATTTCTTCTGGCATCTACTTCGGAAGTTTATGGCGATCCGGCGATTCATCCCCAGAAAGAAGATTACTGGGGTAATGTTAACCCTATTGGTCCGAGGGGGGTATATGATGAAGCTAAGAGATTTGCCGAAGCGATTACGATGGCATATCACCGGTATCACGGCGTTGAGACCCGGATCGTAAGAATATTTAATACGTATGGCCCCAGGATGCGTTTGAACGATGGAAGGGCTCTTCCTGCATTTGTATCCCAGGCCTTAAATGGAGAAGATATTACGGTTTTTGGCGACGGAAGCCAGACCAGATCATTCTGTTATGTGAGTGATCTCGTTGATGGAATTTACCGATTGCTGATGTCGGATGATCCGAATCCTGTAAATATCGGAAATCCGGAAGAAATTACTATAAAACAGTTCGCAGAAGAAGTACTTCGATTGACAGGGAGCAAATCAAAAATTATTTTTAACCCTCTGCCTGAAGATGATCCGAAAGTGCGTCAGCCTGATATTACACTTGCCCGCACAAAATTAGGCTGGGAACCTAAAGTCGGAAGAAGTGAGGGACTTAAGGTCACTCTCGATTATTTCAGACAAAAGCTTCATTCTCAAGCTAAATAGAGCAGGTGTCCGAGATTAAATCCCAACAGGATTTTTCTTTATCCAAAGCTTCCTTAATTGTTTTTCTGTTCGGAATAGGATCTAAAGGATTAGGATTTATCCGCGAAATTGTTTTTGCCGCCAAATTTGGCACCGGAAGTGATTTCGATTTATATCTTGCCGCCTCTGTTATTCCGCTGATTCTCAGTGTATCTTTCTTTTACATTTCGCAGAACTTTATAATTCCTTTATTTAAGTTCTCAAAAAAATCTTCGGCGGATTTTGAAGAAATTAAAACATTAAATACGCTAACGATTACCGCAGCCGCGCTGTCAATTGTAATCACACTTCCGTTATTATTTTATTCTGATGTATTAATTGAGTGGTATATGGGGAGTGGTTTTGTTTATGATAAATCTCTCGCAGTGCAAATTCTCCGGATTTATTCACTGATGCTGATCCCTTCGGTTTTGGTATCCGTTTATTCAAGTTTCCTGATGGTCAATTATGATTTTAAAAATTCCCAGTTTACTCAGGTAATACCCTCAATTACTATAATTTTAGCCTCGTTATTCTTTGCCGGTTCGTACGGAGTTATCGTAATTCCCGTCAGTTTCTTTGCCGGTACACTGATACAACTTTTCTTTTTAGTTGCTTTAATAAAACCTTCATTCAGATTGAGGTTTGCGCCTATCAGGCAAATTACTGACTCTTTTGGAAGTATCTTTTTATTCACCATCCTGATCGAAGTCATCAGTCAATTATATGCAATTATTGACAGATCTTTCATAGATAAAATTCCGTCAGGTGCAATTTCGGCTTTGAGCTATTCCACAAATTTATTTACTTTACCAATTACTCTTGTTACCACCGCAATAACAACTGCTATTCTACCGAAAGTCAGTGATGATTATTACGACGACAGCCGTGCCCCGTTACTCCAGACGGTCCTTTCCTCTTTAAAAATGAACAATTACATAATACTTGCATTCACTTTTGTGTTTTTGTTTTACGGGGATACTGTGATTAAAGTCCTATTTGAACGAGGCCAGTTTGACTCCAGTGCTACTTCGATGACGTACGGAATTTTAATTTACCAGAGTGCGGGACTTTTGCTGTATGCTCTGTACTCTGTATTAAACAGAATCTGTTATGGTATGGGTAAAGCAAAATTTTTATTTTATCTTACATCCTTTGCGATAGCTGTGAAGTGGCTTCTCAATTTTATTTTTGTTGATTCGCTTAAGCAAAACGGACTGGCTCTTGCAACTTCGCTTACATATTCGTTATTTTTTGTATTCACGGTATTATACGTTTCACGCGTGTTAAAGTACAATTTTTTAAAGCCCATCCTAAAGGATGCAGCTGTTTTTATTTGTTTTTATTTCACAGTTTTCCTCGTTAATTCTTTGCTCTTTAACAGCGCTAACTTTATTCCCGGTGGGTCAATTGCCGCATTAGCCGGATTTATATCCATTGCGGTGGGAATGACATTGTGGTTTAATATTTCACCGGGTGATCAGCTGATCGGGAAATTATTTGCTGCTCTGAAGACTAAAAGGTTATAATGGCAGTGTCAATAAAACGGATTATTGGTTTATTGTCCTTGATTTTATTCAGGACAACTCGCATCTTAATGCAGATCAGAAGGGCAAAAAGAAGCAAGGTTGTGATTCTGTCATATCATAAACTGGGTGATACTATTTTTTTACTTCCAAGTATCCGCGCTCTGACTAAACACTACGGAGAAAGAAATATACTGATTGCAACTTATGAACACAATGTGCCTGTTTTTAATCTGGAGTTTTCCGGTATGTCATATCTGACTGCGACAAAAAGTGATTTTGTCGGATACAGAGAATTTCCGCGTTGTAAAGTCATAAGGCAAATACGAAAGGTAAATCCGGAAGTGATTATCGACTTAAGCACAGGGACAAAACCGGCCATAATGGCTCTCTTTTCAGGTGCTAGATTGATCTTTGGAGCAAATTCTATTGTATATAGAGGAATCTATAACGGATATATCCCGCATAAATTTGATTGTCACGTCAGGGAAATCTATCCTAAGATAATTTCTACCATTCCGGGGATCAGAATTGACCAAGACTCAGGCCCTGTTAAAAAGAATAATGGAAGATATATTCTTGTACATCCCACAGCAGCGTGGAGAGCTAAGGAGTGGGGGATGGGAAATTATTATAAATTATGTGCCAATCTGAAAAAAGATTATACCGTAAAGTTAATATCAGAATACGGGACCGTAGCGCCTGAAGTTATTAATGATTTTAAGACCGCGGGAATAGAGTTTATTCTGACAAAAAATATTTCCGATCTTATTGATGCAATAAAGAAATGTTATCTTTTCATCGGCAATGATTCCGGTCCTTTATATCTTGCCAATTATCTTCAGAAACCGACCTTTACAATTTATGGCCCGACAAACCCATCTTATCATCTTCCTTACGAGGGAGTTAATGCGTTTAGTCAGGAAGTTATCAATTGTTCGCCGGTTAATACCAAAATGTGTTATTTGGACGGAGGCAGAAAATGCTCGCATTTTTCTTGTATGGCTCAACTAAGCGAAGAGAAAGTATACTCCGATCTTAGCGGCTTTATTTCACGTGAGAAAATATTCAGCGTTAAAGATGCAGATAGCAATAACTAAATACTTCAGGTCTTCATATTTATATGCCGGCCTATTACTTGGGCTTATTATAGGTTTACTTTTTGAATATCTCGTGTTTGTTGCGGCGGGCCTCATTTGCTTATTTGTACTGAAGGAGTTAAACAGAAAATTTCTGTTGCCATTCAGTATCTTCCTGCTTCTTTCCTTCGGAAGCGACGTGGGGGAATCTGTACGGGATATAATGAATATGTTCAGCCTCGGGCTGATTATCTTTTTAGTTTTTGAGTTTAAACAGGATCTAACGTACCGGATCAAACTGATACCCCGGGGCATAATATATCTGGTGATAACCGTAATCGCTTCAATGTTTCTCTCATCCGCTTTTTCTGTCTATCCCGCAACAGGATTTTCGGAATTGACCAGACAAGTGGTTTTCTTCTTCCTGTGCTTTCTTATTTTTTTGTTATATGATCCGGACAACGATCTTAACATATTTATCTATGCTGTTATTTTATCCGGCTTTGCAGTAAGTATTACCACTATCTATTCTTTTCTATCCTCACCCGAAGATATCTCTCAGCTTCTATTACAAGCATACGTAAAAGAGGGGGGTATTTTTAAGAATATTACCGCGACAGGCGGTTTATTGATGGTCTCAACCGGACTGACAATTGTGAATCTTGTTGTCAAAAAAAGATCAAACTCAGCAATACCTTTTGGGGATATCGGTATCCTTGCGGTTCAGATTATCGGTTTTCTTTTGACAAATTCGCGGGCGGCTTTTATGGGACTAACTTTTGCTGCAATGCTGATGTTTTTTATATTTAATAGAAAATTCTTCTACAAAGTAACGGTCGCCCTGATATCACTTTTGGCGGGTTTAACTGTTTTTTCTGAAACATTTAGCGATACCATATTTAATTTTTTGAGATTAGGCAGGGTACTGGAGAATACCAGGTATATTATTTGGGATATGCTGTTCAGGATGATACAGGATAATCCGGTCCTTGGAATCGGGCCCGGGGAAACTAAGTACTTCTTAAACAAATATATTAATGTAATGTGGGGTAGCTGGGATGCAGAACAATTGTTGTATAACTTCGAAAAAGGCGGACTTGGCCAGGCACACAATTTTTATCTCTTCCGGTGGGTTGAATTAGGTATCGTCGGGCTAGCGACTGCTGTTCTCCTGCCGGCCCTATACCTTTTCTACACCTCAAAAATCAGAAAATGGCTCCGGCAAACCGATCCTAAACAATGGATCCTGTTTACAGGTTTAATGTGCGTCGGAATAGGTATTTTCTTCAGGGCTTTTTTTGAAGCCACCGGGATCCTATCCCACGGTTGGATTTCAAGGGATCTGCCGTTCTGGATTCTTATGATTATTGTTTTGGCAGAATACAGTGCCTTAAAAATCAAAGAGGAAATAAAAATTTAATAAGTCCATAAATTTGAGCTTTGGTTGGCCGGAACATACACTTCGTAAAATTCTGTCTGCCAGAGCATCCAATATTAACTACAATTATAAATAAGGAAATATGTCACTTTTTAATTGCCCGATTTGTGATGGGAAATCTTATATAGTCATAGGGAACCCATCTGCGAACCGCGTCGCATCTGAAATTATCAAAGAGGATTACAAAGTTGTCCAATGCCGTGACTGCAGCGGTTATTCTGTTTTTCCGGAAATTGGTTTTTCAATTGATGAATGGAAGAGACTGTACAATAGTGAATATTTTGCGTCTCAGACTCCGTGGTTGATGAGGAAAAGACGGGAGGATCTTATTGAAAGGTTTAATCGTCTGCAAAGTTATGCTCGAAATCCTGTGCGGCGGTTTCTTGATATTGGCTGCGGCGAGGGTAATACATTTGAATTTGCCGCAAATCTCGGTTGGGAAGTCTGGGCTAACGATATCGTCGACCATCGTAAACAGGAGGCGGTATCTTTATGTTCTAATTTCTCGTTAGGTTCACTCCTCGAGCTGAACTATCCCGATAATCATTTCGACTGCATCTACCTTGACTCCGTCCTTGAGCACGTCATTAATCCCGCTGAATATCTTAAAGAAATCAACAGGATTCTCACGAAAGGCGGGATTGTATATATAGGTGT
>CAIMOS010000303.1 GCA_903843135.1 uncultured Ignavibacteriales bacterium | reverse complement strand
GGGATTTTAATAAAAAACCCGTCGAAAGACGGGTTTTTTTATTTAGAAAAGAATATTTAACTTCTTATAATTCAATAATATAGACGATTTATATTAAAGTTTTATATCGCTAATTATGAGTTTTTGAAGCGCTCCGCTACTGCATCCCAGTTCACAACATTCCACCAATTTTCAATATATTCATTTCTTCTGTTCTGGTACTTGAGATAGTAAGCGTGTTCCCAAACGTCTAAACCTAACAGGGGAGTTCCTTTAACGTCGGCAACATCCATCAATGGATTATCCTGATTTGGTGTAGAGGCAATCTTTAATCCGCCTTCTGTCTTAATTAACCAGGCCCATCCTGAACCAAAACGAGTCATTCCGGAGGTGCTGAAGAGCTTCTTGAATTCTTCGAAATTTCCGAATGTGGAATTTATTGAAGCGCCTAAATCACCTGTTGGGGCTCCGCCGCCGTCTTTTTTCATCAGGTTCCAGAACAGTGTGTGGTTATAATGGCCTCCGCCATTATTTCTCACGGCAACAGGCAGTTTTGATATATTTTTGAAAAGCTCTTCGAGGGACTTACCTTCGTGTTCGGTACCCGCGACAGCATTATTAAGATTGGTAACATACGCATTGTGGTGCTTTGAATGATGGATCTCCATAGTCATCTTATCGATGAATGGTTCAAGAGCATCATATGAATAGGGCAGTGGCGCTAATTCAAATTTAGACATTGTTTGTATAGTCCTTTTATTTGTTGAAAAAAAATTAGTAAACGGTTTTGCCGCGGTTGCAAGTCCGGCGGCCGCTGAAATTGTCAGAAAAGTACGGCGGTTCATTATAATCAGACTCCGAAGGAGTTGCCGCAGCCGCAGGTTTTAACGGCATTAGGGTTATTGAAAACAAAACCTCTGCCGTTGAGGCCGTCGGAAAAATCAAGTTCGGTTCCCATCAGATAAAATAGACTTTTGCCGTCAATATAAAGTTTAATGTTTTTGTCTTCTATAACTGTGTCCCCGTCCTTGGCATTTTCATCAAATCCCATCGTATAACTGAGGCCCGAGCATCCGCCGCCCTTAACTCCGACTCTAAGACCGAAATTATCCGGAATATTATTTTCTTTTTTAATCAGAATTATCTGTTTTGCAGCTTTTTCAGTTACTTTGATATCAGATTCTACCTGTGTTTCGTTCATAGTTCTCCTTCCATTATGCGCTTTTAGCTGTCGTTGTAAATTCCGGATAAATCAGCAGCCAGGCATTATCACTTATCTGTTTTAATTTGCCCTCTGATTCAAGCTTTTTGACCAGCTCATTAGCAATTTTCTCTGTCTCTTTGTATGTAGCTTTAATTTCCTTCTGGATAAAATAATACAAGATATTGTACTGAATATCCCTGAAAAAAATATTGGAATTGTGGTATACAGGGTTTTTTACCTTAAAGAAAACAAGAAAAGCGTGGGGATCGTTGAGAATAACACTCTTTTTTTCATCGTAAGTCATATTTCACCTTCTCTATTTAATTTTGAAACGCTAATATAGCAATTCGTTTATAATTTTTGAAAACCGTTCACAAACAAATTCAATTTCTTCGGGCGTGTTATACCTGCCTAAGCCCAGACGGATAGAATTTCTGGCATCGTCACTTGTTAACCCTATTGCTTTTAGCACATAGCTTGGTTCCGCCGAACCGGTGCTGCAGGCTGAGCCGGTGGAAAAGCAAATATCTTGTGCATTCTTCAACAATTGGGCATTACTAACACCTTTTAAAAGAAGATTCAGGTTCCCTGGTATGCGGAAATCAGGACTTCCGTTCAGTGTGATTTTATCTCCGAACGTAAAAAAACATTCGAGTAATTTGGCTGTCATTCCCTGAATTTTCTCATAATCTGAAGAAAGAAATTCGCTTGCAAGCGTAACAGCTCTACCTACTCCAACAATAGAAGGGACATTTAAAGTTCCTGACCGCAAGCCAAACTCCTGACCGCCTCCGGATATCATAGGATTTATGAAACGTCTCTCTGTCTGATGGGATAGTGCCAATACTCCTATTCCTTTTGGACCATAAAATTTATGGGCGCCGAAGGTGACGAAATTCACAGGATATTGTTTGAAGTTAAAGTCTATTTTTCCAATAGATTGGGCGGCATCTGTGTGAATCAACACATCATTTTGGGCAGCAATTTTACAGATCTGAGATAAATCCTGGATCGTACCGATTTCATTATTGGCGTGCATTATTGAAATAAATGCTGTTTTACGGGAAACCAACT
>CAIMOS010000302.1 GCA_903843135.1 uncultured Ignavibacteriales bacterium | reverse complement strand
TCACTTTATCCGGAATACAAAGGCGAATTAGCCAAAGTTCTGGTAAGCGAAGACTCACGGGTTTACGGCAAAGGCGGACTGCTTGACCAATTTATGAGCAATGATATGCCGCGTATTGCCATTAGCGTAGATATGCTCGACACGGGAATTGATGTCCGGGAATTAGTGAATTTGGTTTTCGTAAAACCAGTTTACAGTTACACAAAATTCTGGCAAATGATTGGAAGGGGAACCCGGCTCCTCGAAGCTGATAAAATTAAACCGTGGTGTACTCAAAAAGATAATTTCCAGATTCTCGATTGCTGGGACAACTTTGAGTATTTTAAGCTTAATCCAAGAGGGAAAGAACTAAAAGCGCAGATTCCGCTCCCTGTCCGGTTGTTTGGCGTAAGGCTGGAAAAAATTGAGGAGGCCCAGACACAAGGCAATTCGGAAATTGTAAGTAACGAAACACAGAAAATCAAGAAGCAGGTTGATGCGCTTCCTCAAAATTCTGTACTCATTATGGAAGCCCGGAATGAATTGCAAAGACTGGAAGATGAGAACTTTTGGAGCAACCTTACTTCAGACAAAATGGAGTTTTTAGAAACAGTGGTTAAACCTCTGTTTCGCACGGTTTCGGATGCGGATTTTAAAGCTATGCGGTTTGAAAAGGATATTGTAGAAGTTTCATTGGCTCATTTAGCAGGCGAATCCGGAAAATTTGAAACGTTGAAAGAGAGCATCATTGAAGAAATTGGCGAACTGCCTTTGAGCATTAATATTGTTGCAAGAGTGCAAGATTTAATCCGGCAGGCACAAAGCAATCATTATTGGTCAACAATAAATGAAGACAAGTTTGAGGAATTGATCATTAAACTTTCTCCGTTGATGAAATACCGTGAAGCGGTTATTCCCTTAGCTCCTGCCAAATTTAACCTTAAAGACTTTGTTGCGGAAAAAGAGTCTGTAGAGTTTGGCCCGCAACACGAAGCATTGAGTGTAGCCAAATACCGTGTACTTGTAGAAAAGAAAATTAACGAACTGGTTTCAAACAGTCCGATTCTGCAAAAACTGAAACAAGGGAAGGAAATTACGGCCGACGAGGCGGAGCAATTAGCCGAAGAACTTTACAACGAACACCCTCACATTACCATTGATTTGCTGCGCAAGGTATACAACCACAGGAAAGCAGAGTTGGTGCAATTCATCAAACACATTCTTGGCATTGAGCTGCTGGAAACCTTTGCTGAAACCGTTACAAAAGCATTTGATGATTTCATTGCCAGACACAGCTACCTGACAAGCCGGCAGCTTCAATTCCTTAACCTGCTTAAGAACTTTGTTTTGGAAAAAGGAGACGTGAGCAAACGCAACCTGATTGAATCTCCATTTACTATGCTTCACCCCGAAGGCATTAGAGGAATATTCAATCAAAAGGAGATTGACGAAATTGTTAGTTTAACAGAACAGGTATTAGCAGCGTAATATGGCGAAGAAAATCACCGGAAAATTTGATCCTGATAAATATATGCTGATGGCTATTGATGCCATGAATAATTCGATAGAAGAACCCAGGACGGATGGTAAAGTCAGTCCGAAAGTGGGTGCCGTTTTGGTTAAACCTGACGGAACAGTTGAATCTGCCAGCAGGGGCGAGTTACGCTTCGGGGACCATGCCGAATTTACATTATTGGAAAGGAAAAACCGTTCCGCAAAATTGGATGGAAGCATAATATTTGCCACACTCGAGCCTTGCGCTCCCGGCGCGAGGCGTCATCCAAAATTGGGTTGTGCGGAAAGGATTGTAAATGCAAGGATAAAAGAAGTATGGATTGGAATTGAAGATCCAGACCCCGATGTTGACAGGAAAGGAATTAAATTCCTTCAAGAAAATGGGATCAGCGTCCGCATGTTTTACCCGCAGTATCAGAAAACCATAAAGGAAATAAATAAAGAGTTTTTAAAACAAGCGGTTAAAAGGGCAAATGACAGAAAAGAGAAAATTCAAGTTGTTCTTTCAAATTTAGAAAATTCAATTCCCTCAATGGATTTGAAGCAGTTTTCTGAAAAAGCAATACGATATTATATTGACCAATCTCAACTTCCGCATACTTTAAATTCTAAAGATTTATGGCTTCACTTTGAACATGCGGGAATTGTACAGCGCCTTAAAGCGGGTAATCAGGAAAAGTATGTCCCTACCGGATTTGGTATTCTTTTATTTGGCAATAATCCAAGGGAGAAGTACCCGCAGGCAGTGGTAAAGGCCAAAGTCAGATACGGTAACAATGCCTCAATACCTAAAGATTTCGATGGCCCGCTTGTATTGATTCCAAAAGAAATTGAACTGTGGCTTGAACAAGTTTTGCATTCAGAAGTCAGTCGTAAACAATTTCAGCGAAAAACCAGGACGCTCTTCCCTGTTGAACCTTTACGCGAAGCCATAATCAATGCATTGGCTCATCGCGATTATGAACAAAAAGGCGCTAAAACCTTCATTGAAATTGATGATGATAAAATTTTGGTGAAAAGCGCAGGCTTGCCGGTTTCGCCAATTTCATTTGATGATGTAAAAGCTTTCCGCGCCCCTTCATTGAGCCGCAATCCCAAAATCACATATGTGTTTAACAAAATGGGGTTGATGGAAGAATCGGAACTTGGTATGGAAACATTCAGGGGTATGCAGGAAAAGTATAAATTACCTTTGCCTTTTTACGATTATAAAGCTCCATATTTGTCTCTCACTTTTTCAAGAAGCATAGAAGCAATGAAGAGCATAAAAGGAAACGAAGCCTTAAATCAGCTTTCTAATGAAGAAATTAATGGATTTGAATGGATTAAATCACAAAAAGAAGTTTCAACTAAAGAGTATGCGCTCCGTTTTAACATTACTCAACGCACAGCCAGCCGTCACCTGGCTAATATGTATAAATTAAAGTTGCTAAAAACAAACGATGAAAATCTGAAGTCGCCTAAACTTAAATACTCGGCTAATAAGCGATGAACACAGACATGTACAAGGATGCTGTGTCTATGTATGACGGACATATATTTTCAAAAACTATATACATAGACACCAACATAGACGTTGTGTCTATGTCCATTGAAACAAAGACGAGTCGGTAAAAAATTACAAAATATCAGAAAACAAGATGCTGCAAAACAACACACAACTAAAATCGCTGATTGACAAACTCTGGCAGAACTTCTGGGAAGGGGGCATTGCCAACCCCTTAACAGCCATCGAGCAAATCACGTATCTCATTTTTATGAAACGCTTAGATGAGCTGGAAACTAAACGGGAGCGCGACGCAGAGTTTACGGGCGAAAAATATACCAGCCGTTTTAAGGGCAAGTTTCAGATTCCGGGAAGCAGCGAAAGCATTAATAAAAACGAACTGCGCTGGTCGGTTTTTAAACACAAACCTGCCGATGAAATGCTGTTGCATGTGCAGATGAAGGTTTTTCCGTTTTTGAAGGACCTGAACGGAGAAACTTCACCGTTTACCAAACATATGGCAAATGCCGTGTTTATTATGCCTAAAGCCAGTTTGCTGGTTTCAGCCATCAATATTGTAGAAGATATTTTTAAGGAAATTGAAAAAGACGCGACCGAGGGCGGCCACGCGTTTCAGGACATTCAAGGCGATGTGTATGAAATGCTGTTGAGCGAAATTGCCACTGCAGGCAAGAACGGCCAGTTCCGTACCCCGCGCCATATAATTAAACTGATGGCTGAATTGGTTGCTCCGCAACTGGGGCAGCGTATTGCCGACCCGGCCTGCGGAACAGGCGGTTTCCTGCTCGGCGCGTATCAGTACATTCTTACCGATTTAGTGCGCAATTCTGCCGCCCTCAGGGCCAAAGACAAACCTAAACTACAGAAAGACGAAGACGGTTTTGAACGCGCCGCCATCAGCGCCGTACTTACGCAAAAAGTAAAAACCATTCTCGATAAGAGTTTTGTCGGGTATGATATAGATACTACAATGGTGCGCCTGGGCTTGATGAACCTGATGATGCACGGCATTGACGAACCCAAAATTGATTACAAAGATACACTGAGTAAAACCTACAACGAAGACAGCCAATACGACATTATTATGGCAAACCCGCCTTTTACGGGGAACATTGACAAAGCCGACATTAACGAAGGGCTGAAACTGCCGACAACAAAAACCGAACTGCTGTTTGTGGAACGCATTTTTAATATGCTTAAAATGGGCGGAACGGCTGCTGTTATTGTACCCAGCGGTGTAATACAAAACAGCGGCAAAGCGTTTGAGGCGGCGCGTAAACTGATAATTGAAAAAGCCGAACTGAAAGCCGTTATAGCAGTGCCGGGCGGAGTATTTAAACCTTATGCAGGCGTAAGCACCGCAATATTAATTTTTACCAAAGGCGGCGAAACTACTAATGTTTGGCTTTACGATATGCAGGCAGACGGTTACAGCTTAGACGACAAAAGAAACAAAATTGCAGAAAGCGACCTGCCGGATATTATAAATAAATATCAACTGCGTACTTCTTCGAAATCTGCGATTGTCGAAAACAACTACGACCTTAACCTAAGCACATACAAAGAAGAAGTTTATGAAGAAGTGAAATATGAAAAGCCGGATGTGATTCTAAAAAAGTTGTCGGAGATTGAAGTATCGATCAATACTGGTATTGCTAAATTGACAGAATTGATGAAATGAAAAAAATCAAGCTAACAGATATTGCTCCATACTCGGGCAATAGGGTTCAGCCATTTTATGGCTTGAAGCGATATATGTCAACTGGTGATTTGAATGCGGATACTCCGAGTTTTGAAGATGTTACATACGAAAACAGACCATCACGAGCAGATATATTAGTAAGTGAAGGGGATGTTTTATTCGCAAGAATGGCGAAGACGAACAAGGCCTTGAGGATTGACAAAGAACTTGACGGAATTATTGTTTCAACTGGATTTTCAATTCACAAGCCAATTGAAGGCCAGTTGTCCGAAGATTATTTTCTGCACTTTTTAAGACATGACAGTTTTCATACGCAAAAAAACAAACTCTGTACAGGCGCAATTCAATCGGCAATATCAAATCGTAGTATTGAAAAAATAATTGTTCCTGTTATTGATTATGACGACCAACTCTACATCGCCAACATACTTAGCCGAGCCGAAAACCTGATAGCCCAGCGCAAGGAAAGCATCCGCCTGCTGGATGAATTTTTGAAAAGCACGTTTTTGGAGATGTTTGGAGACCCGGTGAGAAATGAGAAAGGGTGGGAGATTTGCCCTTTAAGCGAACTTGGAAGTTTAGATAGAGGCGTGTCAAGGGCAAGACCAAGAAATTCTCCTGAATTATTGGGTGGAATTTATCCGTTAATTCAAACAGGGGATGTTACTAATTCTGGTATTTACATTACTTCATATAAGCAGACATATTCAGAGATGGGATTGAAACAGAGCAAACTATGGCCAAAGGGAACAATGCTAATTACAATAGCTGCCAATATAGGACAAACAAGTATTCTTTCATTTGATGCTTGTTTCCCAGACAGCGTAGTAGGATTTTTAACCAACAAAAAGAAATCAATGGTTTTATACGTGCTTTTCCTTTTTAAATTCTTACAAGCATTATTAGAGAGTAAAGCATCTCAAACGGCTCAAAAGAATATCAATCTTGGCATCTTACTAAACCTAATAGTACCATGTCCACCAATCGAACTTCAAATTCAATTTTCAAAGATCGTAGAAAAAACAGAAGCACTTAAAACCCAATACCAGCAGAGCTTGCGGGAATTGGAGAATTTGTATGGCAGTATAAGCCAAAAGGCGTTTAGGGGAGAGTTGAGTTTCAATGATAAATAGAACACGCAAACGCGCAACCTGTTACAATAACAAATGGTTTTCAAGGCAGCGATCTCAACTCTACCGCTAAGGTCTGTTAAGCGTTTTGAGGAACGTACTGAATGAACAAAATCTTAATCTTATAAGCCTTGCCTTTCTTTCAGTTCTCACTAATTGTTTTTATCCGCTGTTATACCGTAATTTATGTAAATGATTTACAAAAACTATTATGCCTGCTCAAAAAGGTAAGACTAAAGACAAACATATCGAATTCCCTCCCATCCCATTAGCGGAGCGGATACGTCCGAGATCGTTAGAAGAATTCCGGGGACAGAAACATCTTCTCGGCGAAGGGAAACCCGTCCGCGTGATGATGGAAAAAGATGCGATAAGTTCTTTTATAATGTGGGGCCCGCCGGGTTCCGGAAAGACTACGATCGCAAGGCTTATCGCTGCACAAACGGGATCGAACTTCCACCAGGTCAACGCTGTTTCAGGCGGCGTGCGTGACCTCCGCGCGATATTCGAACAGGCGGCCGAAGCAAAGCTAAACAATGAGAAAACAGTCCTCTTCATTGACGAAGTTCACCGCTTTAACAAAAACCAGCAGGATGCGCTTCTTGGCGCAGTTGAATCGGGACTGATCACTCTGATAGGCGCTACAACCGAAAATCCCTCTTTCGAAGTTATCCCCGCTCTCCGTTCGCGCGCGCGTATATTCGTACTCAATCCTTTAGACAAAGATGACCTCGAAGAAATAATTAAATTCGCTCTCGCAAATGATGAATTCCTGTCTACCTTTAAAATCAAAAGCATAGATACCGAATATCTCATCTATGCCTCCGGCGGCGATGCGCGGATTTTGCTGAACCTGCTTGAAGCTTCCCTCATACTCGAAAGCGATAAAGCGGAAATCGATCTCAACCGTGAGGTTATCGAGAACTGCATACAGCAGAAAGTACTTCAGTACGATAAAGGCGGCGAAGAACATTACAATATTATCTCCGCGTTTATTAAAAGTATGCGCGGCAGCGATCCTGATGCGGCTTTGTACTGGATGGCGCGTATGATAGAAGGCGGCGAAGATCCTCTTTTCATCGCGAGGAGAATGGTGGTCTTCGCGTCAGAAGATATCGGCAATGCATCGCCCAACGCTCTTGTTCTTGCGGAGGCGTGTTTTTCCGCGGTAGATAAAGTCGGTATGCCCGAGTGCAGAATAATTCTCGCCCAGTGCGCCACTTATCTTGCCGGCTCCCCGAAAAGCAACTCGTCCTATATGGGAATTGAAAAAGCGCTCAGCGACGCACGGAATTTTCCCGCTTACCCTGTTCCCCTTCATCTCCGCAACGCCCCGACAAAACTGATGAAGGACCTCAGTTATTCAAAAGGTTACAGATACCCCCACGATTTCGATAATCACTTCATTGATGAAAACTATCTTCCCGAAGAATTAAAAGGAAAGCAATACTACTTCCCCTCCGTTTCAGGCCAGGAAAAAACCATCCGCGACCGATTAGCGCTGTTATGGAAAAGTAGAAAGAAGTATTAGACCTTAATTCTCTTGAAAATCATTTAACATTTATCGCAATTACCACCAAATTTTAACTATCTGACTGAAATTCTCACTTGACAAAAGTTATCATATTTGCTAACTTTCAATTATGCCAGAAATAATCTTTTATCGCACTCTGGACGGGAAAATTCCAGTTATAGATTTCCTGGATTCGTTAAGCGGAAAACAGGCGCAAAAAATTACCTGGGTACTTCAATATTTTGAAGACACTCATATCGTGCCAAGACAATATTTCAAGAAACTGGTTAATACAGAAGATATTTGGGAAATCAGAATCATCTATGCAAATGAGATTTTCAGGATTCTTGGATTCTTCGGAGATTCCGGCCGATTCATAGCAACTAACGGATTTAAGAAGAAAACCCAGAAAACGCCTGATGGCGAAATAAGATTAGCTGAAAAAAGAAAGAAATTATTTTTAGAGAGAACAGACAAATGAGTGATTTAAAAAAATATATTGGCGCCAGAAAAAAAACAGATCCTGAGTTTGCCGAAAATTACGAACAGGGTTATAACGATTTTAAAATCGGTCTTTATCTTAAAGAATTGAGACAACAATCAGGACTTACGCAGGATGATGTTGCACTGAAACTCAAAACAAAAAAATCCGTGATCTCACGAATGGAAAATCACTCGGATGATATCAGACTGTCCACTCTCAGAAAATATGCAAAAAGTCTCGGCAAGCGTGTAAAAATCGAGATTGTATAATTATGCTCTTGTTCCGTAACGCGATTTATAAAATTGTCAGAGAACATCGGGAGAATCAAATTCCTATTTGAAGACGAGCCGGGCAGCAGGATTTGCAATTTATTTTAGTCGTACGATAATATATATGAGTGGAGATAGATACCGCTTGCCTTTACACTGAAAACCCTATAGCGTATGACCGCTTTTTGGCAGTAGTTGTGTCTATGGTTTTCCTTTATATTTTGGGTCGAATTCCACCATCCATTCAATACCAAATTTATCTCTGAACATTCCAAAATATGTACCCCACGGACTGTCTTCTATCGGCATTTCAATTTGTCCACCTTTAGAAAGTCCATTAAATCTATTATCTGCTTCTTCCTTGCTTTCGGCGCTTATAAAAATCTTGCTTTGTGTTTCCATATCGTTATGTTTTCCCAGTTGCTCAGGTGTGTCGCTTCCCATTAACATACTGTGCTTGCCTATAGGCAAATCGATATGCATGATTTTTTCGGCTTCCTTTTCAAAGTTTGGAGCACCTTCATATTTCATATCTTTGAAACGAACGATTGCAGCAAAGTCGCCGCCAAAAACTGATCTGTAAAATGTAAATGCTCCTTCTGCATTTCCATTAAAATGAATGTAAGGATTAATTGATGGCATGGTTATTGTTTTATTTTTACTTACGTAATTTTTGTTTCATGATGTTTTTATAATCCCACCTTATTTTATCCGCTTGATTTAGTTATCTTCAAATGTCATTACAGACAATTTAAATATTTATTTTCACGGGTGGCATTCTTGTAATAGCTACAAACTTCTGAGGAAAGTTGATGTTTTTTTTATTGAATTCGACTTTGCTGGGCAAGCCATGTTATCCAATAAGTTTTAGTGTCTCTTTATTGCATAGCTGAAATGCAGGGTGTACGGTTAACGCTTTTTTCATCATTTCAGTTAAAACATATTTCGCTTTTTCCTTGTCAACTCTGCGCAAGGCATTATAATTTGTCCCCGCATATATTGCTTGATTATCAGAGTTTGCCTTTGGGATACCGATAATGTTTTGTGATTTGTTGTCTGTAAAGAATGAAAAATAAACCCTCTCATTATCTTCTTTGACTTCAACTATTTTTGTGTATTTCATAAAATAAACTTAAAAAGGTAAGTCGTCTGCGTCATCATCGTAACGCCAAGAGTCAATTTGTTTTGCTCTGTTGCTATTGCCAATGGATTTGGAATTAATCCTTCTCATTGCTTCTTTATAACTAATTCTTTCAACTTCTTTTTTACCAATTCCAACCCAAACACGCTTATCTATGCAATTCGCCTTTGGAAACCCATAGGTATACTGAACACCACCGATGTAATAGTTTTGAAAAGTTCTAAGCTCACCATCAATTAAACTTAGCTTTAAGTCTGGGTTAGATTTTATAGTTGTCGGTGTAACTGAAATAGTCTTAGGTGACGTGAATTGTTGTTTTGGAGTTATGACTAGTTTATATGATGATTTTGGTGCTTTGTAGGTTGTCGAGATTGAATTCTCAAATGATGAACTCGAATTGCCACCATTTTTGAATAATAAAATCAAGAAAATGATAATTACAATTATTACTATTGCCGTCATACTTTTTTGTCCAAGTTGTTGTCTTTTGAGATGACCTTTAACAAAATTCCAAACTTACTATTGTGCATAAGCCTCTTAAACTCTTAAATTTGGAGTATAATTGAAATATATAACTTTATTTCAATAAATCCTAACTTATATATACAATCTAAGTTACCTCATCTTAAAAATTATTCCCCCAAAAAGGGGAAAAGCGTCTCTGCAACAACTTGATGTTATTCTCAACTATTATCCATTGTCAATTATAAATTGTCAATTACTTCTCACCTCTCCCCAGATAATCATCAGCCAGCCGCATAAAAGAAAAAAGCCGCCAATTGGTGTGATCATCGCGAAAGTACGAATGCCTGTAACCGCGTATACATAAAGCGAAAATGAGAAGAGTATTATTCCCGTAAGAAATAATATTCTCGAAACTTTGAACTTCTCCCGCGACGCCAGAAAAAGCAGAACCACAGTGTGAATAAGGTGATATCTCACACCCGTTTCAAAAGATGCGAGCAGGTCCGGCGGGATGATCCGTTTTAATCCGTGCGCGCCAAAAGCGCCGATCGCCACACCAAGAAATCCAAGTGCCGCTGAAATGATTATCCGATTATTTATTTTCTTATTGCTTTCCATATATCATCCAAATATTATTTAATTATTGAAAAACAAAATAATATACCTTAGAAACTTTAACCACTGATACCCTATTTTATGGCCGGCAACCTTT
Organism: uncultured Ignavibacteriales bacterium; assembly: GCA_903843135.1. Taxonomy (GTDB): domain Bacteria; phylum Bacteroidota; class Ignavibacteria; order Ignavibacteriales; family Ignavibacteriaceae; genus JABWCL01. The sequence continues at coordinate 4,536 of CAIMOS010000302.1, read as the reverse complement.
GAGCAATATTTTTCACTGAAAATCAGGCTCAATTATACCCTGAAATGGGATCATTTTTTGAAGCGATAATTGTTATTTTTCCGGCCTGTTCCCGACAACTTATTTCTGATAAATTTAAGAGATTATTATGGACAAGTTCAAAAAACTGATATTCCCCGCATTGGTTTTGCTCGTAATTGGAGTAATCTATTCTGTTTATTTCGCTCCCGGCGGCGAACTCGGGGATTTCTCCCTGTTTGATCCCAACAACAACGCGACTAAACAAATCCGGGTAAAAATAGTAAGAGACAAGGGCGTTGAAAAGGATCCGGTAAACGGAGTTTCCATTTTTCACGTTGTTGATAAAAAGGGAACTGAAGTTACGGTTGAGGGGCCGATTAATCTTCCTCCCTATTTTGAGACGAATGATGTTATAACTATAACAGGACATATGCACAGCGGGTACTTCCACGCGACTGAAATCCGGGACTGATGAAATCGTTTAAGCTCGCTTCTAATTATCAGCCATCTGGCGATCAGCCCGCTGCAATTGAGAGCCTTATAAGAGGGCTTAACAACGGAGATAAATTTCAAACCCTCCTTGGCGTTACGGGAAGCGGAAAGACTTTTACCATCTCCAATGTAATTCAGCAGGTCAACAGGCCGACGCTGATTATCTCGCACAACAAAACTCTCGCCGCGCAGCTCTATTCGGAATTCAAATCATTCTTCCCGGAAAATGCGGTTGAGTTTTTTATAAGCTATTACGATTACTACCAGCCCGAGGCTTACGTTGTCTCAAGCGATCTTTATATTGAAAAGGATATGTCGATTAACGAAGAGATCGACAGGCTGAGGCTGAAAGCGACCACTTCGCTGATCGAAGGGCGCAAGGATGTTATAGTGATTGCGAGCGTAAGCTGCATTTACGGTATCGGCGCGCCGGAAGAATACGCAAAGCAGATAGTCTTTGTGCATAAGGGTGATACAATAACAAAAAAAGAACTTATGCGCAGGCTTATCGATATTTATTATGTGCGCAATGATATTGAGTTTGCCCGCGGTACTTTCCGCGCGCGGGGTGATGTGGTTGAAGTAATACCTGCTTATGAAAATGACGAGGCATACCGTTACGAGTTCTTTGATGATGTGATTGAGAAGATTTCCCTGATTGATCCGAAGACAGGAAAAGTTATCAGTGAAGTTGATTCGGCGCCGGTGTATCCCGCAAAATACTTCGTAACCAACGAAGAGAAAACCGCTATCGCGATCCATAGCATCGAACGCGAACTGGAATTACGAATCCGCGACCTTAAGACGATGGAAAAGTTTGTTGAAGCGCAGCGCCTAGAACAGCGGACTAAATTTGACCTCGAAATGATCAAGGAGGTCGGTTACTGTTCCGGAATTGAAAACTACAGCCGGCATATGGACGGCAGACAGCCAGGCTCCAGGCCCTCCTGTCTGTTCGATTATTTCCCGAAGGACTATCTTCTTATTATAGATGAATCTCACGTAACGGTTCCGCAGATCCGCGGGATGTATAACGGCGACCGCGCGCGTAAACAGACTTTAGTTGATTACGGTTTCCGGCTCCCTTCCGCGCTCGACAACAGGCCTATGAAATATGAAGAGTTTTCTGAAATGCTGAACCAGGTGATCTTTGTAAGCGCAACCCCTAGCGATTACGAACTTGAAAAATCAGGCGGCGTTATCGTCGAGCAGATTATCCGCCCAACCGGGCTGCTTGATCCGGAAGTTATTATCCGCCCTGTTCTTGGCCAGATAGACGATCTTATCGGCGAAATCCGGGACCGGATAACGAAGAAAGAAAGGGTCCTCGTTACGACCCTGACAAAGAAAATGGCGGAGGACCTTGCCGATTATCTTGATAAACTTGATATTAATGTGCGGTATATACACAGCGACATCGACGCGCTTGAGCGTGTGGAGATCCTGCGCGACCTTCGCCTCGGTGATTTCGATGTACTGGTCGGAGTTAACCTTCTCAGGGAGGGGCTTGATCTGCCGGAAGTTTCACTGGTTGCCATTATCGACGCGGACAAAGAAGGATTCCTCCGAAGTGAAAAATCGCTGATGCAGACGGCGGGCAGGACCGCGCGAAACGCGAACGGAAAAGTAATTATGTACGCGGACAAGGTAACCGACAGTATGCGCAAAATGATCAACGAGACCACCCGCCGCCGCAAACTTCAGATGGAATACAACGAGCAGCACGGAATTGTTCCCCAGACCATCTATAAAAGCGTTGATGAAATTCTCGCTTCTACTTCAATCGCGGAATTGCGGAAGAAGGATGACAAAGAAGATGAATTCAGTTATTCTATGGTCGCGGAACCGGTTGTAAAATATATGACATCTGATCAGAAAGAAGACCTGATTAAACAACTAACCGATGAGATGTACTCTGCGGCAAAGGACCTTGAATTTGAAAAAGCGGCAAGGATAAGGGACGAGATACAGAAACTAAAGAAGAGAAATAATTAAACTAAGGGGATTGTAATCGGGAAGATCAGATCAGTTAAGAAGTTTTTCCACCTCCTGATAAAAATCATTAAGGTCCGCGCCGGGATGAACTCCCATAGTAGTCAGCCCGCCGTATTCATTCCACTCGCATAAAAGCGTACCGTTTGTATGCACATCCTGATTAACTTTTTCCAGAGTATAATACCTGCACGTTTCGTATGGCCTCTCCGCACCCGGCTGGAATGCCGCTGCAACATAATAAACTTCTGTATAGTTTTCCGGCGGAGGCATTGTAATGAGAAAAACTTTGAATTTATTCGGTGTGGTTCTCACTTCACAAACAAGTCCTTCCATGCTGAGGTAATCGCAATTATCAGCGGCTTCATTCCAAAGATACTTCAGAATGTAACTTCCGTGAGTATTGATCATCACCAGGAACATTTCCGGATCAGCAAAAAAAACATCACGCGCTTCGTTGTTGGCGAATTTATAGTGGTGCGCGCGGGGATGTGATATTTCGTCGGATAACATAAAAGTAAAATTTTATTGAACTATAAATAACAAATCCCTAACTCCAAGTCAACAAAAATTATCCGGATTTTTTCAACTTGTGATCATATCACATCATAAGCGATGTTAAAAGATAACAGAATTTCAAAATCCCCATATGCCCTGCCGTGTGCATATATCACACATCTAATCCGTGAAAATCAGTCGAATCAGTGTTTTCAGTGTGCCATTCCTGACCGCTGATTCCCGGGCCTTTCCTCTATTTATTTCCCGGAAAACTATTTTCACCTTTGTCCGTATCCCGGGAATAAATAAATTGCCCCATACGCTTTCCTGCAATCAGATTATTGCTCTTTTTTCATCATTTAAGGAGTACTGTAATGAAACGGTTATTATTGGCCCTTTTTTTATACTTCCTTTTCTTTCCTGCAAATTCCCCTGCCCAGTGCATAAACGAAAAACTCAGTCTCCCCATTTATAAAATGGGCGCCGAACTCGTAGAAAAATTTGATGACCAGGGAAACGAGATTGTAAGAATTGAATACGACCTTGTGTTCAACTCAAAAGAGTCTTTCCGGAGTCTCTCTTCAGACTGGGAATACACAATCATTGGTTTTGCCGATAACGGCGTTAAGGATCTCGATCTTAAACTGTATGAGTACGATGAGTCGACTGAAAAATGGTCATTCGTCGCGGAGGACAAGGGATCGGAGTCATACTCGATTGTAAAGGTCAAACCGGAAGTAACCAAGTTATACAAAGTCGAGATAATCGTTTATGAATTTATCGAGGGTTATTCCGCCGCGCGGTACGGGCTTATGTACGTTCACGACTGACGTTTATCAGTTTTAAGGCCCATTCTGATTTATCCGGTTTCCTGTAAATTATATATCTTCCTGTATGATTTTTAACTTTTGCGGCTCTGTAAGCCGGTAAATTTAATGCCGTACAGTAAGAACAACCGGATATATTTCTTTTTATTCCCGGCATTTGTCTTTTTGGGTTTATTCGCGCTCCTGCCGATGGCGCAGATTTTCTATTACAGTTTTTTCGAAAACAACCTGATAACCGAAAATATCTTTGTCGGCTTTGATAATTACACTGAACTGATCAGTGACGCGAACTTCTGGCAGGTACTCCTTAATTCTTTCATTTACCTTGCGGTCACTCCCGTGCTGATAATTATCTCACTTACACTCGCAATCGCCGTCCGGGAAGAAACACGCTTCAACCGCTTTTTCAGGACCGTTTATTTTCTTCCCGTTATCACTCCTCTTGTTATAGCCGGTATCATCTGGCGATGGATCTTTGCAGAAGATACAGGTTTATTGAATTATCTTCTCTCGGTAACAGGAATTGAAAACGTGAAATGGTTAAGCGCCTCCCCGCAGAATATGTTTTCCGTTATGATATTAACTGTCTGGCGCGGCTTCGGGTATTATATGCTTATCTTTCTTGCAGGCCTTGCGCTTGTATCAAAGGAACTGGAAGAAGCCGCGGAGCTCGACGGCGCGACGAAGTTTCAGAAGTCCTGGTATATACTGCTCCCCCAACTTAAAC
>CAIMOS010000301.1 GCA_903843135.1 uncultured Ignavibacteriales bacterium | reverse complement strand
CCGAGGGGGCGAGAGGCATTTGCCCAGAAGGATGGCATATACCAACTTATGAGGAATTGCAAACATTGGCAACTGCCGTGAATCAAGACGGAAATGCCCTTAAAGAAATAGGGCAGGGTGATTTCACCGGAGTTGGAACAAACACAAGCGGGTTCTCCGCTCTTTTAGCAGGCAGCCGAGACTTTGATGGCAGCTTCAAGTGGTTAAATCAATTAAGTTTCTTTTGGATTTCCAAAGAGTTTATGGGGTATTTCGGGCTGGAAGCATCGTTCATACAGATTTACGGAAATGATAATGGGATAGGATTTGGTGGTAAACGACAGGATATTGGTTTTAGTGTGCGATGTGTGAAGGATTGGTAAAATGGATAACGAGAATAAATATTTCAAGAATGATGGGCTAATTACCGCAGTAGGGACTTTTTCGAACTCCCTACTCCCTACTTTAAAAAATGCAATTTCTGAGCAGGCTTTAAACAAAAAACCCCGATTTTGTGATAAAATCGAGGCTTTTCTGTGGGCTCAGAAGGACTTGAACCTCCGACCCGCTGATTATGAGTCAGCTGCTCTAACCAACTGAGCTATGAGCCCATTTTCAAATTTTAGAATTTTAAATATATGGTTTTCTGTCAAAAATTCCAAAATTTCTTCGGTGCCGTTTCCTCTTATTTCCCGTGATCTTTAAGCTATCCCCAAAAAAAATAAAAAAAAGTGCAGACCTTTCAGCCCGCACTTTCTGTCGAAGGAGAGTATTTATACCGAATTACTTCAGTAAACTCATTTTCTTTGTGGCAACCTGATCTTTGGTTACGAGCTGATAGATATAAATGCCTGAGGAGAGGCCTTCAGCGTTGAAATCAACTATGTGTCTGCCGGCATTAAATTTACCTGCTGCCAGTGTCGCGATTTCTATGCCCAGCATATTGTATACTTTCAGCGAAGCTTCCTCTTCCCTGTTCAGCGTAAAGCTGATTGATGTACTCGGGTTAAAAGGATTCGGATAGTTCTGTAAAAGTTCAAAAGAAACCGGTGAATTTGTTCCTTCTGTTTTAACATCGGTTACATAATTCACAGGATTGAAGTTTGCCCAGCCTGCTGTCCAGTCTGTGCTTCCGAAGGCGCCGACAAAACTTCCGCCTGCAGCATCAAAAAATGCTTCTGCCGGAACAGCCGTTGCGCCGGTAAGAGCGGGTGAACCGGTTTTTGGACGGAAGTCGGGAGCTAAAAGGTTTGCAGGATTTTCCAGCATCACTTGACTATTTGATGTAAAAATTCTGCCTGAATTCGTTGTGGTGAACCAATTGACCGGATCGAAAGTTAAATTTGGCGAACCGGTAGTATCAACTGATTTAGTAGTCGAGCCCGCAATGATTGAGTTTTTGACATAATTGGTCCCGTTGATTGCGCCGTTAATCGTTCCGCTCCTGTCAAGATAGAGTCCGGTAGGCCAGCCCATAATGAGAGCATTACCGATCTTATTCTGAGAGTTTCTTCTCAGGTGCATACCTCTTCTGTAGAGAGTATTGATAGTTGTTGTATCAGTAACCTTCGGGCCGAGCAGCGTTACGTTCCACCAGGTCGGAGCCGTCAGTGGAGCGTTGGAAGAGCCGGCGCCGTCATTATCCGATTCAAAACCGTTTGAGTTAGACTGATCGGCCACGAGCGGATCCCTTAAACCTACTAAGTATTGTAATTTACCCGTAAAACCGAAGTCTGAATCAAAATCATCATCCCAGCCCCTGTAGGCAATAAGATATTTACAGTTCACGTTTCCGCCGAACCACTCGAAAGAATCATCTCCGCTGTAGCTGACCTGAACGTGCTCGACAGTCGTCCCGCTTCCTACACCGCCAAAAGTGATACCGTTAATTTCATTATTCGGTGAGAAAGCGATACCGGGGTACTCTACACGTACGTATTTAAGCGAACCGCTGTTATCATCAGGATTTGATCCGCCGTAGAAATCTCCCGGACCTTCGATCGCTGCCCTTCCGCCCGCGACGTTTATAGGCGCGCTTCCAAGAAGAATGAGTCCGCCCCAGTCACCGTACCTCGGTCCGCGCGAGGCGCCCTGCCTGGCGAATTCACTTGTAAATACAACCGGCCTCTGTGCT
>CAIMOS010000300.1 GCA_903843135.1 uncultured Ignavibacteriales bacterium | reverse complement strand
GAATATTCAGGCCGGCTATGCCTCGTTTAATTACGGCACTTTAAAAACCGATAAAGATTCAACTTTCAGTTTAGTCCTGACAAATACAGGTGATTCCGCTTTAGTTATTTCAAATACGACTATCAGCAGCGGATTTTTCTCATTCACCGGTACAGCTGCGTGTACTTTATTAACAAATCAAACCAACGTATTAGCAGTAAAATTCGCGCCGCGTGCAGCAGGCGTTTTTACTGACACCTTAAAAGTATTCAGTAACGACGGCGATACCCCGGTCCTGAAAATTCCGCTGAACGGTACGGGACAGGTTTTAGTGCCGGTAATTTCCGCGAGCGTTCAGTCACTTGCGTTCGGAAACGTTAAGCTCACAAAAGATTCCACGATAACATTTACAGTTTCAAATACCGGCGATACCGCATTAGTCGTTACAAACGTATCATCGAATAATAGCGTCTTCACAGTGCTCAGCTCTACGGCTTTTAACGTGGCTGCAGGAGGCAGTGCAGAAGTCTCTGTTAAATTCGCTCCGGCCGAAGCAACTGTTTACGAGGGAAGTTTAACAATCGCGAACAACTCTCCTAATTCCCCGAATTTTTCTCTCGGCCTCAGCGGAACCGGCGTTGCGCTGATCTCGGATCTGACTCTCAGTCCGGCAAGCCTTGATTACGGCAGTGTTTCTTTACTCGCAGATTCCACTAAATCGGTTTATGTAAAAAATACAGGCGAAACTGTCCTTAGCGTCAGCAGTATATTCTCAACTGATGCTGCATTCACGGTAACAAGCAGCACATCATTCCAGGTGGGTATCGGCGACTCAGCTTTGACGACTATCAGGTTTACTCCGGAAGCACCAACTTCTTATTCAGTAAATATTAAATTCGTCAGCAACGATCCTGATACCGGATTCCTCGCTGTTACAGGTACAGGTGTTAAAGCTACAGTCAGTAATGCCCTTACTTCCGGCTGGAATCTTTTCTCTATTCCTCTTTCACCGGAAGACAGCCTGGCATCTGCGGTCATCGGAGATGATATCGCGCAGTTCTTCTTATACAGCTATTATCAGTCCGGCGGTTACTTCTCCTCATCGAGAGTAGTACCCGGCAGCGGATACTGGCTCGGCATCGAAACTAATACGACTGTTGATGTAACCGGTGTGCCATCCGCGGACACAGTAACTGTCGAACTTAATTCCGGATGGAATTTACTCGGAACCCCTTATACAAAAAACCATCTCAAGGGTTCATTCTACTACAAACGCAATTTCGGCGCAGTCGGCGCGTCTGCCGCGGTAGACAGCGGATGGATCCAGAATGCATATTACGGATATGACAAAACCTCCGGCGCATATTCTTCCTCCGATACGCTGAAGCAGTGGAGCGGTTACTGGTTCTCAGCTCTCAAAGACAGTGTTAAAGCGATCTTTCTGAAAAACGTTCCGGTCGCGGCTGATAAGAATGTTACCCCGGAACCCGCTTCCGACATCAATAACTGGGCTGCGGCAATCACGGCTAAAGTCGGAGTGTCATCTGATAACCTTCTCTTCTTCGGCGCAAGCATTAATGCCACCGATGGTTTCGACGCGAAATATGACTACGCAAAACCGCCGGTTTCACCCGCGGCAAACGCGGTCCAGACATACTTTGAAAGGGCCGACTGGAATTCACTCTTTACGAGATATTCGTCAGATATTAAAGCGAAATTCGAAACGCCTGCACAGGGTAAGAGCTGGGCATTCAAATTCTCAAGTAAAGCAGCCGGTACTTTAACTCTTTCGTGGAATGATATCCTAGCACAGATTCCCGACGTGGTCCGCACAAATTATAATTTCATACTTACCGGCGACGGAATTACCGCGCCCGTAAATATGCTGACGGTAAACTCAACCGGTTTTGACGTTCAGTCGAATACTGTTTACAATTTCTTTATCAACGCGAACCTGACGGGCGTTGGTGATGACCAGACGAGTATCCTCACATTTGATCTGGCACAGAACTATCCGAATCCGTTCAACCCTTCGACTTTAATAAAGTACTCTGTGCCCGAAAATGGAACGGTTACACTTAAAGTATTCGACGTTCTTGGCAATGAGATAACCACTCTCGCCGCCGGTTACCACACCGCCGGAGTTTATAACGTAAACTTCGACGCAACCGGGCTGACTTCAGGTGTTTATTTCTACACCCTGAATGCCGGCACAAAATCACTTACCAAAAAACTGCTGCTTACCAAGTAGTTCAAAATTTATACCGGAAAAGGGCGTCGCTGCAAAGAGGCGCCCTTTTTTTATTTCGGCGCTTTCACGCCTGCTTAAAAGTATTTATTTTCTTATATTTATAGGACTTTAATCATAAGGTTTCTTTAGGATGAGCGAACCCGTAAAAATATTAGTATATGATAACAATCCGTCAAACCCGGGGTTGATCAAAGACGAATTATCAAAACTTAACCTTAATTTTGATATTTCTACCAGCCAGGACGTCAACAGTTTCCTCGACCGGCTTGATGAATACAATCCGCATATAATTTTATTCAATTATAAATTATCAACTTTCGAGTCTCTTACTGCCCTCGCCATTCTGAAGAAAAGAAGCCCTGCACTCCCGCTGATCTATATTTTTAACGCCGAAGCCGATGTCAGAACGATTAAATCAAAAATCAGCAAGAACCTCAATACAGAAGAACTGGCGATTGTTGCCGCTGAACTTTCCGCGATAATAAGGGGCGGCGAAGAGCAGGCCGAAATTAAAAGCCTCTTATTCTCCGGCAGCGAACCAGTTAAGGATAAATCCGGCGCCCCGGTATCACAGGTGGTTCTGCTTGAATCCCTTTTGAATGTAACTCCCGACCTTATTATGCTCATCGACTCTTCCGGCGTGATCCGCAACGCATACGGCGATTCCCCCGAAAGCATTTTCCCCTCACCTGAGACATACAAAGACCGCGGCGTAAATGACGTGTTCCCGGAAAGTTTTTTGCAGATTTTCCGCACCGGCGTCAACGAGGTCCTTTCATCAAAAAAAATTGTAACCTCCAGTTATATTGAATCTATCGAATCAGAAAAAATTTACATCGAGGTCCGCTTTATTCCTTATAACGAAAGCCAGCTTGTGGCTGTTTTCAGGGACATCACCGACCAGAAATCGATAGAATTAAAACTTTCATTTTACAGCCAGGTTATAAATAATCTGGACCACGCGGTAATTACCACCGACGCCGATTTCAAAATTTATACCTGGAACAACGCTGCCAGGCAGATGTACGGGCTCTCTGAAGAAGAGGCGATCGGCAGAAGCCTGGAAGAAGTCATTCCGATTACTTCCGACAGCAAAAACTTCCCGCAGATCAAAGAGCTGCTTTTCGAAAAAGGGATACTCCATCAGGACATCATCCTGGAGACCCCGCTCGGGATCAACCATACTATCAGTTCCACAATGATCGCGCTGAGGAACATTAAGAACAAAGTGATAGGAATGATCCAGATCGACAGGGACATTACCGATCTTAAGATCAACGAGAACAAGATCCGCCGCGAAAATGAAAAAATGAAAATGATCATCGAAAAGGTCCCGGAATCAATTTTCGTTTTACAGAACAGCCGCATAATCCAGTATAACAGTTCATTCCCCAGAATGCTGGGATACCAGCCGGACGAACTGATAAACCAGGACTTAATTTCGCTCGTCTCCTCCGAGGACCAGGAACGCGTTAAGAACAGCCTCAGACTTATATCAAACGAGGATGAAGTGTCTTTGCCGGACCCCGGAATTAAACTGCTTCATAAAAACGGAATTAATAAAATCTTCGCCTCGCTCACTTTGAAGTCCGCCGACGATATCACGGGCGCGACTGCAATCGGTATTACAAAAGATATCACCGAATCTGTCGGAGTACAAAGCATACTTGATGACGCCTCTCACGGCAACTCCCTCGGCGATTCCGGAACGGAAGAAGGCAAAGAGCACGATTTCCGTACTTATATGAACGGCATTATGGGCTTCGCGGATATTCTTAAGGAACACTTCAAAGATGTCGAAGATAAAGATTTCCACTCCTTTGCAGATGAAATTTATTCAAGCGGGCGCGATCTGCTGAACCTGCTCGACCTTTATCCTGAACTTATCGACTCCGGCAATAAAAAAATCGAGGTTAATCTCAGCCCTGTGCCGGCAACTGACCTTATCCTGAAGATCATTGATAATCTTCAGCAGAAAGCATCCGAGAAGAACTTAAAACTCAACCTTATCAACAGAACCAAACTTGAGGTCCTGGCGGATGTAAAAAAACTAAGCAGTTCCCTCAGCGGCATACTTGAAAATTCAATTAAGTATTCTTACGACAGTGCCATAACTATCGAAACCGGTTTCGATAACCAGAAGGATATGGCTTTTATAAAGATTAAAGATACCGGGCTGAACCTTGACGAAAAATTCTTACCGGGAATATTCAAACCGATCAGAAAAGAACTGGAAGCCTCTTCGCCAGTTTTGTACAACTCCGGAAGGTCCTTTACCACGGCAAAGAAATTACTCGAACTTATGAACGGAAAATTCGTAATCGCAGCGCTGCCGGAACGGGGAGTACTGATCACTCTTTTCCTCGCCATTGATGAAAGCAGCAGGAATAAACTCAGCCAGCCGGCAGCAACTTTCTATGCTGTTTCGCCGGAAGTTGTTTTTCTGAGCGAACTTCAGCCCACTTTCCTCATTGTAGAAGACGATCCGGGCAGCTCAAAAATGCTCGAACTTACCCTTAAGTCAATGTCCCGCCTGGCTTTCGCGGATACGGGCGAAAAAGCAATGGAGGTAATAGAAAAACACGCTGCTTCCGGTGAAGCTTTTGATCTGGTACTGATGGATATCGGACTTCCGGATCCGTGGGACGGCGTTTCCCTCAGGAAAGAAATAGTCAGACGGTATCCGCAGTATGAGAAAATCCCGTTTCTTGCCCAGACGGCATACGCCACTCTTAAAGACCGGGATAAGATCATTAAATCAGGTTTCTCGGGATATGTTACCAAGCCGATCGACCGCAGATACCTTATTAAGAGTATTACCTCCACAATTAAAAAGAATCTCGGGCTCCAGCCCGATTAGATTTTGAACTAAGAGAAAAATTCCTTATATTTGGAGTCGAAATATATCGCGGGGTGGAGCAATTGGTAGCTCGTCGGGCTCATAACCCGAAGGTTGTAGGTTCAAGTCCTGCCCCCGCTACTAAAGAAAAACCGGCGAAAGTCGGTTTTTTTGTTTTAAAAATAATTTGTGAAACTTATGAACCACATTTATGTAATAATCAGCGATGAAGGTTATCGTTATATCGGGAGTACT
>CAIMOS010000299.1 GCA_903843135.1 uncultured Ignavibacteriales bacterium | reverse complement strand
GCCTCAGGTATGTATATCTATAAGCTTACAGCAGGCAAATTCGAAAAGACAATGAAGATGATGCTGCTCAAATAATTATCAATTAACAATTAACAATTATCAATTAACATAATCAAAGGCGGCCCGCGAAAGCGGGCCGTTCTCATATAAAGCAGTACCGTTGCCCGTAACGCAACTTTGCAAGTAGCGCCGGTTTATCTATATCGATAACTCTGAACAAGCAGAGAATAAATTAATCGTTTAACAGCTCCGTTCATTTACTTCGTCACAACCTCAGTTATACTTCCGCAAAAAACACAAAATATTCTTTGATTTATTCGGGAATATTTCCCACTTTTTACCAGCAGGGTATTATTAATTTCGTGAAATGCAATAATTAATTCTTTTTTCATCATTAAAGGATACTCGATTATGCAAAAGCGGTTACTCTTTTATTCGCTGCTCATCACGGGCCTCATCTCTTTTACAGGCCTCGCACAGCTCAATCAAAACTGGAAATGGGTCCATCCTTATCCACAAGGCAACAGACTTAATTATGTAAAAACGTGGTCTATTACCGAATGGTATTGCGTCGGCTTTGCCGGAACTTTTATGAAGACCACCGACGGAGGCTACAACTGGACTTATCACCATAATATCGGCCGGAAGGTTGGCACTTCACTGCAATCGGCCCCAATCTACGATGCATACTTTTTTGATCTGAATACAGGTATCGCGGTAGGCGGCAACGGTACAATTTCCAGAACCACTGACGCAGGTATGACCTGGACGGAACCTGTAAGTCCCCTTGCATTAACTTCTACAGTTGTTCTTTATCAGGTTTATTTCCTCAATAATAATATTGGTTATGCCTGCGGATCTACGGGAAACCTGCTCAAAACTGTTGACGGCGGGTTAAACTGGACAGCAGTAACGACCGGTGTTACAACAACATTGTATGATGTTTATACTCACAACGATACATTAATATTCCTCGCCACGACTTCCGGAAACATCAGAAGATCCACAGATGGCGGCGCTACGTGGGCGAACATCAACACCGGTATCACAACAACGCTTTACAAAGTGGATTTTGTTAAAGCCCTTAACGGAACAGTTGGTCTTACTGCCGGGGCAAGCGGCGGAGTACGCATAACGACTGACGGCGGACTTACCTGGATCGCCGGAAGTACAGGCCTCCCTGCAACCTCATCATTCTATGATATCGATTTCAGGCCGGCACCGGACGGCTTTAATGTTTTTGTAACAGGTGATGCTTTCAATATTTACAGGTCTCATTCCGGAAGCCTTGGCGCGGTTTGGGACACGGTAGGATTCCTATCTCCGACACAGCCGTGGACCAGCACATTTTACGCGACGGATCTTAGTGTTACAGGAGACACTCTTGCAACAGTCGGCGCCTACGGACTTATTCAGGCAAGAGCAGGGGCCGGCGGCCACTACGCGATATCATCGTTAATCTCAGTAAGAACCATCCTTGACGCAGCCATCACACCAAACGGCCAGACGTTTATCCACGTAGGCACGCCTTCGATTGTAGGTTCAACATTTGATCAGATCTTCAGATCAACGGACGGCGGCAATACGTTCGCGGCAGTTCAGTTCACAACTGTTTCCACCTGCACCTTGTGGACTATTGATATGGTCGATAATAATACCGGATATGCAGCCGGGACTAACAGCGCTATTTATAAAACAACTAACGGCGGCGCAACCTGGGATTCGCTTGTAACTACAATTCCCGCCGGAATAACACTGAGAAAAATTGACTTCATAGATGCCAATACCGGATGGGCATTTGTCGGAGCTCCCAGCACTTCTACAAGCTTTATCTATAAGACAACCGACGGCGGCGTTACCTGGAACCCGCAATCTCACGGTATTACGGGTTCCAACGGGCAGATCTATGGCGCGCATATGCTTACGGCAACTGACGGATATATTATTAGCTGGGACCCTATACCTCTGCGCACCACCGACGGAGGAAACACCTGGACCGCACAGACGCTGGTTGATGCTTTCGGCGGTTACCTTTATGATATTAAAATGGTCGATCCTGAAAACGGATATTGCGCAGGTTCCTCCGGAAGAGTTTATAAAACAACCAACGGCGGAACTCTTTGGGATACTTTAAGCGTACCGACGCGTTCATATTCATTCTATTCCATTGAAATGCCGAGGCCGAATTATCTGATGATTTTCGGCGGGACGGGTGTTACTATGTACACAACAGACGGCGGAGTTACCTGGACACAGGAGAACACCGGCGCAGCTGCCGCTACGTTATATGGTTCAGCATTGACGGCAGATCTGCAGAACAATACCGGAACTTTCTGGGCGGTCGGATCGGGCAGTGTTGTATTGAAAAACACTCTTGTTCCTATTCCTGTTGAACTAACCGCATTCGGCGCATCCGTCGCGGATGGAACCGTAATGCTGAACTGGAAAACAGCGACTGAAATAAACAACAGCGGCTTCGAAGTTCATAGGTCCAGCGACGGAACATCGTGGACAAAGATTGGATTCGTAGCAGGATCAGGGACATCTGTCTCGGGCAAAGACTACAGCTATATCGATAAATCTGTGACTACCGGAAAATATTCCTACAGGCTGCGCCAGGTAGATTTTAACGGAACAGCTACATACAGCGGAGTGGTTGAAGTGGATCTTACTTCGCCGTTCACATTCGCGCTTGACCAGAACTATCCGAATCCGTTCAACCCTGCGACATCGGTAAAATATCAGGTAGCGGAAAAAACACTGGTAACACTGAAAGTTTACGATGTAATCGGAAATGAAGTCGCGACACTGGTAAACAAAGAACAGGAAACGGGAAGCTACATTGTTAAGTTCGACGCATCGAAATATGCCTCAGGTATGTATATCTATAAGCTTACAGCAGGCAAATTCGAAAAGACAATGAAGATGATGCTGCTCAAATAATTATCAATTAACAATTAACAATTATCAATTAACATAATGAAAGGCGGCCCGCGAAAGCGGGCCGTTCTCATATAAAGCCATAGGCCGGTTTATCTATATCGATGACTCTGAACAAGCAGAGAAAAAAATATTAATCGTGGCCGCAGGAGCAGGTAAGTACGAGGTTGCTTGATTTTTCGAAGCACTCTTTGCCTTCGCTGAAAGAAAAATAAGCGAGGCCAAAGGTGCCGATCACATCGGCATAAGCAAAGCCGGTGATTTCGTATATAAAACTTGAAATGAGAAGTATTACGGACATATATATGCAAACTTTCGTGCAATTTGCATCTGCAAGAATTGGTTTTGAGTTCAGCGCGTTGCCGGTTCTGATTTTCCCGTAAATAAGCGCCAGCATAACTATTATCGAAACCGCGGAAATAATAACTCCCCAAAAAGTTGTTTCAGGTTTGTTGCCGTTAATGATATTCACGGCCGCACCGATTATCAGTCCCGCCGTAAGTGCGTAGAAAGAATAACCGGTTATTTTCAGTGCGGTAATTTCAAACTGATCGCGTTTTGTGCCGGGATTATTCCTGATTCTGATGATCATATGGACAACACCGATACCGGAAATCATTTCGATGAAGCTGTCGACCCCAAAACCAAATAAAGCAAGAGTTTCATCGCTGTAGCCGAAATAAGTCGCAATCAAGCCTTCGGCAAGATTATAGACTATCGTGAAGATGGCCAGATAATAAGCGGTGTCGAATAATTTTTTATCTCTCGCGGAGAGTGTTGTTGCGGCAGCATCCATAGTGGTTAAAAAAAGTTGTTTAGAAGACAGCGGTGCGCATCTTGTTGAGAGGATACAGCGTGTTAAATGTAGGAATCAGACTGGTAAAGAGGTTCGATTTCCCATTCATCCTCGAGGCTTCCGTAACAGTGGGAACACTTGCCGACATTAAAGACAATTTTCTGTTCGGCATCAGAAGCCCTTACAAGATTAAGGACAGTCGTGCAGCTGGAACACTGTATCACGTGGTGCGTAAGGGTTTTCCTGCTGCATTCAGGGCACAGGTAACCTAAGTCCCCGGGATTTTCCGCCGGATCCACCAGGAACAAATTCCCGCACTTTACGTTGTTGCAGACTGTGAAATGTTTTCCTTTTGTAGCAGATATTTCGATAAATAAGGTTCCTTTAATAATCAGGGTAAACTTAACATTCAGACTTAAACAGAACAATGAAAATAACTGTAGAGTAAAAATTTTGCCTGTTTACACCTGTTGCGAGGCAATGATATTTTTTCTCCGATAAGCAGAGGGTGCGGATGAAGAGGTAAAAATTATCTGCCAATTGAGACTCCGGCGTTTCAGGAAAATGCACACTATAAACCTGAAAATATCTGCGAGAAAACCTGTGGTTTTAAGGTTTTTTTGGTGATATTTTAGTGTATTTTGAGGATATCATTAGGAACTATTTTTTATCCCGCTGTGTTTACATAAGTATCAATATAAGTTTTATAACGGAGTATTTTTCTGAAAGCAGTAATAATCGGTTCGGGTCTTGGCGGATTATCAACCGCCCTCAGGCTGGCCCATAAAGGAATGGATGTAACAGTTATTGAAAAGCATTCCCGTCCGGGCGGAAGGCTTAACAAGCTGGAGATGGATGGTTTTACGTTTGACGTAGGCCCGTCTTTTATGAGTATGAGTTTTGAACTGGATGAGTTGTTCGGATCCGTCGGGATGAAGAGCCCCGTTAAGCTGCAGGAACTTGACCCTCTTTACCAGGTGTACTTTGAAGGGAACAGCAAGCCCTACAGGATCTGGAAGAATTTGAAAAAGCTCGAAGAAGAGTTTAAAGATCTCGAACCTGATCTTGCCGCTAAAGCTGAAAAGTACCTTAAGCGGGCAGGGGAGTTTTTTCACGATACTGAAGGCAAAGTTGTTAAATCAAACTTTAACAATAAGCTTGAGTATATATTAAAGCTTACGGGTGTTCCCTTAAAGCATCTTCCTTACCTGTTCAAAACAATGTGGAGTGAAGTAGAGGACACTTTTGAATCCGAAGAGATCAAAGTTATTTTCTCGCTTGTCGCGTTTTTCCTCGGTTCAACGCCGTTTGATACGCCGGCGATCTACTCTCTGCTTAACTACACGGAGATGAAGCACGACGGTTACTGGAAGGTGGAAGGGGGAATGTATAAATTAGTCGAGGAAATCGATAAAGTATTAAAAGCAAAAAATGTAAAGTTCGTATATAATACAGAGATAGTTAAGGTAAATACTGAAGGAGGAAAGGTAAAATCTGTTCAGGACGATAAAGGGAACAAGTACGATGCTGATATTTTTATTTCCAATTCGGATGCAGCGTTCTTCAGAGGGAAGGTCTTAAACCGGGAAAAATTCAGCGAAAAAAACCTTGATTCTATGGATTGGACTTTAGCTCCTTTTACTATATATTTAGGTGTTAAAGGAAAAATTGACAACCTTGCCCATCACAATTACTTCCTCGGAAGTAATTTCCGCGGTTATGCGGATACGATATTCACCTCGTCAATAAGTCCGCAGAAACCTTATTATTACGTAAATGTATCCTCCAAATCTTATTCAGAGTGCGCGCCAGAAGGATGCGAAAATGTTTTTATATTATGCCCCGTTCCCGATATGCGGTTCAAGAAGGACTGGAGCGATAAAAATGAACTTGCGGACAACATTATCAGTGATCTCAGTAAACGCACGGGTTTCGATATCGATAAAAATACGCTTGTTAAAAAAGTATTGTCGCCCGTTGAATGGGCGGAGATGTTCAATCTTTATAAAGGATCAGGTTTAGGCCTGGCTCACGGAATGATGCAGGTTGGCGCATTCCGTCCGAAAAACAAAGATGAAGAGTTCAGCAACCTGTATTATGTAGGGGCCTCGACCACCCCGGGTACAGGACTTCCGATGGTTATCATCAGTTCAAAATTAGTCACAGAAAGGATTGAAGCTGACTATGCAGCTTTATAATGACACAACAGTGAAGATGAGCAAATTGCTCACGGGCGCTTACAGCACATCGTTCAGTATGGGCATCAAAGCGTTTGCGCCTAAGTACCGCGAGCCGATCTACGCGGTTTACGGATTTGTGCGCCTTGCTGATGAAATAGTTGATACTTTCCACGGCCACGATAAGAAAAAACTCCTTACCGAATTCCGCGCCGAAACATATAAGGCCATCGAAGCACGTATATCAACCAATCCGGTGCTTCACGCTTTCCAGCTTGTCGTAAATAAATACGGCATCG
Organism: uncultured Ignavibacteriales bacterium; assembly: GCA_903843135.1. GTDB lineage: Bacteria > Bacteroidota > Ignavibacteria > Ignavibacteriales > Ignavibacteriaceae > JABWCL01. The sequence goes on along the minus strand of CAIMOS010000299.1, from coordinate 7,553 downwards.
ACCGCAGTTTTATCGATGCATTCCTCGACAGTATGGAAATGGACCTTTACAACAATTACTATAAAAACAAAGAGTACAAAGACTATATCTACGGTTCGGCGGAAGTGGTCGGGCTTATGTGTCTTAGGGTTTTTGTTGAAGGGGACAGGAAACTTTTTGATGAGTTATATCTTCCCGCCAAAGCGCTCGGGTCTGCTTTCCAGAAAGTTAATTTCCTCCGTGACATAAAAAGCGACATCGAAGAGAGGGGGAGAATATATCTTCCCGGCATCAATGAGTACGTAGACATAAATGATGTTAATAAGAAATTACTCGAGGACGGAATCCGTGAAGAGTTTGAACTTGCGCTTGAAGGAATTAAACGTCTTCCCGCCGGAGTAAGGCTAGGCGTGTATTCGGCCTATTTATATTACATCAAGCTTTTTGACAAGATCAGAAGAAGCGACGTAAAGGTGCTGATGAAGAAGCGCGTAAGAGTGTCCAATCTTCGCAAGCTGGCGCTTCTTATGAAGTCTGTTCTTGAAGTTAAAGTTCTGAAGACCACATAAACCGTCAGTGCTGAGAAATCTTCTTTTTCTTTTTTTACTTTTAGCCGGTATTGCAGCCGCGCAAAAACCATCTCCGGAACCGGAGAGCCTTAATGATCTGCGCAGGCAGTTTTACAGTGCGGTTGAGGACCGGGCCGCCGCGGAAAAACTGCACGAAAAACTGAACAGCAAAACGATGAGTGCGGAGATAAAAAATGATCCGGTGCTCAAAGCTTATCTCGGCGCTACTGAAACACTGCTTGGAAAACATTATATCAATCCTTACTCCAAACTAAAGCATCTCAATAACGGGCTTGAAATAATAGCCCAGGCGATCACAAAGGACCCGGCGAATTTAGAGATCAGGTTTTTGCGGTTCACAATTCTCCATTACATTCCCTCGTTTCTCGGATATAATGAGGAACGGGAAGAAGACCTGAAGGTTATCTATAGAGAACTGCTTAAAAAGGATTATAATTCCTTGTCTTATAAAATTCAGAAGGGGATAGCTGAATTCCTGATCGACAGCGGAAGCTTAACTGCCCGCCAGCAGGAAGCAGTGAACGGTTTACTTGCAAGCAGGTAAATTTATGTCTGCCTACTTCCTGATTAATATCTTAATTGTTCTGTTCCCTTTTGCTTTTTCGTTCGAAAAGCAAATTAAATTTTATAAAAACTGGAAATACTATCTTCTCTCGATAAGCGTAGTAAGTACGGGTTACATCATCTGGGATATCTATGCCGCAATGCGGGGCGACTGGTCTTTTAACCCCGCTCATACACTTGCCGTAAGGATATACGGCCTCCCTTTGGAGGAAATCCTGTTCTTTGTTACCGTGCCGTACAGTTCAATATTTGTGTATGAAACAATTTGTCTCTATCTGAAAGACAAACAACTGAACATCAGTTCATATTTTGTTTTTGGGTCAGCGGCAATATTAACGGGAACAGCTTTTTATTATGTTGATCAGTATTATACGTTTACTGTGTTGTTATTCTGCGCGGGATTTCTGGTTTTAGCGGAAATTAAGATGAAGGGACTGCTTCGCTCGCGGAATTACTGGATTGTTGTTTCGCTGACTTACGTCCCGTTTTTTATTGTAAACTATTTTCTCACCTCCATCCCCATTGTTTCATACAGCGATTCGGCGATATGGGGAACAAGGGTGACAACCATCCCCGTCGAAGATTTCTTCTATTCTTTTTCAATGATCTCTTTTTGGTTGTATTTTTATAACTATTTTAAGAAGAATTTTTAATCAACTTTCTCCAGTCCCGTTGATCGCGTGACGGGAAATGAAAATAAGCAATATGCCAGCAAACGGAAAAAAAGTAATAGTAGTCGGCGCCGGTTTAGGCGGCCTCACCGCAGCCATCAAAGCCGCCAATGCCGGATTTGAAGTGCAGGTGTACGAGAAAAATGAACACCCCGGAGGCAAAGCCGGTTCAGTAAATCTTGACGGTTTCCGCTTCGATACGGGCCCGTCGCTTCTGACGATGCCTTTTGTTATTCAGCAGCTTTTCAAAGACTGCGGCAGGAATATAGATGATTACCTGAAATTAAAACCACTTGATCAGAGTTGTAAATATTTTTATCCGGACGGAACCGTTATTAACGCCTACCGCGATAAAACTAAATTTGCCGCGGAAGTTGAGGCGAAGACCTCCGTTAAAGCCGCGGATGTTCACAGGTTCCTGGACTATTCGAAAAAGATATATGATCTTACTGCAGACCTGTTTCTCTTCTCCCCGTTCCGGGGGATAAAGTCTTTTCTGAACGGCAAAGCATTCAGGACACTTCTGAATTTAAGGAAAATTGATTCGACACGTACGATGGATGAGGCTGTGAGGAGTTTCTTTAAAGACGGGCGCGTGGTCCAGCTTTTTAACAGATACGCAACATACAACGGATCGAATCCTTATGAAGCTCCGGCTACACTCAATATAATTCCGCACGTTGAACATAATCTTGGAACTTTTGTTCCGGAGGAAGGGATTAATGCCGTCGCTGATGCATTATATAAACTTGCGCTTGAATTTGGGGTTAAATTCGATTTTAAGACTGAAGTGGAAAGGATATTTTATAAGAACGGGAAGGTCTTTGCAGTTCACGCAAATAAGTATGACCAGTTCTGCGATGCCGTGATCTGCAATTCCGATATCACTTATGCCTATACGCAGATGATCCATCTGCCGAAATCAAAGAAGGCGGTTAAAAGAGTCCATCGCGATGCGTCTTCTTCTGCGCTAGTTTATTACTGGGGGGTAAAAGGAATTTCCGAAAACCTCGAAATCCATAACATACTTTTTTCAGAGCATTACTTTAAGGAATTTGAAGATATCTTTGAACGCAAGATTCCGCCGGACGATCCCACAATCTATATTTATATATCTTCGAAATACAAACCCTCTGATGCGCCGCAGGGACACGAGAACTGGTATGTTATGGTAAACGCTCCGTTTAATCACAATCAGAACTGGAAGCACGAAGCGGCATATATGAAGGATGAGATACTTGATAAAATCGAAAGGATCCTTAAAATAGATCTGCGGGAGAGAATTGTAGCCGAAGATATACTTACCCCTGATCTGATTGAGGAAAGAACTTTGTCGTATCGCGGAAGCCTTTACGGAATTTCATCCAACGGAAGGTACAACGCGTTTCTGCGTCAGAGCAACCGCTCGAAGGACATTAAGGGACTTTATTTCTGCGGCGGAAGCGCGCACCCGGGCGGCGGCATTCCGCTTGTTGTGCTGTCCGGCAACCACGCCGCGAATTGCCTCGAAGAAGATCTGAATTCCGGAAAACTTTAATGAGCGTTATTAAGGCCGCACACTCTCCCTGGGCCGAGATGCTTTTCGATATCTACATCACGCGGCTGATGAATAAAAATTTTTCGGGATTTTATCACTTTGGCGGTTTCCCGGAGCTGCACGAAATCGAAAAATTAGTTATTACGCCTAATCATTTCTCCTGGTGGGACGGGTTTTTTATGTACCGTTATAAACAGAAATTTCTTACACGGCGAAAACTCCATCTGCTGATGCTTGAGTCGCAGCTAAAGAGGTACTGGTTTTTTGCAAAAGTCGGAGCATATTCGATTGATCCTGCCAATCCAAAAAAAATTATTAACACAATCAGCTACACTTCCGAAATACTGAACGATCCAAAAAACTTCGTGGTGATTTATCCGCAGGGAGAGATTGAACCTCAGGATGCTGAGCGGATGAATGTCAAAAAAGGAATCGTTAAAGTGATCGAAAAATCGGGTGAGGATGTTGCGGTGGTTCCGGTCGCTTTTAAGATTGTGTACGGTGAAGAAATGAAACCCGCGGTGTTTTCCGCCTGCGGAAAAAAGTTTGACTCCGCCGCGATAAAAGATAGTTTTGAAGAATATGTTTCCGAAATGAACAGGACACTGAAAATGCTTTCCGGAATGAATTATTCTGATTATACAAACGGAATAAGTTACTGACCTTGGCGCTGACAGTGATTAACATCCTTTTTGTTTTTATTCTCATAACAGCCGGATTTCTGTTTATCAATTCGGTATATAACCTTATAACAGCGCCCCGTTTCAGCACCAATCAAATAAAAAGCGGGACCGAAGAGAAATTCATATCAGTATTAATTCCGGCGCGCAATGAAGAAAATAATATTGGCGCCTGCCTGGATTCCCTGCTTGCGCAGAACTACGGCAACTATGAGATCCGGGTTCTCAACGATCAGTCGGAGGACCGCACCAGTGATATCATCAACGGATATACGGCGTCAAACAGCCGCGTTAAGTTGCTGGAAGGAAAACCGCTGCCTGAAGGATGGCTGGGAAAGAACTGGGCCTGCCGGCAATTGGCAGAAGAAGGGAACGGAGAATATTACCTTTTCATTGACGCGGATGTTACACTTCATCCTGATACCTTAAAACTTGCGAATGATTTTATACAAAATAAAAAGCTGGATATGCTTTCGGTTTTCCCGACACAGCAGTTCAGCGGTTTTGGCGACAGATTTGTAGTTCCTCTTATGAACTGGCTTCTGCTCGCGTTCCTGCCCCTGATCTTTGTTTATTTGTCGCGCAATAAATCTTTTATTGCAGCGAACGGCCAGTTTATATGCATAAGTAAAGACGCATACCGCAGAGCAGGCGGACACGAAGCGCTGAAAAATAAAGTTGTTGAAGATATGGAACTCGCCCGTGAAGTAAAGTCTTCGGGCGGAATAGTAATGACGGCGCTCGGGTACGATATGATCTTCTGCAGAATGTACTCGTCATTCGCCGATTCATTCAGGGGTTTTTCAAAGAATTTCTATCCGGGATTTAATCTTTCACCGGCCGCGTTCATCTTTATGCTTCTGTTTTTTGAAACGGTTTTCCTTCTCCCGCTGGTGTTGGTATTCTTCAAGCCCGCTTTTATTTGGGTGATATTAATGATAATATTTATCAGGGCATCTATAGCTTACCTGTCGAAAGCAGACATAATCAGTGATGTGCTGCTCCATCCGTTTCAGATGATTGTCCTCTTCGCGGTCGGTTTAAACTCAATCTATTTTACGAAAATGAAAAGGAATGTATGGAAGGGAAGAAACTTTTAACAGAAAAGAATATTGTGATTTTTTATATCATTATGTTCTCTGTGGGCGTTGCGGGACACCTGATCGCGCCTTTGCAGGGATTGATAATTCCCCTTACGCCGTTTACACTGCTTCTTCTGGGCGGAATAACCGTCCTTATATCACAGGCTGTTAATGAAAAAAAATTTCTAGTCTGGTTTGTTCTCACTTATGCAGCCACTTTTCTGATTGAGGCGGCAGGCGTAAAAACAGGAATGATATTCGGGAGTTATCAGTATGGAGATACACTCGGACTGAAAGTTCTCGATGTTCCTCTGATAATCGGATTTAACTGGGTGATCGTTATACTTGGCGCGGTTATATTCGCGGAAAAATTTTCGGGAAACATTTTTGTGATTTCATTGCTCGCGGCTGTCTTCGCCGTACTGTTTGATGTGATTCTTGAGCCTGTGGCAATTCAGCTTAATTACTGGCGCTGGGAAGGCGATGTAATTCCGCTTCAGAATTATTTCGCGTGGTTTGTAATATCATTCTCTGCCGCCTTGTTTTATAAGTTTATGAAAATCGAGTTTAGGTCATTAAGCCCTGTTCACTACCTGATTGCTCAGGCCGTTTTCTTTATTATTCTTTTAGCTTTTATTTAATAGAAGTATTATATGGGAATTTTTATCGCGATATTAATCATAAGTGCCTGGGGCGGCCACCTTTATTATGTCCTTAGTTTTGCGGAAGTCAACTTTGCCTCGCCGTTTTTCTATTTTCATCTTTTACTTCAGGGATATTTATATACAGGTTTATTTATAACCGGACACGATGCAATGCACGGGGCCGTTTCCGGGTCAAAGAAGGTAAATTCCGTTATCGGGTACATAACTACGTTTCTGTTTGCCGGGCTTTCTTATAAAATGCTGCTAAAAAATCATTGGGAACACCACCGTCACCCGGGAGAAGAAGGGGACCCCGATTTTAGTATGAAGTCACAGAATTTCTGGGTGTGGTGGTTTACTTTTATGAAGCACTACGCTACTGTTGCACAGTTTATTATTATGGCAGCGCTGTTCAATCTTCTTAAACTCAGGTTCCCTGAAATATCAGTCTGGTTTTTCTGGGTCATTCCGGCCTTTCTTGGATCGCTTCAATTATTTTACTTCGGAACATACAGGCCTCATATGCTTCCGCATACCGCGGGTATGGAGCCGCACAGATCGCGTTCTCAGAAGAAGAACCATTTATGGGCTATGTTAAGCTGTTACTTTTTTGGATACCATCACGAACATCACGAATCACCGAAAACGCCCTGGTGGCGGTTATATAAGTTAAAAGAACAAAACGCAGGGCTGCATTGACCAAGACCAACGCAATGCGGATACTTGAGTCTGCCGGGATAGAATATACCGCTCACGAGTACGACGTTAACGAGGATGACCTGACCGGTATAACGGTGGCAAATAAAATCGGTGCCGAACCGGAAAGTGTTTTTAAGACACTGGTTACAACGGGGGACAAAACAGGATTAACCGTATTCTGCATTCCGGTAACTTCAGAACTTGATCTAAAAAAAGCAGCGGCAGTCAGCGGGAACAAAAAAGTTGAGATGATAAAAATGAAAGACCTTCAGCCGCTGACGGGATACATCCGCGGCGGATGTTCACCTATAGGAATGAAAAAACTGTTCCCGACATATATCGATGAAACCGCGATATTATACGATGTAATTTCCGTGAGCGCAGGCACCAGAGGTGTGCAAATTAAACTGTCCCCCGAAAAACTTCGTGAAGTTGTGAACGCGGAATTTACTGATGTCAGTTTTCAATGATCAATAAACAAATACAATAGACTCCTCCGTAACTCGGAATAGCATTCCGATGCGGCGCAGTACAACAGAATTACTTAATATAAGTTGACCGCGCTTTGATCCCGTCCAGTTGTATTGGGGCCATCGACAATACTACCCCTGCACGGAATACTATTCCGCGCTACGACAATACACTCCTCCGTAAATCGGAATAGTATTCCGATACGGCGCAGTACAACAGAATTACTTAATATAAGTTGACCGCGCTTTGATCCCGCCCAGTTGTATTGGGGCCATCGACAATACTACCCCTGCACGGAATACTATTCCGCGGTACGACAATAGACTCCTCCGTAACTCGGAATAGTATTCCGATGCGGCGCAGTACAACAGAACTGCGCGGTACAAGTTGAGTGCGAAATAATCCCGACCGGCTTTATCGGGTTTATCGACTGTACTACCCCTGCACGGAATACTATTCCGCGCTACGACAATACACTCCTCCGTAACTCGGAATAGCATTCCGATGCGGCGCAGTACAACAGAACTGCGCGGTACAAGTTGAGTGCGAAATAATACCGCCCGGCTTTATCTGGTTTATCGACAATACTACCCCTGCACTGAATACTATTCCGCGCTACGACAATACACTCCTCCG
>CAIMOS010000298.1 GCA_903843135.1 uncultured Ignavibacteriales bacterium | reverse complement strand
ATTCTAAGCTAATATTCTTCCCCGGCGGACCGAAAAAAGGACTGCCGGGGTTTTTGTTTATTGGGGGTAGATTGTAGTAAAAATTTCACGAAGGTTCGCGGAGGTTAATATATTAGCTTCGCAGTTCTAATGCCTTATGCTAGTAGTTTCCTGTGACTTTACGTTTTTGAGATTACCGGATAAGTTGAGATAAAATTTATTAATTATTAATTCGTTATTAAAAACGGATATCCCACTTGAATATAACTTTGTTCGACTGTCGATTTTATTTAATATATTTCGTCTATGTATTTAACTGATTGTCATATTTTCGAACCACGCGGACCGGCGTTTTTGCTAACTCATTATATAACAATGGATTAGGTCAAAGGTATGGTTCGGAAAGTTCGGAAAAAATCCGCAGAGAAACTCCTGAAGAATATTGAGGAGTTAAGGAAAAAAGATATTAATCTCATCGCGGTTTCGAATAAAGAGTGGTATTCGCTTTTCCGCGATGAAATACGGAATTCTATCGCCATCGAGGGGATAATTGCAAGCAGGAAGGATTTACTCGATGTTCTGGAAAGAAATAAAAAGACAAACGATCAGAAAACCTCGGCAATTCTCGGCTACTATGAAGCCGCTAGCACTGTATATGAGTATGCTAAAAGTCTATTTGAAGAAGGAGAATTTTCGTTAAGGCTGAGCGATCTCCGGCAGATTCATACTCTGCTGATGCGGTATGAAAAACAGACAGGCTCTTTCAGCGGAAAACTTGGTGCATACCGTATCGAGGACGTTAAAGTGCTTAATTCTCATTTCACTCCCCTTAAACATTCTTATCTTTCTGACTTTATGGAAGCCTATATAAAATGGCTGAATGAATCGATAAAGAAAAATAAATACGGGCCGGTTACACTTGCGGCATTGAGCCATATTCTGTTTGAGACAGTCCACCCATTCCGCGACGGAAACGGAAGAGTCGGACGAATCCTGCTGGGATTTATCCTGATCGGCCTTGGATTTACGAATATAGCCATTAAAGGAACCGGCAAAGATGAGAGGGAAAAATATTATTCTGCGATGGAGGACGGCTATGATAAATTTGAAAAAATGCTCCGGCAGTATGAGCGGGCAGGGAAAATAAATCCGGCCCAGATTGACCGGTACGCTGAAAGTTCTGATGTGTCGGATTTAGAGAATATAATTCTTGATTGCCTTAATGATAATATCATCAGACTGAAAAAAAATCTTACGCGCGAAGACGGTAAGGAATTAGTGGTTCCTCTGAGAGAGGCATCAGTAATTTATGGTTACTCTCAGGACTATCTCAGGAACCTGATCAACCGCAAAAAAATTGACGCAATAAAGCGGGGAAAATTATGGTATGTCAAAATCCAGGAGATTGAAAAATATATTTCACAATCTTAGAAATGTGATCTAAAAGTCAGACTCCGTGTGAAAGCCGAATCATATCTGATCGCATTCCTTTTTATACTTACCATCTTCAGCTTCCCCCATCTAATCGGCAAGAATCATATCAAAACTTATAAAACTAATTCAAAATTTCCAAAGAGAATGTGAAAAATATTTTACGTTAGGTCGCGGCATAATCAGGTCTCCAAATTTTCAAATGAACCTGAATCCGTTCAACCCTCAAATTTTGCCGTTCATTTTCCGCTTCTTGGTAACAATTCAAAGAATGACTAATTTTATATCTTCCTTCTATTGCTTTTAGAAGTGTTCTCTATTTAAATAAATAAATGCGAACCAACGAGGAATTTTAGTTGCGGTTCTCCTCAATTAACATCATTATATTTATCTTCCTTTCGGTCTCCGTCTTCCAATATGGGACGGTGGGACAGGAGAAGGAAAGTCTTACATTAACACTTGCCGACGCCATAGGAATGGCGCTCGAAAAAAACTGGGACATTCAGATCTCAAATCAGGATGTCCTCAAAGCCGAAGAACAAATAAACGAAGCATACGCGAATGCTTATCCGCGGCTCGAACTTTCCGGGCAGTATGTCCGGTATGTAGAGTTGCCGGTTATGTTCATTCCGCCTAATACTGCTTTCAACCCGTCTCCGAACACAATGACCTTCAAATTAGGATCGGACAACAGTTACAACGGAACCATTTCTCTCTCACAGGTTTTATACAGCCAGAAAGTAAATACCGCGATAAAAATAGCCGATGACTATTCGCAGTTTGCGAGAGCCGGCTCCAGCGCGACTCTGCAGAGTACCGTTTTGTCTGTTAAGAAAGCATTTTACAGTGTGCTTTTAATGAAAGAACTGGTTAAGGTAACAAAGCAGAGTTATGAGTCCGCGCTTGCTTCATATAACAATATCTCCGCTTTGTACAGGCAGGGAGTTGCGTCCGAATACGATCAGCTCCGCGCAGAAGTACAGGTTGCCAATGTACAGCCGGCTATGATCCAGACGGAGAACAACTTTACACTATCGGTGAACTATCTTAAGAGCCTTCTTTCGATAGATATCAATACTCCTCTGGAAGTTAAAGGAGAATTTGATTACACTAAAGCCGACAGTACGCTGATAGAAGAGACCTCTGCGGCAGCGCTTGCCAACAATCCATTCCTGAGACAGCTTGAATTGCAGGAAGCACTTCTGGATAAAAGTTATATAATCGAACGCTCGGAGTATTTCCCGATGCTTGCATTTTTCGGACAGTACTCTTACCAGACGCAGGACAACACATTCAAATTCAAAGATTACAACTGGGCCAAGAGTATGATGTTCGGACTGCAGCTGAGTTATACTCTGTTTGACGGTTTCAGGCGGGGAGCCCGGATGGAACAGGCTATCATTGACAAACAGAAGGTAACTCTTACACGCAGAAAAGTGGAAGACGGTTTGAAAATTCAGGTGCTACAGGCCAGGTTAAAGATGAATGAGGCGGAGAGAAAGATATACGCACAGGATAAGAATCTGAAACAGGCAGACAAAACAGTTTCAATCGCGCAGACAAGATTCAAAAACGGGATCGGTACGCAGCTGGAACTAATAGATACGCAAACAGCGCTTACGTTTGCGGCTACAAACCGGGCACAGGCTATTTACGAATATCTTATTGCAAAATCCGACTGGGAATATGCAGTAAGCATTCCCATAAGAAAAAATTAAGACATACACAGGATTTAATATGTTAAAGAAAATTTTATCAGTTACAGCAATATTATCAGTAATATTTTTTGCCGGCTGCGGCGGTAAAAATGCCGGCGCAAATGAAGAAAATAAAGCGCTCAAAAACGATACGATCGCGGTCAGCACAGTGCAGGCATCCGAGCAGATACTCACAATTAACAAAACATATATTGCCACGCTCGAAGGCGAAGAACAGGCAAATGTGGTCGCAAAGCTGGCAGAACGGATTGTTACACTGAAAGCAAAGGTCGGTATGAGTGTGGCTAAAGGGCAGCTTTTGGTGGAACTCGACAAATCCGGCGCAAGTTCAATGTATTACCAGGCGCAGGCAGCCTTTCTTAATGCCGAAAAAGACCTGAACAGAATGAAAGCCCTTTATGCAGAAGGCGCGATCTCGCAGCAGATGCTTGACGGAGTAACAACACAGTATAATATTTCAAAAGCGAATTTTGACGCCGCTAAAGATGCAATTGAACTTGTGGCCCCGATATCAGGTATCGTAACAGCAATTAATGCTAACGCAGGCGATCTTGCCATGCCGGGAATGCCTCTTATTACGATAGCGAATATCAGCAGGATCAAAGCTGTGGTCAGTCTCGGTGAAAAAGAACTGCTTGATCTTACTGTCGCACAGCCGGTAAAATTGTTTTCAGATTTGAAGCCGGATTTTATTGTGAACGGAACGATCACTGAAATTTCCAAGTCGGCGGATGTGGAATCAAGGACATTCGTTATGAAGGCGGTATTCGCGAACTCAGGGGACAGATGGTTTAAACCGGGAATGTTCTGTAATGTGCAGTCACAGAAAAAATCGGGCCAGAAATCGATTGTTATCCCTGTTGGAGCCATTGTATTAAAAGGCACGGAGACAGGGACATACGTGGCCGAGAACGGAAGAGCTAATTACAGGAAAATCATTACCGGAATCTCAGACGGAAAACTGACGGAAGTATTGTCCGGTGTTAATAAAAGTGATAAGGTGGTCACTGTCGGCACCGGCAGCCTGTATGACGGCGCCTATATTTACGAAGCACAATAAAATCAACCGAGGTTTAGGAAAATGAAGCTAGCAGATGTTTCGATAAACCGCCCGGTTTTCGCAACCATGATGATCTTCGCCTTGGTTGTGCTCGGTTGGTTTTCGTATAATAAATTAAATGTAGATCTCAACCCCAACGTAGATATACCTTTCGTGATGATCACATCAATACTTCCCGGCGCGGGCCCGGAGCAGATAGAGACTGACGTTACGAAGAAAATCGAAGACGCGGTAAACCCGATTGAAGGCGTTGATTATATTCAGTCGATTGCGCAGGAAAATGTTTCGATCGTTGTCATCGCTTTTAAACTTGAAATTGACGGAAAGCAGGCAGCGCAGGATGTCAGGGAAAAAGTTGCCGCGATACGGGGCGATCTTCCCACCGACCTTGAGGATCCGGTGGTACAGCGTTTTGATTTTTCCAGTTTCCCGATTATGAACCTTACGGTTGCCGGAGACAGGAGTGAACGGGAGGTTACGGATTACACAAAGAACGTAATTAAAAAACGGCTCGAAAGCATCCCCGGCGTAGGCGCGGTTAATCTTGTCGGCGGAGCGGAAAGGGAAATTCTCGTTGAAGTAAGTTCTGAAAAACTTCGGGCCTACAATCTTACAGTGAATGATGTGATAATGAACCTGGGAATGTCCAACGTTGAGATTCCCGGCGGAAACCTTATTGAAGGCAAAAGACAGATCCTGCTCCGTACGATGGGCAAGTACACAAGGATTGAGGATTTCAATAAAGTTGTAGTTGCAAATCCGATGGGAAAACCGGTTTATATATCCGACATCGGTGAGGTAAAAGACGCGTCGAAAGAAAGGACATCATTAACCAGGTATAACGGAGTTCCGGCAGTCGGACTTGAAATCGTAAAACAGTCCGGCAGCAACACCGTACAAGTTGCGGCACAGGTCAAAAAGCAGCTCGCGAAACTTCAAACAGAACTTCCGCCTGATATCAAAGTTACAATGTCGAAGGACAACAGTGTGTTTATTGAGGCTTCAATCCACGATGTGCTGTTCGATATTATTTACGGCGGTTTGCTTGCCGTTATCGTTATATACCTGTTCCTCGCTAACTTCAGGGCAACAATTATAAGCGCGCTGGCCATACCGACATCAATCATCGCAAGTTTTATTATTATGTACGCGCTTGATTTCACACTTAATATGATGTCGCTTCTTGCATTGTCGCTGGCTGTCGGACTTCTGATAGATGATGCGATTGTGGTGATTGAAAATATTTACCGTCAT
>CAIMOS010000297.1 GCA_903843135.1 uncultured Ignavibacteriales bacterium | reverse complement strand
TAACTGGGATTTGGGTGACGGTAACAGCCAGACAGGTGAAAAAATTGAGCATAAATACTTCAATGCCGGTATATATGATATTACTCTGACTGTGGATGACGGAACCGGGCTGGCAAACAGCAAGACAAAGATTTCGAAAAAAATTAAAGTAAACACACAGCCCTCCGCTGTTGTTCCGGAAGAGATTGTCATCTGTCCCGGCCAGGAGTATTCATTCGACGCTTCCGCATCGTTTGATTTGGACCGCGATTCATTGACTTATATGTGGGATTTACCCGAGGCGAAAAAGTTAAGCGGCAAAATTGTTAAAACGAAGTTTACGGTTCCGGGTATTTATGATTGCAGGTTGACTGTCAATGACGGCAGCGGTTCCTCTTCCGCAGAGGGAAGCCGGAATTTCAGGCTGGTGATAAACTCAGCCCCGGCAATCAGTATTGAGGACAAAGGTGAATTGCTTGTCGGCGGAGTTTATGACGGTTATATGTTCGATGCATCAAAAACGACTGATGCTGAAGGTGATTTTATTAATTACTTGTGGGATTTCGGAGACGGAACTTCAGGAACCGGCGCTAAGATCTTCCATAAATACACAAAAGCAGGTTTGTACAAAGTCAAACTTACAGTTGGTGATAACAGGAATACGTCCTGCTCATCTGCCTCAAAATTTATCGAAATTAAGGCAACCAGCCGGCCTTAGAATAGCCGGAATATAATTAATATTAAGTGTATCTGCCGAAAGGGTTTACCTGTGGCAGATACACTTTTTAGTTTGTACTCAGATCTGGGAAATCAGGAGCTAACCTGGTCCTTGAACTTCAGGTAAAGTTCGCTTGCTTCAGTTACCATTTCATTAACTCTCTTATAAAGTTTGTGCGGATCATTCAGGTTCCCGTCAAGAAGAAGGGAAGTCTCGAATAACTGCCAGGCGCTCTTCTCGATAAAAGTATCTTGCGAATCCTTTTTAAAAATATTCAGAAGATTTTTGATCAGAGGATGGTGCGGATTAATTTCGAATACCTTTTTAGGTTCAGCAAAATCCTTCTGGGTTAATTTCAGAAATTTATGCATACTGGATGAGAGTGAGTTCTCGGAACTAACAAGGCACGCCGGGCTGGATTCCAGTCTCTTCGAGAGGCGGACTTCAGTCACATTATCACCCAGGATTGTCTTGAATTTCTGAGCAAGGCTGTCAAAATGTTTTTGATCATCCTTTGAGATTTCATCTTTTTTCGAATCCGTTTTTACATCCGGCATTTTTTCGATTTTGGAAAGATCAACCTGGTCAACCTGAGTGAATTTGTACTCTTTGTAGTCGCCCAGTGATGAAAGTACGAACTCGTCCATAGGATCCAAAAGGAACAATACTTCTATTCCTTTCTTGCCGAAAATCTCGAACTGCGGGGATGAGAGGATTGCATCACGGGTATTACCGAACGCAAAATAAATCTCCTTCTGATCGGTTTTCAGTCCCGTAATGTATTCATCGATCGAAACCAGACCTTCGTGATCTGCCTGGGAAGAAGAGTTGAATCTAAGTAACTGGATAAATTTATCCTTGTTCAAAAAATCACCGTATCCAAGTTTGAACTGCCTGCCGTGCTCCTTCCAGATCTCCTGGTATTTCACTTTGTCATCAGAAGCTTTTTTAATAAGGAAATTCAAAACCTGTGTTACAATGTTATTTGAAATTTTGTTGAAGACAGCGTTTTCCTGAAGAGTTTCTCTTGATACGTTTAGCGGAATATCTTCAGAATCAACTACACCTTTAACGAACCCCAGGTATTCCGGGATAAGTTCTTTGCTTTTGTGCTGAATCAGGACACGCCGTACGTAGAGGTCCAAGCCGTACTGGTCACGATAAAATCCAAAGAAATCGCTGCTCTTTTTGGGAATAAATAAGAGGGCGTTATACTGAATTGGAGCATCCACGGAAATATGTAGAGTTTCCGCCGGAGCATCATTATCGTGCGAGAGGAATTTGTAGAACTCCTCATATTGCTCAGGTGTTATTTTGGATTTTGGTTCACGCCACAAAGCCGGGGTGGTATTGATCTTTGTCCCATCAAGTAAGATTGGGAAAGAGATGAAATTCGAATGTTGTTTTATTATATTTTCGACTCTCCATTTCTCAGAGAATTCCTTCGCGTCCTCCTTAAGGTGAATTTCAATTGTTGTACCGCGCTGTAATTTTTCTTCCAGGTAGTTAAGCTCATATTCGTCGGTACCTTCGGAGACCCAGACAACCGGTTTTTCTTCCTGTCTGAATGACTTTGATTTCACTGTAACCTTATCCGCTGCCATAAACACAGAGTAGAATCCCACACCGAACTTACCGATAATATTGTTTGCTTCCTCTTTATTGTCCTTCAGCTGCTTGATAAATTCAGCCGAGCTTGAATGAGCGATAGTTCCGATATTCGCAATAATTTCGTCGAAGGACATACCAATACCCGTATCGATTATCCTGAGAATCTTATTCTTTTCGTCCAGTTCAATTCTGATCTCAAGGGCCAGTTCCTTATCGGTATAGTCGGTGTTTTTATTCGATTCGAATCTGAGTTTATCAAGGGCGTCTGACGCGTTGGAGATAAGTTCCCTGAGGAAGATCTCTCTGCTGCTGTACAGGGAATGTGCAAGTATATCTAAAAGCTGCCTGGTCTCTGCCTTAAATTCAAATTTTTTTGCTTCATTTTTACTCATATAATCCTCACTTTTAAAAATTTAATTCTAAATTTATTCAAGTGAGCAGTTTAAATCAAGTGCTATGGTTGCGATCTTAACGCACAGTCTGTCAATTTGGCAGACTTAGATATTGTTCCATAAATATTGGATCTTGAGAAAATACTGGTCCCTTGAGCGATGATAGTCAGACTGAGGCCCAAAATTTTTATACTCGTACGAGGTTCCGGCATAAAAAGTAGTGAAGGGATTTAGTTTGTAACTAAAGAGTGGATACAAGGAGAAGGATTTTTCGAATGAAGTAAACTCGGAAATAATCCTGAACTGGAACTCACGGTTCAACTGGTAATATGTAATATTTCTCAGGATATAACCATCAAAAAAGAGATCGTTATTTGCTACATTCCGGAGTGAAGCCCGTGAGTATTCCAAACTGGATTTAAGTGATGGTATAGGACGTAATGTGAAGCCGGCGCTCATCTCGTGTCCGTTTCCCAGTTCAGGGGGGTCATTGCGGTAAATCGTCCTGCCAATGACAGCTGAAAAATATACATCCAGATATTTAAAAGGGGAAGAGTTCAGATTGAGATGAATTTTTTTAATGTTTCTTATGTCTCTGCCTCTGAATATTTCCCTGTTTAACACGGGAAAACCAACGGTAAAACTAGTCTGCCCGGTAACGGTGGCAGTTGTGCCGATAAAAATCCACTGGTCCTTACGAATATCCGAATGAGTAAAATCGTGCCCTGAATTCAGGAATATGTTAATTTTTTCAACAAATGAACTATCATAGTAGAATATGAAATCGTTTTCAAATTCAAGGAACCTGCTGTCGTTGCGTGTTATGAATCCGCTTTGTGACTGAAAAGTCGGGTTTACGTCTTTATACGAGATCATTGCATAGTGATTCCTGCTTTGTCTCTCAAATTTGAGTGCCATTGAGTAACCGTCATATTCTTCACCGTCAAAAGCTGCGCTGTATCCGGTATTGCCCAGCCTTCTGGAGTCATTGAATATTACCGTATCGATGATTTCTTTTGTTGAGGAATACTTTAAATCGCCTGAGAAGTAATAATACTTTGCGAAATTAGATTTCCAATCGATTCCTCCGCTCAGGTTATGCGCGGATTTGTAATTTCTACCGGAGATGAGGAACCCGATGTAAGATTCATCTCTGTAATCATATCTTCCCCTGATGACATTGGTCATTGAGGCCATTCCTGAATTTACGAATGAACTGTTGTCTGTTCCCGGTATAATGACAGGAGAGTTTTTATCGTAGCCGGTAAGAAAAGCGTAAGTAAACTTACCGGATTTACCCGTCAGTTTTGCGGCGAATAAAGGATCGTTTATCATCCTGGAGTAGAACATATTACTTCCGGTTTGAAGAACTTCCAGCCCCTCAAGAAAGAAGGGCCTTTTCTCGGGGTAAAAAATGGCGAAGGTATTATTCACGCTGATAACCTGTGCGTCAGATTCAATCTGACTGAAATCCGGATTGATAACTGCGTCAAGTGTAAGATTCGCCGACGGCAGCACTTTTAGTCCCAGCCCCGCCCTTCCTTTGACATCTTGGGATCTATATGCAGAATTTGAATTTTCAGGATCGGTGAGGTTACCGTTTTTCATTCCGAGGAAATAGGGGAGGAGTTCCAAAGAAAAGGGCACTTTTACGTCTGTGAGGCCTTTTATTTTCCCGCCCTGGCAAGTAAAACAAGGGTCATCACGGTCAAAATGTGTCCAGGAATAGATATAGCGTGTCTCCCTGGGATAATTCCTCGCAAGCATAAGTCCCCATCCATTACTAGCGTTTTCGGTAAACTTCAGAATTCTGAATGGGATTGCCGCCTCAATAATGTACCCGAAATCGGTGATCCTTCCTTCGGAGTGCCAGACCGCATCAAAGGTTTCGTCTTCGTTATTGCCGGTCCTCATCAGGTCAGCCTGAATACCCAGCGGATTCACAAGAAATTCATACGCATTTTGATTGTCCCCGTAAGGATCAAGTACGATAACGATGTAATCGTCCCGGTATATCTGGTCGCGGTCACTCAGTCTGGCTCTGATTTGATCCGGGACTTTATCATAACAGTAAAAAGCAAAATATAAAAATTCTTCATTATAGAGCATCTTAACGGTCGTTTTTTGAGTGGGGGAGGAATTATCGCCGGGCTGAATCTCATAGTCCATCCGGACACTGTCCGCGAGGAGCCATTCCCGTTCGTCCGCGAGACCATCTATTGAGATTGCGGAATTTATTTTTGGCGGATCAATAGAATAATTCACCTTACCGGAATCCGGCACCCGGGCCTGAATCGAAGCCGTAAATATGATTAAAATAAAGATTATCATTAAGAAATTTAATATTTATTCAAAATTAGTGAACCGAATTAATGTAAATATTGTTTTATTACGATCGGAGTAATACATACTCAAACGCAAAATATTGTCGATGAACGGACAATTCTGACAATAATTAAGGAAAAATCATTATTTTATCCTAATGCGTTCATTTTAATTTTGTTTTTCAGGTATACGTAGGAATGATTAAGCAGTTACACTATCTCGAGTTCTTTGACTCATTAATAAAAGGTAATAAAGAAGAGTGCCGGAGGATTTGCCTGGCGTTATATAACAATGGCGAGAGTGTCACCGATATATATCTCGAACTTTTTCAAAAATCTTTATATAAAATCGGGAAGATGTGGGAGGACAGCAAAATCAATATTGCGGAAGAGCACGCTGCCACCACGATAATTGATTACCTTATAACGATGCTTGCGGAGATGGCAAGAAGCGGAAAGACAGAAGACAAATCAGCTATTGTTTCTTGCATAGATAAGGAATTCCATCAGATCGGGGCCAAAATGGTCGCGAATTTGTTTGAGATACACGGCTGGCAAACCTATTATCTTGGCGCAAATACACCATCGAGGGGACTGCTGAAGTTCATTGAGGAGAAAAATCCTGACTATGTCGGGCTTTCAATAAATTTTCATCTGAATACTCTCCGGTTGCTGGAGACACTGGATCAAATCAGAAAAAATTTTCCAGAACAGAAAATTGTTGTGGGGGGGCAGGGAGTTCAGCTGGTGCTGGATGAACTGAAAAAGAATTATCCTGCCGTGATTGTATGCGAATCGCTGCAGCAGCTGGAGGCGATAATAAATTCTAATTAATGGACACAATGTGATAACTGTATGAATTTCGTAAATGTTGTCCGGTTCACCGTATCAGACAAAATTTCAAATCTTGTAAAATTTTTTCAGTTCGCTTCAGAAACAATAGCCGAATTGATTGCTTTCAGAATGAACATCAATATCGGTTTCATCGTACTTGTTCGCCAAATACTATTTACCGGTTTTGAAGCCTTAGGCATTATCTCTCTCGTTTCAATTGCCATAACAGGGCTTATCATCATCCAGGGTAACAGCATTATTCCCGGATTTTCTCAAAGCGCCATTTTTAATACAATCTTTGTCAGTGTCATTACCCGCGAACTCTCCTGCATTTTAACGGCGTTCATAATTGTCGCCAGGTCCGGAACCGCAATTTCAACAGAACTGGGCAATATGGCGGTGAATCTGGAGATAGAATCGCTGATATCAATGAAAATCTCTCCGATATCTTACCTGGTTGTTCCAAGGCTGGTCGGAGTGACCGTTTCAATGGTTTTACTGACGATCTATTTCAATTTGATGTCAATACTTGGCGGTTACTTTATGTCGCTGATCATCGGAGACGTCAGTTTCATTGATTATGTATTTACCATACTGGCCAACTTTACCATAGCGGATATTCTGTCAACTTTATTTAAATCAGCATTATTCGGGATTATAATTTCGACAGTTTCTTCCTATGA
Organism: uncultured Ignavibacteriales bacterium; assembly: GCA_903843135.1. Taxonomy (GTDB): domain Bacteria; phylum Bacteroidota; class Ignavibacteria; order Ignavibacteriales; family Ignavibacteriaceae; genus JABWCL01. Next base: position 274 of record CAIMOS010000297.1, on the reverse strand, counting down.
AGGCCTTAGAGTCTCTTTCGCCAGCACAGAAGTGCCGCAGAGGACAATCAAGGCGGTGGTTCAATCACTCGGTATGATAATTATATTTGATATTGCAATAACAATTCTTACTTTCTACAGTTAATTATATTACGAAATGCAAATCAGGAATTTATCCTACAGAGAAGATGGAAAAACATTATTTTATAACCTGAACTACAGTTTTGAGTTTGGTAAAATATATGGAATTCTCAGCCTGGATCCGCAGGCATCGACTGCGCTGTTAAAACTGATG
>CAIMOS010000296.1 GCA_903843135.1 uncultured Ignavibacteriales bacterium | reverse complement strand
GTTACTGTTCCTCTGTAATATATCTATATCCCGAGAAGTTCCGCAGAGGTCCGCTAAGAAGGCGCAAAGTTCCGCAAAGCAGAAACAATGTTTCACTACGATATTACCCGCCTCAAACACGGGCTTGATAATTAACTTTATAAGAATGATTCTGATTCCCGGGTGTGTATATGTTCGGGTTACTGTTCCTCTGTAATATATTTAAATCCCCAGAAGTTCCGCAGAGGTCCGCTAAGAAGGCGCAAAGTTCCGCAAAGCAGACAACGTTGCACTACGATACTACCTGCCTCAAATGCGAATTTGATTAGTAACTCTTAATTCTTAATTCTTAATTTTTAATTTTTAATTCCCCTGCTCTGCGCGAGAACCACCCGTATTTCCGGGTAAGTAATATATTCCGGAAGATGCTTCTTAAGTTCTTTCAGTTCTTTTGTCCCCTTTTTAATTTCTTCCTGTATCCTTTTTGCAATCGCCGGATCTATAAGCCTGTCTGTCGGTGTATTGGGGAAGAATGATAAGATTGTTTCAACTTGCATCGAAACGGTTGCTTCGGTCAGGTTCCTGATCTTCGCGATATCGGCGAGCGAGTAGTTCTGATTGATCAGCGAATAAGTTTCCGCGACATTCGAAGGCATACTTTTGTTGCCGGGCAGCAGCGATGTCTTATCCGTCGCGAATGCGGACACCGCGTCAAGTATTTCCTGTCCGAATTTCGTGTAGGTGCGCTCGTTAAATCCCGGCACCTGAAGCAGTTCTTCTTTTTTAACCGGTTTTATTTTTGAAATCTTTGCAAGCGTCTCATCGGTGCAGATAAAATGCTTTGGCTGGCTGAACCGCAATGAGGCCTTGTCACGCAGTTCCCGCAGAATGTGAAACAGTTCGAGATCGGATTCGAAGTCGCGTGGGCCTTCCTCAACATCTATCAATCCCGACTCAATCAGATAATTCTTCCCGGTATTGCTTAGTTGGTAATTCTTCACCTTAAAAGGATTCTTCCGGATGAGCCCTTTATTCAGCGCGGACTGGATAATCAGATAAAGTTCATCTTTCCCGTAACCGCTGAGACTTCCGTAGTTAATAACTGATCTGAATTTCTCCGACTTGCTCACGCCGAGCAGCAGATTAACAAGATTATTTTCAGGGAGTCCATCCGTAAAAGCATTCAGCGTAACAAGGATTTTCTCCCGCACATAGTCTCCCGATGCTTCGGGAAGATTGGTCTGCGATGTGCAGTTATCGCATTTGCCGCACTGGTAATTTGATGTGTCCTCGCCGAAGTAATTGAGTATAAATTTAAACCGGCACTGAGTAGTGACAGCGAAATCAACCATCAGGTTCAGTTTTTTATGCGCAAGGAAATAAAAGTTGTTGATCTTATTGAAATCGAGGTTAAGAAACTTTGAATCGACGCGCGGATGTTTTAACTGGATCCGTTCGGCATTCACGGGCCTTTCATATTCTATATAACCTGAGTTCTCAAACGAAATCATCAGGTCCTCGACTTCCGCCGGCCTTATGCCGAGCATCTGTGCAAACACCTCCGGTTTGAATTCAACTCTTTCCGTAAACGGTTTCCCGCTGTATTCCCTCAGCAGGGCCAGAATAAGGTCCTGCTTATTGGAGTCTTTCATCTTTTTGACATAGGTCCTGAGCGAATCCACCGAGACGGTGAAATGGAAATATGAACGGCGGTCAAGTTCGGAAGGGACGTATAAATAACCCGCGTCCTGAAGCAGGCGGAGAGTGGCGCTCAGCAATCCGCGTGAGACTTCCTTTTTCAGCGCCGCGGAAAGATAATCGTAATTAATCGCGATTTCCTTCGGGGAGTAACTGCCGATATCCACATTGCCGTAATTGCATATTGCGTCGTAAATATCTTTTATAAAATCGCGGTCGGGATAAGAATTCTTAATGAAATATTCCTGGATCGCGATGTCGCTTCTGTCGAACAGAAGGAAGACAAATGATTTTTTCCCGTCGCGCCCTGCCCGGCCAATTTCCTGGTAATAGTTTTCAATCGTTCCCGGAATATTATAATGCACGACAAGGCGGATGTCGCTTTTATCGATACCCATTCCGAATGCATTTGTGGCGGCAATGACGTTCGTTCTTCCGTTAAGGAAATTTTCCTGTATATACTTTCTTTGAATCGAATTAAGCCCCGCGTGGTAGCAGGCGCTTTTAATTCCGTTTGTCTGGAGGAACTCATTGACTTCTTCCGCTTTTTTGCGGGATGAAGTATAAATGATGGCAGGATGCTTGTATCTAAAAAGAAGTTCAAGCACCTTTTCTTTTTTGTCCCGCACCTGCAGTACATTCAGAGAGAGGTTTTCCCGCTCAAAGCCTTTGATAAAAACCGCGGGCTCTTTCATAAGTAATTGCAGCCCGATGTCTTTTACGACTTCCTCTGTGGCTGTCGCGGTAAACGCCGAGACTTTTTTTATTCCGGCAAATTCGATAAAGTTTTTGATCTTCAGGTAAGTCGGACGGAAGTTATGCCCCCATTCGCTGATGCAATGGGCCTCATCTATAAAAAGGAATTCAGGATTAAGCGATTTTATTTTTTCGGCAAAGCCGCGGCTGCCAAGCCGTTCGGGTGCGACATACAGCAGCTTGATTTTCCCGCCTTCAAGCCTGCCGAGTATATCCTCAACTTCGTGGTATTCAATCGAACTGTTTATAAAGGCCGCCGGCATTCCGCTCTCGTTCAGCGTATCAACCTGGTCCTTCATAAGCGAGATAAGCGGGGAGATCACCATCGAGAAACCTCCCTTCATCATTGCGGGAAGCTGATAGCAAAGCGATTTTCCTCCGCCGGTGGGAAGCACCGCGATTACGCTTTTGCCGTCGAGTATGGTGCGGATAATCTCTTCCTGCCCCTCGCGGAACTTATCGAAGCCGAAATGTTTTTTTAGCTGGCTGTAAAGATGCAAACCTCACCCCCGGCCCCTCTCCCTGTGAAGGAGAGGGGGGCTAATGATAATATATATTTGTAACGGCGATTCGCTGGCATTGAATGAACATTTATTATTTTGTCACTTAAAATAATTATTAATTTGTTAAGTTATCACTACAAATTAGCCGCTAAGAGTGTAACTGCTCTTTACCAAGTCAGAAACTAATATATATAGAATATGAAAAAAATTATTCTTCTGGGTGTTTTGATCCAGTCACTTTGTTTTAACCTGAAAGCGCAGCCGGTGGATTATGCCGCATTGCCAAAATCGGACGTTTTTCTGCAGGGATTTTACTGGAATTCCCCTCCGGGTGGTATCTGGTGGGATTCTCTTGCCTCGCTTGCGCCCCGGCTCGCAAGTTCGGGCTTCAGCGGAATCTGGTTCCCTTCACCGGTTAAAGGCGCGGCGGGCGGTTTCTCAATGGGTTACGACCCCTATGATCATTATGACTTCGGCGAATTCAACCAGAAAGGTTCCCGTGAGACGCGTTTCGGAAGCAGGCAGGAACTGATAAATGCCATCAGCACTTTTTCTGATGTCGGCATCGACTGCTACGCGGATGCAGTTATGCTCCATATGAACGGCGGTGAGGAGCAGATCCCTTACCAGTGCACGCCTTATCCGGCTTTCCCCGATTCAGCTTACCTTTTATTTAATTACCCGAACGGTTCGGGCCGCTTCCGGAAAGACGCCGGTTCATTTTATCCCAATGCAAACACTTGCGATGTTAATCCTCCTTATCACGGGCCGACAGATCCTCTTTATCAGTTCGGCGAATGGCTCGCGAAGGACAAACCCGCGGTCCGCGACAGTCTTATTGTCTGGGGAAGGTATCTCAAAGAGGTTCTGGGCTTCAAAGGTTTCCGGCTTGATGCTGTGAAACATATTGATCCCGCTTTTATGGGTTACTGGCTGCAGCAGACTAACGGAAATAATTACGCGGTTGCGGAATATTTCGGCGGGCAGAGCGACATACTTTACTGGTACAACCAGACGCGCTTCACATACGGCGGAAACGTCGCGATGTTTGATTTTCCGCTCAGATACACTCTCCGCGATATGTGCAATAACACCTCCGGCAGCTTTGATATGACTTCGCTTGACGGCGCCGGACTTATCAGTGCCGGTGTCTCCGGGTATAACGTATCCACTTTTGCAGAGAATCACGATGTTGACCGGACCGGATATGACTCTTCCGTCGCAAGCGGGCACGATCCTATTATATACAACAAAGAACTTGCCTACGCATACATTCTTTTTTCCGAGGGAAGGCCCTGTGTTTTCTTCAGGGATTATTTTATGTACGGATTCGCGGGCAAGATCGACACGCTGATCTGGGTACGCCAGAAATTCCTTGGAGGCGGCACAACTAAGCGCGGCGGACTGAATGCCTGGTACATCCGGCAGGATAATAACCAGGACCAGGCGGTATTGTCCCGAGATATTTATGTTGCGCGCAGGGACGGCTACGGCTCACAGCCCGGCGGTTATCTCGTAATCAACGATAACTCGAGCCAGTGGATTGATATATGGGTCGATACCGAGCTGCCAATTGGTACTGTGTACAAAGATTTCAGCGGCAGGGACGCCAACAAGGTTGTAGTCGGCCCTTCAGCCGGAGGCACGAAGAACAGAGTTAAACTTTGGGCGCCGAAAAGAAGCTATACGCTTTATGTGGCTGATACTTCTAAGATCAATAATCCGCCCGTGGTGATCCCCGTCCCCGACCAGGT
>CAIMOS010000295.1 GCA_903843135.1 uncultured Ignavibacteriales bacterium | reverse complement strand
TGTTCCGGTCATCTTATAAAGTCACTCATTTTTTGGAGATGCAAACGTACACTAAATCTTATCAAATAAATTTATTACTATTAAATTATAATATTCTAAACTTAAAAATAGTTCAAATTCCCATAGTGAAAAAATGACAGGAATTCACCCGAATCTCACAAAAAGTGGATGAAATAACGTAAAGCGAGGGGCTTTAAGAGTTAGGGGTATTCTAAAAAGATGAATATTTGACCGGAAAGTTTAGCTGAGATAAATTATCCAGTGACCGGATCCCCGAACCGGCCTAATTCACCGACCTTTTTAAGGCATCCATAACGCAGGCTGGAACAAATTCTGATACATCAGCGCCAAACCTCGCCAGACCCCGGATTAGTGAAGAATTCAGGTAGGTATATTTTTCATTTGGCATAAGAAATACAGTAGTTATTTCGTCTGCAAGTTTCCTGTTCATCAGCGCCATCTGGAATTCATATTCAAAATCGCTTACAGCCCTGAGTCCTCTGATAATAGCTTTCGCTCCAACTTCCCTCGCGTGATCAACCACCAGCCCTGAGAATTTATCAACTTTCACATTTGAAAAATGTTTAAGGCTCTCCTCAAGCAGACGGATACGCTGGTCCGAAGTAAACATCGGGTCTTTTGAAGGATTGATCGCAACCGTAACCCAAACTTCATCAAAAAGTTCTACGGCGCGCTGCACAATATCGATATGCCCGTTTGTTACGGGATCAAATGTACCGGGATAAATTGCGATTCTTTTCATTGATCTTACAAAATTATTAATTAACTATACAAAAGTCCTAAAAATCATTAATGATTCCAAAGTGAATTTTACCCTGGCTGAAAGTTTCCCCTTTAGCCAAAGCATAACTCACATTCAGCACTCCCACCCCGGTCTCAAGATTCATTCCCAAACCATAACCGGATTTTGTCTCTTCATTTCCGCTTATTTTCAGTTTTTCGTTTTTATCCCGTTTGTAATAACCGGAGTCAAAAAATACAAAACCGTAAGACCGCCTGCTTAAGAGCAGCCTGTACTCCAGGTTCGTCCAGCCGATTGTGGATCCGAAAAACTGGTTCTCACGGTATCCTCTTAAACTTCTTGTCCCTCCGAGTTTATATAAGTCGCTGACTTCAAGCATACCTCCTGATATATTCTTGCCGTTGATCCCGAACATTATGACCTGCCTCAGAAACGGAGAGTAGAATAAATCCAGGCTGAGAGTAATCTTTTTAATTGAGTACTTTGTTTGCTGACCCGCCGCGATATACTCAGCCGGGCCTCTCAGGGATTTTTCGGTGTTGCCGAATGAATTGAAAAAGTACACCCCGGACACAGGTGAGAACGGATCGTCACGGGTATCAATCCTGATTCCCGCCGATATTGAATTCTGAGCCGAATTATATACCGTAAATGCCGGCACAGTCAGGATCGTTGGAATTATAGTTTCACGTAAAAAAGACAATGAGAAAAATATTTCTGAAGTTGCCGGAAATTCAACCATTCCCTCAACCCTCTGCTGAACATATACTGAGTCCTGTTTCTTTTGAAAATAGCTTCCGCCAATGTTCAATCTGTAACCCAAAATTCTCGGCTCAAAATAAGAAAACTCGAGTTCGCTTGACAGTCTGTCTATTTTCTGCCAACGAAGTGATGAGGATCTTCCGGTACCGAAAAGGTTTTTCAAAGAGATGGTTACTAGTCCTGTGAAATATCCGGTTTTTTCTGATGTTCCCGGCGGGATGTACCCGACAATCCCGTCAAAATTGTTAACTTTTCTCTCTTTTATCGTTATCTCCAAAACGCCTCTCCCCTTTGAATCGATATAATAATCAGGCAGCTGTACCGGCTCAAAAAATTTCAATCTGTTTAGTTGCGCGGGTATGCGAGCAATTTTCTCTTCCGAAAAACGGTCTCCGGGGCGTAAATCAATCTCCCTTAAAATCACGTTCTCGCTTGTATTAGTGTTCCCTTTAATACTGATTTCATCAATCGAGTACATCTTTCCCGCTTCAATTTTGAGGTTCAGCGTGACGGAGAACTCAGAAGAATCTTTTACTACGGAATTAACTTTAATTTTAGCGAATGGGTATCCGTTGTTTTCGAAATAATTTAGATAATCAGCGATCGAAGATGCTACCGCAGCAGAATTGTACGCCAAACCGCTTAAACTGTTTGTAAATTTTTGATTCTCAAAAACGGAGGTTGTGTCAAAACCGGATACGTATATCTGCCCGATTTTATATCTCTCGCCTTCAGTAATATCCGCACTGAATGAAATCAGAAGCGAGTCGGCCGGGACTGTCTTTTCACTTGAAACGATACAGCCAAAAAATCCGTTGTCATAATAAAGCCTGCATATCAGGGCAGAGATGGAATCAGGGCGGGCATTGAGTGAATTTGATAATAAGTAAGAGTTGGTTAGCTTGGCCAGATCCTGATCATCAAAGAAGTAATTCCCCCGGAAATCAATTTCCGTTCTGGTCTGGGAAAATGTTAAAAATGGTAGAAGAGCAAATAAAAAAAAAGTCCTAATTAGCACGCGGGACATTAAATTCATTCATCCGTTTTCCGACAGGTTCCACAATCACGCGATCCAGCAGAGACTGAATTTCCGAAAGATCATTTTTACAGACATCATACTTCGTTGCCTCCAGCGCACCAAGAGCAGTGGCGAATTTCAAACCTTCTTCAAATTTAATGTGGCTGTTCATTGAATAAAGAATCCCTGCAGTAAAAGCATCACCGCAGCCGGTGGAACTGACCTCTTTAACCTGCGGAGGGGATACACGGTATATATATCCGTTGTTTGAAGCATAAAACGGATTCTTTCCGTCGGTAAGATATATCAGTTTGATTCCTTTTGAATGCAGCATTTTAATAGCGGTGATGATTTCAGCCTCAGTTTTAAGAGTCAGTCCCAGTGAATTCTCGATCTCTTGAAAGTTGTTATGTATGATCACGGGAGCAAGCTTAAAAAAACCGGCGAGTCCGCTGCCGTAAGTATCGAGGAGAGTAAGTTTATCTGACTCACGGGTTAATTTCAGGATCTCAGCGACTATTTCTATTGATCCTGAATCAGGCGTGCTCCCGGAAATCACGACTGTATCAACAGTGGTTATCGCTTTGGAAAGCTTTGAGACTATTCCGGACCGCTCTGACTCAGTTAAGCCAGAATTTCTGGCGAAGAAATTCTTTTGCGTATCACCGTTATTCACTACAACTGAGATCCGTGTCTCTTCTAAAGTCTTATAAATAATGGACTTAATCTGATCCTTTTCAAGACACTCAGTAAATCTTTTCCCGTTTAGGCCGGAGGCAGTGGTGAAAACAAGTGAATCCTGGTCAAGATATCTTAACTGGCGGGCGACATTTACACCCTTACCACCCGCGGCATAGGTTAAATCTCCGTCCCGGATTACTTCCTTATCTATATCAATATCATACTTTAACCGGATTTCAAGCAACGGATTGAGTGTTATTGAGAGAATCATTAACTAATTATATTTAAGATACTTCAATTAAAGCTATATAAAACAATAGTTTACGTTACGGTCTATAACGATACGAATCACCGTATAACGGAGTGACAAGCCGGTAATCGCCGAAACCCGTATTATCCAGGAAAACGAATCTCCGGTTCAGTTCAAAGTACTCCCATACTTCGTAAGGTTTAGAGTTATAGTCAAACGGATGGCGGTCTATGTTATCGGGAGCACCTAGTATTATATATACCATCCCCATATCGCTCCTCCACCCTTCCAGGTAGTTGGAAAAATTCTTGTTGGCAAATTCTACCCGCCTGAAATATTCATTGAATATTTCATTCTCCTCCGTTGCGGTGCTGGGATCACGTTTTTTCCAGAAGTCAAGAAACAGTGCAAGTTTCTCGCTGTATTCAGTCGGTTTTCTGAGTTCATCCATCTCCTGGGCGTTTGCTATGTACACCATCTGGTCGACGGCTTTGTCCAGGTCCTTGATTATGAAAGTAAGTCCGGTCATTCTTGAACGTACGGCTTTATTGACAGATTCAACAGGGCTGAGATTCTCATTCAGCCTGTTCACGGTAATCATATAATCACCCACGGCCATATCGAGAGAGTCCAGTGTATAAAAAATCTGGTTCACCCCAGAATGCAAATCCCGTTCAATATAGGTTGTGTAAACAAGAGTCCGGCTGGAAAGAGCATTTACGTTGATCTGAAGATTAACTTTCTGAGTAGTATCGGAATAAACCTCCAGGAAGAAAGGTATCCCGGTCTTCTGGGATGTAATATTCCCGGAAACATTCGGTGTAACCTTATTCCCCGATTCTGAACTTACCTGGCCGGCGATAAGAATAATGTCGCTAAGCGAGATATTCCCGCTCAGGTCTCTCACATCGGAATGGACTTCAGATAAATATTTCTTCCGGGTGTCTTTGTCTTCCACAGAAAACTTAAACACATAATTACCCGGTTTTAAGGAGAACGAACGAAGGCTTAGATTATAATTATTTCTTGATATAGATTGGGAATATTCCCCTGTCTCAATTGTTTCGTTCCAGGTACGTTCGGTTATCAGCTTCACTTTTTGACTGTCATAGACTGAAACGGTTATTGTGTATTCTGCAAGAAATGTTTTGTTCACCTTGAGGAATTTAATCCTGTCAAACGGAACCTGAATGAAAACATCAACTCTGGCAGCGGCAGCAGACGTACCTTTAAAAGAGATGATATCCGTATAGAAACTAGGAGAATAGAAAAAATCACTTTTACCGGGATTCAGTTTCGTTTGCCCCAGACAATGCTGGGCAATAAAGATCACCGATATGATTATTAATATTCTTTTCATCCTAACCTCAGATAGTTTTCGGTTTTAAATTTGCGTACAAGTCGTATTCATCGTGGCCGGTCACAACGACGTCAAAGAAACTGCCTATATCCAGTTTCTCTCCGGTTTCAATAATAACTTCGCCGTCTACTTCAGGTGCATCCCGGTAGGATCTGGCAAAGTAAATTCCATTTTCAAATCTGTCTGTCAATACTTTTAATTCTTTCCCTACCATCGCGGAATTGGCCTCATTAGAAATCTCCTTCTGCAATTCCATAAGGGCATCCCTCCTGCGCTCCTTTTCTTCTTCCGGGACAGTGTCCCCAAGTATGAAGGAAGGCGTCTTATCCTCAATTGAATAAGTAAAAACTCCCATTCTGTCAAACCTTGTATCCCGAACGAAATCATAAAGTTCATTAAAGTCTTTTTCAGTCTCCGCAGGATAACCTACGATAAAAGTAGTCCGGAGGATCAGCCCGTCAATTCTCGATTTCAGAGTATCAATTAACTCCATTGTCCGCCTTTTTGAGATTCCCCGCCTCATTGATTTCAGACAGTTATCAGTGATGTGCTGCAGCGGCATATCCAGGTACTTAACAATTTTGGGATTGCTGTTGATTTCATCCATAATTTCTACCGGGAAGTGCGATGGATAAGCATACATCAGCCTTATCCATTCGATGCCGTTAATTTCACTTAATTTATTCAGTAGCTCGTGAAGATTTCTTTTGCCGTCGATATCCTTGCCATAGTCAGTCGTATCCTGTCCGATTATAACCAATTCCTTAGTACCCTGCGAGGCCAAATATTCCGCCTCCCGCAGAAGTTGGTCCATCGGAGTCGATTTATGCAGCCCTCTCATCAGCGGAATCGCGCAAAATGAACACGGATTGTCACAGCCTTCCGAAATTTTCAGATAGGCGGAATGTGAAGGAGAAGTAAGCATTCTTTCACCGAGCAGATCATACTTAAATTCTCCTCCCAGCTCGTTAACTATCTCTTCAAATTTTTCAGTGCCGAAATAGCTGTCAACTTCCGGAATTTCCTTCATCAGATCATCTTTGTATCTCTCGGAAAGACAGCCGGCGACGATTACTTTTTTAATTTTTCCGCGCTTCTTCAGCTCTGTAGCATTTAAGATCGTATCAATAGATTCCTGTTTCGCGCTCTCGATAAAACCGCACGTATTGATGATTACTGTATCAGCGCTCTTCGGGTCCGATTTAATCCTGAAGTCATTCACTTTGAGCTGGTTAAGAAGTCTCTCTGAGTCGACTGTATTTTTCGAACAGCCGAGGGTGATTACGCTGATTTTGTCTTTATGCTTAATTCTCAAAAAAAGATGTCTATTTATTAACAAATAAGTTTAGGTAAATAAAAATAACCGGGGCCACGGCTATAAGCGAATCAAACCTGTCAAACACTCCTCCGTGCCCGGGAATCAGATTAGAGGAATCTTTAACTCCCGCATCCCTCTTCAATAGTGATTCCGCCAGATCACCCATCTGCCCGATTGTTCCGATTATAATTCCGATTATGAGCGCATCGGTGAATGTAATAAAATCTAAAAAGTAAATTTGTGCGGCTGCTACACCGGCAACAGAAAAAACAAATCCAAAGACTGCGCCTTCCCAGCTTTTTTTAGGACTGACTCTCTCATAAAGCCGGTGTTTACCGAAAGTTAGCCCGCCAAAAAATGCCGCTGAATCACACAGCCAGATTCCGGCAAGGATTGTCATAATTATAAAACCGCCTCTGTAATACTCGGTGAAAAACTCGCGTATCCCGACGAGGGCATAAAAGCTGAATCCGATGTAGAAAATGCCGATGAAGGTTACTCCGATATTCTGAATTGATGAGCCCCGGATAAGGTATAACTCATTAATTAAAACGGCCATTACGATTCCCATTATCAGCAGTTCATTCGGTATAAACCTGAAGTAACCGTTGAGAATCAGTGCAGTGACCGACAACATTCCTGTTATAACCAGCGGATGAGCATCTTTCTTTTTGGTCAGCTGGATAAGTTCATAAAAAGCTAACAGGGCAATCGCCAGAAAAACGCCGAGGAAATAATAACCTCCGAAATAACATACGGCTAAGATCAGCGGTATCGCTAATACTGAAACCAGTACCCGAACTCCTGTGTTCTGTCCTTTCATTCCGTTCCGGTATCTCCGTTTTCTTCAAGAGGTTGAGGGTTTTCAAGGAAATTGCGGGCCGCCTCTGCCTGTTTATGCGGCACAAACACCTTTATTACAGAAAGATCGCCGACGGTCGGAAAGTTTTGGTCCTTCTGAACAAGCAAGGTAGCTTCTATCTCAACGCTCTCAAGGTTTGCTTTGATCATTTCAGCCTCGATGAGCTCGCTGCAGGTATAAACCACCTCAAGATCCCTCGACTGCAAATGTTCTTCCGTGGGGAGACTTTCAACGAGCGGAGTATCACAATCAGCACACTTCAGGATACCCGCTTCGTATTCGTACGAGCATTTTGGACAAAACGGCATTATCACACCGCCTTTCTGTTTTTATTTCTGTAATATAACATTATAACTATAACCGGGATGAGAGCTAAGATACCAAAATAGCTTAACCGCAATAAGATTGAATTAAGAGGCTCCGCCGAGTTGCCGGTGCTGCTTATAAGCTCATTCGTCCCGAAAACAAATACTGCGACAACTGCAAATAAATTGTTTATAAAATGAATAACGACACCGGTCAGTATAGAATCTGTCTTATAAACCGCGTAACCAAGATACATACTCAGAAGAATAAGAGACAGAGTCCCGTATGGATTCAGATGAAATACCGCAAAAAATACTGATGTAATCAGAATCGCAAGAAACGGCCTGTACTTCAGATGAAAACTTGTCTGAATAAACCCGCGGAACATTACTTCCTCGCATATAGCAGGTGAAAACGCGACCACAAGAACAATGATGATGCCGTCAAAAAAATTATTCGCTCTGAAGAAGTTTACGTATGTTTCCTGAAGCAATTTGTCCAGCAAATCAAAAAGGCTTTTTAGCTGACGGAAAATAAACTCCGATTTCGCCAGATGGTTAAAAGTCCATACCTGTAATTCAATTAAAGTCTCCAGAAGAGGAATAATCGCGAACGCCCCTGCTGAAAAAAGAAGAAGCCCTTTCCATTCCGGCAACCGGAACCTGATAACCAACCCGACTTTTTCATATATAATTTTACTAAAAATCAGAGCGGGCAATAACAGGAATAATATCTGCGCCGCCATCTGCAGCAACCTGGCTGATTCCATATCGTGCTTCGAGAGATCAGTTCCCAGAATTGTAATGGTCAAAATCGAAGCAAAAACCTGATAAACCAAGAATCCTCCGAACAAACCCAGGAATCCGGCTTTAACCGGAGACATTTTGGGGGAAAGGGAGGCTATCGAACGATTACTCGTCCCTCGTTCTGATCCGGCAGTATCTCCGGTACCATCAGAATCGTGTGAATTCTCAGGGCCCGGATATTCTCCATCAGATTTTTTATCGTCTTCGTTCTCTATTCTCATAACATCATTTATCTTATTTACACCTGACAATATAAAAAAATCCACGATGAATGTCGTGGATTTTATTGGTGCTGAATTGCTAAATCTATTTTTTGGAAGTCATTTTTCCTGCAAGACCTTCAAAGGCTGTCAGTTCTGCATCAATTGAACCGACAACCACTTTTGTCTTCACCTTAACCGGGACTTTCAGGTCATCATCTGTAAGCCAGATTATTATATTTCCCTCACTCTTGAAAAGTCCGCCTTCAAGAACAAGCGGCTCGACAATGATACAGTCAAAAGTTCCGGCGCCGACTTTTACTCTTTCTTTTCCAAGAAATCTGACATCAAGATCGTAAACACGGTCTTTATAAAAATTCTGAAGATTGATTTTATCTCCTTTTTTCTTTCCGGAATAATCAACTGTTCTCGCAAAATAAAAAGCTGAGACTATATCGTGAACATATTTGGGAACAGTATATTCCCCCTCACTGGTCCTGGCTTTTCCTTTTCTCTGATCAAAGAACGCTGAAAAATCCCGAGAAAACTTCCCTTCCCTTATATGCTGTTCAAACCTCCAGGGAAATAATCCCTCGATATCCATATATGTTTCGTAACGGTCGCGGACTTTATACATCCAGTCAAAACTCTCAACGGAATTAACCTCGAAGTTGATATTATACGCGTCCCTGCCTGAAATCTTCTTTATTTTGGGTATGCTCATTACTGCAATTCCCGCAGTTACAAATCCGTATTTCACATCGAAGGTTAGCTTTTCACCAGTCTTAAATGCTTTATTCTCAACTTTCCTGAACGCGCTGCCGCTCCCTGATTGAGCATTAATAAAACCTGACATACAAAATAAGAAAATTAAAAAGCCAACTTTAGTTCTGTGGGACAGCATATTATATTCCTGTTTCCTGTAAATTATAATTTTTTAATCAAATTTAATACCTTTTCGGTATCTATAGTATTCATACAATTCAACCGTTCACATTGTTCCCTGGTACAATTCTCACACTTAAGTTCCGGCTCAAAGACGAAACCTTTATCCGAATAAGGGCCCCATCTTTTAGCCGACGTGACTTTGATCTTAGGGTAAAAACCGATAGTGTATTTATCCATAGCAGCCGCAATATGAATAGGCCCGGTAGAATTTGCGATAAGTATCCGGGAATTGGAAATAATTCCTAAAAATTCCTCCAGGCTGTGTTCGCCGTTCAGGATTTTTGCTTCAGTGCCTTCTGCAATTTTACTGCATAATTGCGCTTCACTGCTTGTCCCGGTTATTAAGACTGAATATCTGCTGTCCTCCGAAAGATTCTTTGCCAACTCTTTCATCTTTGCTGGCGGCAGATCGACTGAACTTCCTCCGCTGCCGGGATGCAAAATTATCAGTTCTCGCTCACTGTCTATGCCGGATTCCTGTAAAATTTCCGCCCCCCGCGTCTTTAGTTTTTCGTTAACAGAGAGGCAAACTGCAATATTTTTTTTGTACTCAACCGGCTGAAATTCCGAATACAGCATATTCAGGTTATAGTCGAGCTCGTGCTTCTCGACCTTACTTCTGTGTTCGTAAATTCTGTTTGTAAATAAAACCGAATAAAGCCTGTAGCCGTTCCCCGTAATTTTCGAGTATCCGGCTAAAAGAAAAATCAGCGCAAACTCTAACCTGGGTGAAACGACAAAGATATTATCAAAACTTTTTCCCTTGAGTTGCTCAATGTTCCTGAAAACAGGTATTTTTTTCCCCTCGGCAATCACTTCAATAATTTCATCAACAAACGGGCAGGCCCGGACGACAGGCGCAGTATACGGGGCGCACATAAATGATACTTTTGAACCGGGATATTTTTCTTTCAATAATTTTGCCATCGGTAATGTTAAAACAACATCCCCGATCCGGTCTGTCCTGACTATCAAAAACTTATTCATTACGGCCTGGAAACAAATTTATTATTCATTATATAATACCGGCGGTTGAGATGAATGTCCTTTGTTATGCCGACCCTGCCGGTCTTCAGTATTTTATGTTTTGATGGGAACACCGGTGATTCCGCGATGTATAAATCATCACTCCAAAGAACCCTGCCGTTTTGCTTCATACTAATATTAAAGGCTTCGCACAGTTTTCCGGGGCCGTTGGTAAGATTTACGGGTTTTATCTTTGCAATATCCTGCTCCTCAAACCTGTTCTTTATCATCGTTTCGATTCCTTCAACGGGTTCAAGCGCTCTTATCAGCACCGCTTCCCCTTTCCCTTCGTAACCTGTAACCGCATTCATACAGTAATACATACCGTAAATAAGATAAACATACAGGCAGCCGCCAGTCCTGAACATTACTTCATTCCTGGGACTAATCCCCTTATACGAATGGCTCGCGGCATCGTTCTGGTCGTACGCCTCGGTTTCAACAATAATTCCGGAAAAGGTTACTCCTTTACTGCGATGTACAAAAATTTTGCCGAGGAGTTCTTTTGCCACAACAGTAACTTTCCGTTGATAGAACTCAGGGGGCATCTTCCGCAATGTGTTAAGGAAATAGTTTAAATCAGCCAAATAGGGGCATCCGTGAAGTGGGTGAATCAGGTTCCGGTGAGTCTGCCGGCAAGGTATTGTATCTTCTGAAGGTAAAACTCCGTTCTTTCGGGATGTTTCTTTATAAGTTTCTGATACATTCGTAAGGCTTCATTACTGTTGCCCTGCGACTCAAGTATCTTGGCGAGTGTTTCGGAAACAATCTCTACATTCGCGTACTGCTCAGCCTCTTCACTTGCTGCGGGGATTGGAACAGTTTCCTGGGAGGGGACCGGAATTTTGGCCCGTGAGATTCTTTCGGCAAGATCCTCAAGGCTCTGGGCATCTTTATCCTGGACAACACGCGGAGCAGGCTTTTTGATCGATGTCAGTTCAGCTTCTACGAAAGTCTTCCTTTTGTTAATCGAGAACGCCTGTTTGTGTTTCCTAATATCCTCCAGTTCGCTTAAATAGTATTTAAGAGTGTCGAGGGAAAATATTATTTCACTCCCGATGCGGTAAGCTTTCTCAGCATCTTCGTACTTTCCGAGCCTGCTGAAACATTTGCCAAGTACGATATAACCTGTGGGAGAATAAGGATAGATTTTGAGACCTTCAAGAACTATGGAAAGTGCGGTTTCAGCGTTATTACGATTTAACTCCGTGTCCGCCTGTCTGACGAACAGCGGAGTTTTTTTATCGTATTTATAAATCAGTTCAACCTTATCAACAAACTTATCTGTCTGAAGGCTGCTGCTCACAACTTATGCTTTCTTAGAGTATGCGTGCCTGATAGAAGTATAAGAAACAAAGAAGAAGCCGGTAAAGAACAGCAGCTGGAAAGGAATTGCTGCAAGTTCAAGAAAATAAATTGATGAACAGATGCCGATGAAGCAATAGATCGCGAGCATCATCTCAACAATTACAGAGGCTTCAAGTTTCCTGCTGACGTACTTATTGGCAGAGAATTTATCCTTCTGATCGCTGAATTTAGGAGTGCGTACAAATTCACTCTTTCTGGAAAGGAGCCCTTCGATTACCGCGCGTGAGTTATTAACGGCAAGGCCCATACTTCCTGCCATAAACAACGGGAAGAGGACTATTTTCTTCCGCCAGTCAGCGCGGATATCCTTCTGTGAATAAAGATAGAACATAAACGAGCTTATGAATGCTATCACGAAAATTGACAGAAACGCGAAATAAGCCTCGTGCGAACCGCTGTTCTTAATAAAGATAAGCGGAACATTCAGGATCGCTGAAAGTAAAATAAACGGATAAACAAGGTTGCTTGTAAGGTGGAAAGTCGACTGCAGTTTAACTCTGATTGGCAACTGTGATTTCCAGACCATCGGTAAAAGTTTCTTAGCAGTTTCAACGTGACCTTTTGTCCATCTGAACTGCTGTGTCTTTAACGCATTTATCTCGTTCGGCAATTCAGCCGGTGAAACGATATCTTTCAGGAATACAAATCTCCAGCCGTTAAGCTGGGCCCTGTAGCTGAGATCCAGATCTTCGGCCAGTGTATCCGCATGCCAGTTACCTGCATCTTCAATGCAGTTTCTGCGCCATACGCCGCCGGTGCCGTTAAACTGAATAAAGAATCCGGCTTTGTTCCTGGTATTCTGTTCGATAACAAAGTGCCCATCAAGAGCAAGTGCCTGAGTTTTAGTTAAAATCGAATAGTCGCCGTTAAGGTGCTCCCAGCGGGTCTGAACCATTCCGACTTTATCATCGCTGAAGAACGGGAGTGTTTTAAGTAAAAAGTCTTTCTGAGGAACGAAATCAGCATCAAATATAGCAATGTAATCGCCCTTTGCGATTGCGGTTCCTGCTTTAAGCGCGCCCGCTTTGAATCCTTCGCGGTTGCCTCTTCTGATATGGACAATATCAAAACCTTCTGCTTTTTTCTTTTCGACGTGGGCACGTACAATATTAACGGTTTCGTCCGTGGAATCATCAAGAACCTGGATTTCTATTTTGTCTTTCGGGTAATCAATTTCACAGACTGAGTTGATTAACCTTTCGACTACATAAAGTTCGTTGTAAAGGGGAAGCTGTATTGTAACTATTCCGTCAGGAAGCTTTGATTCCTTAGGCGTGTGCTTGAGGTGATCATATTTTTTGAAGTAAAAAATCATAATAAGTCCGTGCATACCAAACACGAACAGAATTGAGAGCGACACGAAATAAGAAATTAAAACTAGGTCTTCCATTATATTCCTAAAATGTTATAAAAAAAATTTACCAGCCGGATACCGTCTCTAATAAGATGTCAT
>CAIMOS010000294.1 GCA_903843135.1 uncultured Ignavibacteriales bacterium | reverse complement strand
CGGTTAAAAACAACACACAATCTCTTAATGTACAGTTGGAGTGTTATGTTGGCCTTCAGGCCAATCTTCGCGCTCCCGGTTATATTGTTATCGGCAATCAGGGAGGTACCCGGGTATCTATTGATTCAAGAGGTATTATCACCGGATCTTATCTCGGGCAAAACTCAATGACGATACGATTAGGAAACGCCGACTTTATATTTCCTGTCGGGGGAACAGTAAATTTCAGTTCTGTAAACGGCGTGCAGTCAATTGTAGTTCAGTCCGATAGAATACAGGCCAGAGTAAACTTCCAGGTTGCCGAAAAGGCAACAGGAAGTGGCGACCTGACTATTGACTTAACGAAAAGCGTAATCGCCGCCGGAAGCCTGGAACTAAGACCGGCATTTAAGGCCTCGCTTCCGCATCTGCAAAACACTTTTACTTTTGAACTCGGAAGTGCGGTAATCTCTTCTGCCGGAATAACTATAACCGGAAACCATATTCTTCTTGCGGGTAATGATAGATTAAACGCTTCGTTTAGTAATTTCATTATGGACCCTGTGAATTTAACTTACAAAAGCGGTTCATTTTCTGTTTCACAGCCGTTCAATTTAGCGGTTAACTCCGTAACAAACGGATTAAAGTGGACTGCCGTAAGCACAAGCTTCACTCCTGCCAACTCGCCGTCGCTTGTTTTCAGGGTGCCAAGTGTAACGGTTGAAAACAATAAATTCACGCTGACGGGAGAGAGCACTGGTTCGGCAAGATTTAACGATCAGGTTGTCACAGATTTCAGAGTGGTTTTCGAGAACAGTCCGGAAATTGAATATTCAACTTCGCGTGTTCTTAAGGGGAGTATAGCATTCTACAAGGGTACTACGAAAGCCGGGTTTATTGACGCTAACGGAATGAACCTTACGAATATGGGCTCTGTAACCCTGCCTGAAAATCTGGTTCTTGGCGATATTAATACGGCGTATATAAAAATGCGTCAGGGAGAAACAAAGTATGTAACCACCGAAACAGTTTCGAACGGACTAAGGATCAGGAACATAACGGGACAGACAGTGCAGATGTATGTACCGGGTATTAAATATACAGCGGCCACCGCGCCGGTATATAACATAACCCTTGATGTAGTAGTAAATCCCACGACATACAGTTTGGTATCCGGAACCATTTCTCACCAGGCGCAGGCCGGTCAGAACCTTTCTGATCTCTCAACCTACGGCATACCGCTTAAGGTGACCGGGGTCAGATATGCCTCTGGTGACTTAGGCTATGCTTTCACCGTTAGCGGTGTTACAGCGCTGCCGCAGGTACTGAGAGGACTTGAAACGGAGCTTTCCAATATTTCGGTAAGCAACGGCAGACTCAGCGGTTTTGCGAGCAACGGAGCAATCACAGATTCCTACAATCCGTCGGCGGGTTATAAAAAGATGCTCAGAGTCGGGACGATGGCGGAATTTAAAATGCAGGGCGTTGAGTATACATTCGGACAAAATGCTTCGTATAAGATAAGCGGTGATATTAAATCAAAGTTCTTTAAGTACGGGACCAGCGATACCGCGACCGTGCACTTTAACGCGGCATTTTCATCAGGCAATTTCGCTTTCACTCTGACCTCAGCTTCAAGCGAAGGGCTGAAAATAGGCACATTCAATTTTGTACCGCAGGCAGTTCAGAACTCCCCTGCAATTGCCATTTCTTTTACAAATGACAATTTTTCTCTTGCTCTTAACGGAACACTCACTGCTCCGGCTATCGCTCCCGGATTTGAAGTAACGCTCCGGAATCTCCGGATCGGTAAAGATGCCGTTGCTGCAGACCCCGTTAATATTACAACAACTGCCCAGGAGCAGAAGTTTACAATTTTCGCTAACGAGATAAAACTTAAGAATGTTCAGAACGTCTCCGCGGTAACATCGACTTATACATCTGATGTTTTAACGCTTAACCTCGGCGGTGAACTTTCGCTGCTGGGAAATAATACTGTCTCGCTCAGAGATTTTCGCATAACCAGCGCCGGAGCAATAAGTTTCGGCCAGGGAAACCCCATTACAGCCGCAGCGCCTATAGCGGTTATTACTAACCGGCTATGGGTAACGGCTCTTTCTGTCGTAAATGAGAACAACAAGTATCTGCTTAAGGTTGACGGACAATATCTGCTGCCGGCGCCTGCAGTTCAGACGAAGCAGAATTATTCATTCAAGATAAAGTCGGATCAGCTTACTTCGGAAGCAGTGCACTATCAGATCGTGAATGAAGCTCCCGGAATCGGCAGCGATCAGACTGAACCAAAATTCTGGGCAGGTAAATTCGATCTTCAGTATGTGGGCCTTGAAATAGACTATTCAGACTACTCAGCCTCACAGTTGCAGACAGTATCAACTTTTTATGTAGACAGCGTCAGTACACACAGGTACATAAAATTTGGAGGAGTTTCCGGCGGTACAGTGGAACCGGGTATGTCCATTACGTTTGAAAACAAGTATGAATGGGCAGAAGAACTTGATTTCGCAAGCGAGGTGAAGTTCACGTTCCGTAACTTAAAATACGATCTTGACGGCGACGATGTTGAATTTGAACCGGACACATCCAACGGCAGTTTCATAATGAAAATAGGCGGAACCGTTGAACTTGGCGTTACCGGCTTCTCAGGAACATTAGCTTTCAGCGGTCTTGAAGTCCATTCCAATAACGAGATTAAAAAGTTTAAAGAAAGTATCACAGGAGGAACAGTAACTATCGCGCCGCTGATCACGGTTGAGATTACGCGCATCGCGTTCAGTTCAACTCCGACCGACATTTATATGCCGGATCCGAACGGTACAAAAGTGCAGTCCGGGCCGGATAAAGGAAAAGTTGTAACGATAAAAGTTCCCGTTAAATTCTACCTTGCGCTCGGAGGTACTGTTCAGTTAGGAATGTTCGCCGAAGGCGGTATAGATTCTCTGCTCATCTTCCAAAGGACAGATAATACTGTAAACTTTGTACTTCAAAACTTCAATTTCCGGAAGAAAGATAAAATTGAGTTCAGGTTATCGATGACGATGCTGACAGGAACCGGCTCAGATTTCGTACTTTCAATGGCAGGATTCTGTGATTTTAACGGAAAAGTTTTAGCAGCGGTTGGTAAAGTTGCAAAATGGCAGGGGAAATTCTCGGCCGGCCTGTTTGTAGCCGCGTTGGAAGGAGTAGAGATCAGTTTCTTCGGGCTTGTTGACCTTGCCGGCGTCGGAGGAGGTTTCTTCCTGAACCCGACAGAGGCGGATATCAATACGGTAAGGGATATGAGCGGATTTGTTGATGAATATACTTCAGCAATAAAAGCTAAAATTAAGGGCGCCCCGGTAACGGGGACTCCGCTGTTCAGTATTTTCTTATACGCGCGCATTGAGTTTGGCCAGCCCGTTCCTCCGTCGAACGAAGCGCCGCTTGCGGGTAACTGTCTATTAACTATTGCAAATGACAGGCTTATAATTGACGCAAAAGTCGAAGCGCTTGGCAGACGGCACGAGCTGTACGGTTTGGCTAATGTTGAAGTATCCTTCACTCAGAGATATGTTGAGGGTACAATAGCTATGACAGTTGACCTCAGATATCTGATTACCGCAAACGCAACAATGCAGTTCTTCTATTATAGTCAGCAGAACTGGGGTGTAATCGGTTCTGTGAATTATAAGGTATTGGTTAACCTTTTATCAGGTGACGGAGATTTCTACGCCGGCAGTAAAGGATTTTATGCCGCGGCAAACTTCAACCAGGGATTTGATGTATGGATTCTGACAGTTGAAAGCGGTATTTCGCTGAAGGCCTGGTATAAACCCGATGTTTCCTGGGGCGCATATTTCAGATTGTATCTTGAGGCTTCAGTGCTTGGAGGTGTTGCAAGCGCGCGCGGCGAGATCAAGGGTGTCCTTATTGGCGCTCCGGAATTTGCATTGGCCGGCGGCGCTTCACTTCGTGTACGTTTATTATTTATCAGCTGGAGCGGTGACGTTTGGTTAAGAATTAAAAAAGAAGGAATCAGGGCAGGCTTCGGAAAAGATGACGCGGTCCAAAGGCTGATTGCGCAGGCAGAAGGTATGAGCAACGACTTCCTTGCCGCGGTTAATGCCGCGAAAGCAGACCTTCAGAATAGTAAACCGCTCCCTTCGCTTAATATAGATTCAACTGTTATAAAAGCGGCAAGCGCGGAACTTGTTAAGAAGATGCTGAAAGCCAGAAGCCTTACTGCCGGCGAACAGTTAAGCCAGGCGGAGAAAGACTCTTTGGCAACTTATCTTGCCTCTGAACTGGCGAGCGGCGATGACGCCAAGATACGAGAGTATCTTACAAAACTTAAAGATAATGTGCTTGCGGCAGGTACTGACGCGGCAAGAACAGAGATAACTACTCTTCTTAATCAGTTAAACACGGCTATTAATGATTATAAAACATCAATAGCAAACGTATCGCAGGCGGTCAGTAATCTCGCAATGACCATTGAGGTTCCGTCGGCGACCTCTCCTGAGGGAGTAACAGATCCGTTTGAAAGCGCGAGGTTCACTTACCCGACTTCCAGGAATGAGGTTCCGCAGTCTACTGATCCCGGTTTTTCAATTAATACAGTTACCGCCCAGAACAATGCAAGTGTTGTAAATACATTTATGTCTTCAGCTGAAGGATATCACGATATGCTGAAGCGCAATATCGAGAAAATCGAAGGCACCATCACTAAATTTGATCAGATATTTGCTAATCCAAACAACATATATTTAGGTATTACATTCAAGTATGTAACTGTTGTTGCCCAGATCCAGGGATATATGAAGAAACTGGCACAGTACCATTACAATGACATCACGTCGGCAAATACTTTCCGGACGTATCTGGTGAGTGACAGCGCCTTGTTCTTTGGCCAGATCAGAAGCAAAGATGTGGCAGACGGCGCCGGAAGAATGAAAGTTAAAACCTATCAGCGCTGGGCGCGTATCAGAGGGCTTGCCGCTACCAGCCAGACTCCGTGGGATAACGGTGAATTCGAAACTGTCTGGGGACGTTTCAGCACTACACAGAGAAGTTCTGAAGCTGCGGCTATGGCGAAAAACCTATACTTTGTTATTCCCGACCAGGCTTTCTTCGGTTTAATGAACGAGAAGAAAGATGCGCTCGCCAGACTCAACAGTGAGTTTGCTGCCAAAATGCAAAAGGTAGAAGAACACGCAGGCGCCTATACCAGAATGCTGGATGAATTGTTTGCCAAACGCCGCAAAATGTCAGAAAATCTGTTTGAGGTCGTTGAGAGGTTCATCTACTGGAAAGACAAACCGCAAAGAGGCGCTAACGACAAAACAATAGACTTTAAAAATGTCGCACCGACACTTGCTACGCTCCAGACTAAGCGAACAGCTTTAGTGGCAAGCAACACTGCGCCGAGCATTACTGTTAATTCCGCGAATCAGACTAACTACAAGTCACACACTGAAATGAGTTTGAGTTGGTCCGGTACGCACGTTAACGGTATCGCGGAGTATTCGCTTGAAACAAGCGGAATGCCCGGAGGATTTAAAACGATCGGCAAGTATACGAACTGGTATCCTTATCATTTCCCGGACAGGAAGGGTGAGTACGATGGCTATGTGACCTATAAACTGAGAGCGCGGTCGGGTTCCGGATTTACAAAAACCGTTGCGTTGTACAGCGGTCCGGTTAAGTTAGGCTTTTCCGACAATAATATCGGAGCGCCGGCACAGACTGTTACGGCATCCGCGCCGGTTGACAATACATACCCGGCACTGGCATATCCGACAATTGACGAACTCTTTAAACTATCGAGTTCCGGTATAATTTATCCCGGAACCACGAGTATTCGCACCTGGTATAATGCTTATTATACAAATAAGCTGACTGATTTCAGGATAAGAATATCAGCCCAGGATCCGGAATCGGGAATCTCTTATTACCGCTATAAAATTGACAGGTATAACGGACCGGGCAATTTTGTCACTGTCAGGGACTGGCAGAATATCGGAGCTATAAATGAATACTTTATACAGGGCTTAAACCTGGCGCACTGTGCAACTCAGCGTGAAATTCAATTATCAAATTATAACAGGCTTCCCTGGTACCCCGCGCCTTCAATTCCCAGATACGTTATTTCTGTTGAGGCAACTAACGGCGCCGGGCTTAGTTTGACCCAGTTTGTCAGTATTGTTGTGGATACAACCTTACCGCCCGCATTAACGGCGAATGCGGTGCGTCCGCCGACAACCATACGCGCGATTACCGGCCATCATCAGGGTACGGTCTTTAATTCCAGGTATGATACGACTTCTAACCGGTCGGTCAGGCCTCAGCGCGAAGCGAGAAAAATAGTTTTTCCAACGAACCTTGCGAACCAGCAGGATATCGAGTATTACTATAATATATACGCGATGCCGGATGGTATAAGAATAAACCAGGATTATCTCGTTGATAATGAAACTTACATAGAGTCGTGGGCTTCAGGAACGGCTAATATAGGAGTCGGGAAAATTGCTACAATTCCGGCCCAGTATGATCAGTATGATCAATTTAAAATCGAGCTTATGTACAAAACCAAAAGCGGTGCTTTCAGCCCGATTTTTACCACGACCGACTGGTATTATCCGTATAGGAAAAATCCTCCGCAACATACCTGGAATACGGGCAGAGGATATGCGACCATTGATGCGTTCCCAAGGCCGCCTGAAGTTTATTGGTTTAATGACAGGTCACCGGGTCAGCCGAACAACCTGAAACTGTATTTCAGGAATTTCGGTGAGTCGTTAGACGGCACAGGTATAAACAGATTCTACTACAGTGTCGGAACTGTGCATACTCTTACGGACCATTACTCGGTTAATTATTTAACCTGGAAAGAACTGCCTGCTGTATCTGATGACGGTATCGTTTCAATGGATGCTTCATTTTTCTCAACCTGGAGCAGCCAGTCGTGGTTTACTCCCGGAAATCAGATATATGTCTATATCAAAGGAGTTAATAACTCATTTTGGGCCGGACGAAATGTAACTGTTGTCGGGCCTATAACTCTGGCTCCGCCTACCGTTGCAAGCGTTTCGCTTGATATTATTAAGGATGTTACTGTGACTCCGAATAAATACGTGGCCGAGCTTACCATCGGCGGCGAGAATGAAGCCACAACCAAAACTTATCTCGTCCGCACGCTTGTATTCAGGAACGGCAGCTGGGTTGCGCCTGCAGCCCCTCTCACCGGTGCCTGGACAGAGGTAAGGAACATATTCGGAGTTATGAACTGGCACCTGACAACGAAGTATAAATTAAATACACTTAATATGATGCCGACAAGGAACGTGAATGCCGCGGGAACCGGCTTCCAGAATATGAATGAACGCTGGAAGGTCGAGGTTAAATCAAGAGACAACGGCGGAAACGAAAGCGACATTGTAAGCAAGGAAATTATATGGTAAAGAAAATGTTATTTTTATTAATAGTATTGTTATCTGGCGGATTATTTGCCCAGGAATATGATCTGCTTTATACATTCAACGGTAAACAGGCCGTGCTGTTCCTTACTGTTGCTCCGGATTTCGATCAGCAGGTGGTGGTCTTCCGCAAAACGGCGGGCAGTGAGTTTGTGCCCCTTAATAAGGAAACGCCGCTTAGAGCGACTGAAGAGCTAAGCGAAATTGAAGCTCTGCTCGGAGATGATTACCTCGCGGTGCTCGATTATACAGGCGCCGAGGATTTGGATGCCGTCGGGAAAATTATCCGCGGGAACGGATATCAGGCCGCTCTTACAACGCTTCTCTTTCCCGGAGCGGCACGCGCCGCAGGAAGGCTGTTTATTGACAGCAGCGCTGTTCAGGGCACGGATTATGAGTATAAAGCAGTTTACTACAATCTGCTTGAACAGCCTGTAGAGGAGTTTACAATGGCCGTTAAAGCGGTTTCTGTTCCTCCTGTTTCTCCGTCAAATCTTATTTCAAAGCTAAGCGGGGCGATACTCAGTCTCGAATGGGAATACCCAAAGTGGGAAAGCGACCGGAACAATCTTACAATCAAATATAATGTTTACCGCAAGAGCACTAAAGAAGGCTTTACAAAAGTAAACGAAACACTATTAATGAGAAACGACGCAGTCAACGGACGTTATACCGAACTGGTGAAGGGCGATATAAAGGAAGCAGAGTACTACGTTACCGCCGTTGACCTTGCAGGGGTTGAGAGCAAGCCTTCAAAAAGTATTAAGGTCAGACATGTCTCGGATGAGCAGCCCTCTGCGCCCACGGGAATTAATTCTGTGGTCGGAATGGACAGGATCAATCTTGTGTGGGATGTTTCTTCGGAACCAAATGTCACCGGATACAATGTTTACCGGAAGGAAAAATCAAAACAGGATTCAGTAAAGCTGAACAAAAAGCCGCTTCCGCTTAACCAGCCTCTTTATACAGACAGTCTGGCAAAATCTGCGGTTATTTACTATTACTATGTAACGGCTCTTACCGCAACCGGAAAAGAAAGCCGCCTGAGTTCAATGGCAGTCGGAGAGATACTTGATACCATTCCGCCTGTTCCACCGTCGGGCATCAAGGCTTCTATCCTTGGCGATTTTGTAAAGCTTGAGTGGAAGGCCTCACGGTCGAACGATATTAAACATTATAATATTTACCGCGGTGATGACAAGAATATTCTTGCAAAAACCGGAACGACAACAACAACAACATTTGTTGACAGCGGATTTGACGGCACAAACCTTGTTGCCGGAAAAGTATACTACTATGCGGTCAGCGCGACGGATATGGTTGAGATTGAAGGGGCCCAGAGCGATACAATACAATTTAAATATGTGGACAGGATTGCGCCCCCCGCGCCTGTTCCGTTTACCGCAAAAAATACTACATACAATGATATCGAGATCAGAATAGGAATGACTATGGTCGCTGATCTGGCGAAAGTCAATATATACAGGAAAACCGCGGGGTCAGCCCAGAAAGAACAGCTGATACGCACACTCAACAGGCTTCCATCGGTATTTACCGATACGACGGGAAAACTGAACGAGTCGTACATCTATTATGCCGAGTCGATTGACAGCGCGGGTAATAAGAGCCCCCAATCAGCGAGCAATGAAGTAACGGTGAAGGACATTCTTTTGCCTGCGGCCGTTCCTCAGGTGAACGCGGTTCTTAGAAAAGATAATAAGATAGAAATTTCCTGGGTTGCGGTTTTTGAGAAAGACCTTGCCGGGTATAATGTTTACTGGTCGGAACTTCCGAACGGAAATTATACATTAGTAAATGCAAAACCCGTAAAAGAGACAAAGCTGACCGATCCGAACGGAAAGCAAGAGAATTTCTATAAGGTAAGGGCGGTTGACACCTCGGGAAATGAAAGCGAGTGGAGCGAGGCAGCCCCGGTGATAAAACCGGAAGTTCTCGAAGAGGAGATGCCGAACAATGAATAAATTATTGTTTTTAATTACAACAATATTTATGCTCTCTGCGGTCAGTGTGATGGCGCAGTTCCCGGATAAATCATCCATTCCGGGAATGGATTCATCCGGTTTCTCAATGAGCAAACTGGCTAAGGATGCGGTTAAGATATCGGGCGATATCGGATCAAACGGTGAGCTATACAGCGTTTCAGGTAAAAAAAGTCAGAGGCCCGGATCATCCGGACGCTTATTCTTACGTCCTTCAATCAGCCTTTTTGATAAAGTAACGATAAATTTCGACCTGTTTGTTTCCAGTGAAGGGAGCGGAGCGCGGCAGGATATCAACACGTTTAAATTTAATCCCGAGTGGAGCTGGGGAAAAATTTACTACGGCGACTTTACAATGGAAATGTCGAAGTTCACGCTTACTGACATAAATATTAACGGTTACGGGATTGATCTTTTTCCGGGTATCTTCAAGTTGCAGGCATTTTCCGGGAAATCACAAAAAGCGGTCATTCTTGACGCGAGCGGTTCAATGTACGAAAGAACAGTATATGGCGGCAAGATAGGGCTTGGCGAAGAAGGAGGATCACACCTGCACATCAATTTCCTTCGCGCGTATGATAATTTGAATTCACTTTCACGCGACTTATTCAGGAAAGTCGATACGATCAACACGGGCGGAATCACCCAGATTGATACAAGCTATACCGGTATCACACCGCAGGAGAATTTTATTACCGGTATTAACTGGGGGCTGAATATGTTCGGCAATGCTTTTAAAATGAAGAGTGAACTCGCGATAAGCCTGTACACTCACGATATGTACAGCCAGGCAGTTGACAATAAGGACCTGCCGAAAGATGTTAATAAGTACTTCACTCCGCGCCTTACCACCAGCGGTGATGTGGCCTTTTCCGGTGAAATGGCAGTCAATACCAGGGTCATTCAGCTAAAGGGAGGTTATACCCTCGTAGGGCCGGGATATACGTCGCTCGGAATGGGATCGCTGATTAACGACAGGCAGATAATTAACGGCGGCCTCGGGCTTAATCTGTTCTCCGGTGATCTGGCAGTGCAGACAAATTTCCAGAGGCAAAGCGATAATACCGCGAACCAGAAATTATTTACTACAGAAAGAAACAACTACGGCGTAATGGTTTCCACGCGCCCTGTAAAGTCATTGTCGATATCGGTTATTACAAATTTTAACAATATGGGAAATAACGCGAATAATGATACAATTAAAATTGATAACCGCACTTCTTCTTATGGTGTAAATACAAATTATCTGTTTGAAGCATTTAAGTACCAGAACTCTCTTGTTGTAGGTTACAGCACACAGAACGCAGAATCGAAAAGCAAACTTCGCGGCGATAATAAGGTGACATCCCAGAACATAAACGTAGGCGTAAACACTACTATAAATAAAGAGCTAAGCTCGGCCGTTGTAATGACTTTCAGTAATGTTGATCTTGGGCCGCGCGGCCAGAACAGCACTCAGTCATTTATCGCAAAAGTGAACCAGAAGATGTTTGATAATAAACTGAACAACGGCCTCACATATTCTATGGTAATGTCGGACGCGAGCACTTCGAATATTCTTGGTTTTCAGTCCAGCTATCAGATCTGGGAATCAAGCGCGATCTCTCTGAACACCAAAGCGACATTTTTCAGAGGGAAGGGCGCAATCCCGATCAAGTTTAATGAGTATATGACTAATCTGGACTGGAGCTACCGGTTTTAGAATTAAGAGTTATGAATTAAGAGTTAAGAGTTTTATAATATAAATTGAGATTAGGACAGTGGCGTGCCGTGCCAGATATAAGCCGATATAGCCGCAGGTTTCAATATATATTGAATTAATAGTTTCGAAGCTTTATGGAGCCCTAAAAAACTTTTAACTCTTCTCTCTTAACTCTTCACTTTTATTTACCCGAATACCAAAATTCTTTATTCATATATATATTGAATTAATAGTTTCGAAGCTTTATGGAGCCCTAAAAAACTTTTAACTCTTCTCTCTTAACTCTTCACTTTTAACCACCCGAATACAAAAATTCTTAATTTTTAATTATTAATTACTTTCTCCGCTTCCTTCATTCTTCCTGCCTTATGCAGCGCTTCGATAAGATGCTCGCGCAATATTGAATTTTTCAAGTCGGTTTCATACAACTTCAGCCAGTAGTCGCAGATCTCGTTCAATTTTCCCAACTTCTGGGAGAGGTCAATTATTTTGCTGTATGGATAAGACAGCTTCTTATTAAGCGAAGATGCCTTTCTGAACGCCATTAATGCCTTTTCATTTTCCCCGCGCGATTCATAAAAATTTCCTGCAGCCATCTGCACTTCATCTGATGAGGGAGAAAGTTTAAGAGCGGTTTCATAGTCTTCCGCTGCTTCAGTAATCGAACCTGTCTCCTCGAGGTATTTAGCCCTCTGAAGGTAAAGAAGCGCGGCTGAAGGTAAGTCCGTTATTAATTTCTTTAAGGTCGATATGTAGGATTCCGGTTTCTGAAGTTCCTTTAGCCTTTTAAAACTGTCCTTCAGTAAGGCCGTCACAGCATCAAGTTCAGCGCCTTTCGATTTCGCGGTTTCAACACTGTCGGGATTATTAATATTGTTTCCCGAAACAGCACCAAGGATCTGCGCCTGAATTTTTTGAGTCTGCTCAAGTGAATATTTTATGGCCCGGGTTAACTGAAACAAGGCGCGGGAGGTATCTTTCCTGTCTGAATATATCAGTGCGGTAATGTAAGGTATCTCTGGAAATTCTAAATAAAAATTCTTCACTTTCTCCAGCCACATCATAGCTGAATCAGGCTGATTGCCGTAATAATATGATTTGGCAAGGCTTACCGTGAATTCCGTTTTAGAAGGATGCACGCTCACAGCGCGGAGCAGGTACTCCCGGCTTTCCGCTGTGCGGTCAGCTTTTATAAGCAGTTCATTAATTCTGGTGAACGCATCAGGATTTTTGCCGCCCGAGATCAGATATTTTTGATAGACTGATATAGCAGTATCATTTATATTCTCTTTTACGTAAGTCTCGGCTATCAGCAACTGAGCGTCCCGGTAAATATCCTTTTCTATCAGTTCGGAGTATACAGTCCTCGCGGTGTCGTAAGATTTCCTCGTTTCATACGTTTTGCCGAGCCCTATGATCATATCCTTGTCACCGGGATTTAACACAAGGAATTCCCTGTAACGCGCGATTATCGTATCGTAGCGCGAAGCGAGTTCTAAAAATGATATTTCCGCCTGATAAACTTCTTTTGAACCAGGAAATTTTTGCCTCAGTTCAGCGTATTTATCAAGAGCTTTTTGGGGCTCCTGGTTATACCGGTAAAGAAGCGCGTTGTTCAACCCGGCCTGAATATCATCCGGTGAGTTTTTCACGATCTGCTCAGAAACTTTAACGGCTTCCGCGAAATTTTCAAGGCCGATTAAAGTTTCAAAATATAACTGCCGGATAATTTTATCATTGGGAAACAGCCTATACGCGTCCTTTGAATAGGGAAGCGCTTCTTTGTATTTCTTTTCCTGAAGATAAATTATAATCAGGTTCTTCCTGGCATCAGGATTTTTTGGGTTATACCTCAGCGCCGCGGTCAAAGCAGCGGCAGATTCTTCCATTTTTTTATTTTGATACAGTTCGCTTCCCCGCAGTGTGTACAGATCGGATAATGTTATCTTTAAACCGGTGGAGTCGGGGTAACGCTTAACTGTTTTTTCCAGCGCGGAGATTGATTTGGCGGTGTTTCCAAGCTGATTATACAATTGCGCCTGAAGCAGTTCGAGGTCGTAATTACTGCCGAATTTTGCGAGCGCTGATTCAGTCAGGGCGGAGGCTTTGCCGTATTGCTTGAGTTTCAGTGCGCAGTCTATCGCGCCGCTGTATACTTCCTTTGAAGCATTTCCGGCATTAATTATTGATTCGAATAGCTTTCCGGCTTCTTCATACTTGCCGGATGTATAAAGCGTTGCGGCTTTCTGAAGATCGGCTGTCTGCGCGAATGCCGGGGCCTGCATCGCAAGTAATAATATTAAAAAGGGAACCAGGGCTTTTCCAATCAAAGAGTTATCCTGAAAATGATGAAAACAATGAGATATATTTCTCAAGATAAGTATTAGAACAAAGATAATCCAATCGAAATAACGGTGCTTTTTATGGAAGAACCGTCGCCTGATTGGCGGTTTAGCGAGAGATCGTTTCTCGCAAAGGCGCAGAGACGCGGTTATTTTTCAAAAACAGGTAATGAAAACCCGGAATATTTTTCGCGGGTTTTTAGAAGTGACGCAAAGAACCGCAAAGAACCGCAAAGAACCGCAAAGTTTAGACGCAAAGTTACGCTAAGAGGGGCCGAAATAAATTTCGACCTGCCAATTCACAATCTTTGCGAACCTCCGCGTCTTCTTTGCGCGTCTCTGCGTAACTTCTAAAGAAAATAATGCAAAGGGCCGCAGAGTGTGGACGCAGAGTTACGCTAAGAGG
>CAIMOS010000293.1 GCA_903843135.1 uncultured Ignavibacteriales bacterium | reverse complement strand
GAGCCCGAAAATTTCTTCCTGTGCCACTGTTGCCATTCCGCCGATATTAATTCCGCGAAGGCCCTCCTGCGCAACAAGCGCCAAACCGCCAAAGTTGATACCAAGCGCCTGCCCCTGAGTAACTACCGCAAGGCCGCCCGCATTTATTCCTTTCATACCGCCCTTTGCTATCGAAGCAAGCCCGGCAATGTTTATTCCGAAAGATTCGCCCTGGGCAACATTTGCAAGGCCCGAGGCAATAATACCCTTGACGTCACCGCCGGAAACTACGGCTAATCCTGCATTCGAGATTCCGTAAATCCCATCCTCGGCAACAATCGCGAGTCCGGCGTGATGAATACCCTTCATACTCCCGCGGACAACAGTCGCAAGCCCTGATTCGGTAACTCCGGATACATTTCCGTGGGCGACCATTCCCGCAAGCCCGAATCCGTATCCGTTAAGATCACCGGTACCCGGAAATGTTCCGACGGAAAAACCGTTTACCAAAGGCTTCGAATTTTTTTCCGGGCGCCACAAGGTGAGGTTCATTCCGTTAACCTGTTCGACTCCGCAATCTATTATATTGATACGGAGGCCGCTGAAGTATTTCGAATTACCGAACGAGATCCCCGCGGTTGAAGTGGGAATGCCTAACGAAGCGTGCGAACATTCGCTTTCCGGTTTATCATTTTTCTTTTCCGTTTCCTGAGCGGACACACCAACGCTTAGCATTATTACAATCGTCAAAAACAAGTAAATCTTTTTCATCGTAAATTCCTTAAGTTTAATACATCTCAAAATTAGTTATTATTATAACCATTTAGAACCCGTTTGATGATTTATTTTGCCGGTAAAATAGTTTTCGCGCCGTTCACGCAGAAGCGAAGGATTTTACCGGAATAGGCGTCTAATTAGTCAGGTAAATTGAAAATCAGATTGAGAGAAGAACAAGTCATACGAAGCAGCGAACGGACGGTTTTTAACGAAATCGTTTCCGGAAATAAAGATTCAGTATTCCGCCTCTGCTATAAAATCCTTGGCAACCGCGAGGATGCAGAGGATATGACGCAGGAAACGTTTATCGCCGTTTATAAATCGATCGGGCAGTTCCGCAGCGAAGCAAACGTGAAAACCTGGATCTATAGAATCGCGCTGAACAAGTGCCTCGATTTCAGGAAGAGAAACACAACGCGTAAAAGGTTCGCGTTTGTTGAAAGCCTGTTCGGCAACGGTTCTTCACTGAGAAGGCTTAAAGCCTCCGTAACCCACTCCCCCGATAAACCGCTCGAAGACAAAGAGCGGAAAGAAATTCTTGACAAGGCCCTGAATAATATCCCGGAGAATCAAAGGACCGCTCTGCTGCTTTCTAAAACTGAAGGGCTGTCGCAAAAGGAAATTGCCCTGGCGATGAACATTACGGAAGGAGCGGCTGAGTCGCTTATAGCAAGAGCGAAGAAAAACCTTCAAAAACTGCTTTACGGTTATTACAATGAAATACTTGGCGTCAGCGAAGGAAATTAATAAGGTTATCGTCTAACATTACAAGAGAAGATGATGAAACAAAAATACAACACAGAAGAAGAAATTAAGAAGACACTCGGCCTTCTGGACAATAAAGACGACGCAAAGCTGAGTGAATACTTCGATACGCGGCTGAACTCAAAAATTGCGGGGCTTTCGGACGATAAAAATATCTGGTCCGCCAGATTAAACCCGGCATTCGTCTTAACTATATTATTATTACTTGCGATTAACGCCTTCACCGCAATTAATTATTTTAATGCATCAACCGGAAACGAAATAACGCGTGAAAGTTTAATTAAAGCTGTCGCCCAGAGTTACTCGTCTGTTAATTACTCTGCATACAACTATTAAAACGGAATTATTATGAAAACAAAAACTTTATACATATTAATCGGGATACTGGTTGTCCTGAATATTTTTTCCATAACAACATTCTGGTTAGGCGCTTTCGACAAAAGGCACGACCGGCCGCTTCCCCCGCGCGGTGCGCCGGAAGAAATAATAGCCGCTGAACTCGGATTGTCACAAGGCCAGATGGAGCAGTTCAGGGAACTGAGAAAAGAACACCAACGGTCAACAGAAATAATATTTAAAGAGATACACGGATTAAAGAGCGGTCTTTTTGATGAGGTTTTCGTGAACGGAGACAGCAGCAAGCGCGCCGAAGAAATTATAAAACAAATATCCCTTAAGCAGGAAGAACTGGAACGGAGCACATATAAACATTTTTCAAAACTGGCGTCGATCTGCCGGCCTGATCAGCGGGAAAAACTGCGTATGTTCCTGCGTGATATCGGCAGGCATATGATACCGGGTAATATTATTCAGGCGCCGCCGCCGCCTCCGATGAAATAAAGCCTTTAACAATAGCTGCAATTTTATAACAAATAACCGAAAGGATTCTAAAATGAAAACAGTAAAATTTTTCGCGGGAATGACAGCATTGTTCTTAATGCTGACCGCTTCCCTCACATTCGCACAGCCGGAAAAAGGGAATATGCCTCCGGGCCGGGCTCCGCACGAAATGATGATGAAGGACAAAACAATGCCGCCCGCTCCGCCAATGCTGCCGATCCCTGATCTGACAACAGAACAGGCTGAACAGATAAAAAAGCTGAATATCGAAAACGATAAGACCAATCAGCCGATTGAGAACAGTATAAATGAACTTGAAGCAAAATTAAGAACGGTAACCACCGGAGATAATGCTTCAATGGATCAGGCTTTAAAACTTATCGATGAGATAACTCCGCTCCGCGCAAAGATTATGAAGAACAACATTAAAACTCATCTCGAGATCCGCAAACTTCTCACCGATGAACAGAAAGTTGTTTTCGACAAACAGCCGCCGATGGAAAAACGGATGCATCCCAAAACAGAAATGAAGCATCAGCGCAGTAATTAAAACCTGCATCTTTAAAATAAAAATCCCCTCAGATGAGGGGATTTTTTTATGCAGTTGTATTAAACTGAATTACGATATGATTAATATCTGTAATAATCCGGTTTGTACGGCCCGTCAACTTCAACGCCGATATATTTCGCCTGCTTGTCGGAAAGTACTTCGAGTTCGGCGCCGAGTTTCTCTAAGTGGAAACGCGCGACCATTTCATCAAGGTGCTTAGGCAGAACATATACTTTGTTTTCGTATTTGCTGCTGTACTTCCAGAGTTCGATCTGGGCAAGAGTCTGGTTCGTGAATGAATTTGACATTACAAACGAAGGATGTCCTGTAGCGCAGCCGAGGTTTACGAGCCTGCCTTCGGCTAAGAGAATAACGTCTTTGCCATTGATAGTGTATAAGTCAACCTGCGGCTTGATGGTGTTTTTCGTATTGCCGAAATTATCATTCAGCCAGGCAACGTCGATCTCATTATCAAAGTGTCCGATGTTGCAGACGATCGCCTTGTCTTTCATCATACGGAAATGTTTTTCGCCGATGATGTCGCAGTTACCGGTTGCGGTTACAATAATGTCAGCTTCCGGAATGGCTGTTGTAAGTTTCTTAACTTCATATCCTTCCATCAATGCCTGGAGCGCGCAGATAGGATCGATTTCCGCTACGATCACACGCACACCCGCGCTGCTTAATGATTCCGCGGAGCCTTTGCCTACGTCGCCGTAACCAGCAACAACGGCAACTTTACCCGCGAGCATAATATCTGTAGCGCGGCGGATAGCATCCACGAGCGATTCGCGGCAGCCGTATTTGTTGTCAAATTTCGACTTTGTAACTGAGTCGTTAACGTTAATGGCCGGTATAGGAAGAGTTCCTTTGGTCACTCTTTCGTATAATCTGTGCACGCCTGTTGTGGTTTCTTCGGTAATACCTTTAACGCCCTTAACAAGCTCCGGATATTTGTCGAGAACTAAGTTTGTAAGGTCACCGCCGTCGTCGAGGATCATATTTAGCGGCTGTCCGTCTTTGAAGAACAAAGTCTGTTCAACACACCAGTCATACTCTTCAAGCGACATTCCCTTCCACGCGTAAACAGGAATACCCGCCGCTGCAATTGCCGCGGCCGCGTGGTCCTGGGTGGAGAAAATGTTGCACGATGACCACTGAACATCCGCGCCTAATTCGATAAGCGTCTCAATAAGCACTGCGGTCTGGATTGTCATATGAAGGCAGCCGGCAATTCTCGCGCCTTTAAGCGGTTTATCTTTGCCGTACATTTTCCTGATAGTCATAAGGCCCGGCATTTCTGCTTCGGCGAGCGTCATTTCTTTCCTTCCCCATTCGGCAAGGGAAATGTCTTTAACTTTATACGGTAATTTCTTTACGTCTTTATCTGTGGTGATACTCATTATTTTCCTGATTTATTATAAAATATCTTTATCTGAACATTCTTAACGCTTATGGCGCTTATACATATTTCTTAAACAAAGGAACGAGGTCTAATTGTTCCCAGGTAAAATCTTTTTCTTTCCTGCCGAAGTGGCCGTAAGCCGCTGTCTGCGCGTATATCGGCCTTCTTAACTTGAGGCGTTCGATAATACCGCGGGGAGTCATATCAACCTGGCTGATAATTTTCGCGATTTCCTGGTCAGGCAGAATTCCGGTGCCCTTTGTATCAACATAAATAGATACTGGCTGAGCCACACCAATAGCGTATGCCACCTGGACAAGGCACTCTTTAGCTAATTTTGCGGCAACAACATTCTTCGCAAGATGGCGCGCGGCGTATGTTGCGCTTCTGTCCACCTTGGAAGGATCTTTGCCGGAGAAAGCTCCGCCGCCGTGTGGCGCCCATCCGCCGTAAGTGTCAACGATGATCTTGCGTCCGGTTAATCCGCTGTCTCCGTGCGGTCCGCCGATTTCAAAGCGCCCTGTCGGATTTACATAATATTTGGTTTTCTTATCGAGGAATTTCGCGGGGATAACGTGTTTAATTACGTGTTCGATAACATCTTCCCTGATCTTCTTCTGCTTCGCGTCGGGGTTGTGCTGGGTTGAGATAACAACCGCGTCAACCCGGAGCGGAGTATGGTTATCATCATATTCAATTGTTACCTGCGATTTTGCGTCCGGCCTTAAGTAAGGCATAAGATGAAGCTGTTTTTTGCGGATGTCAGCAAGCCTCTTCACTAATTTATGCGCGTACATAATCGGCATCGGCATCAGTTCCGGCGTCTGGTCGCACGCGTAACCGAACATAATTCCCTGGTCTCCCGCTCCGCCGGTATCAACGCCCATAGCAATATCGGGGGACTGTGAATGGATCGCGTTCAGCACCGCGCACGATTCTGAATCAAATTTATAATCAGCGCTGGTATATCCGATTTTTTTTACCGCGGCCCTTACTATATCAGGTACTTCAATATATGCTTCTGTGGTTATTTCACCGCCGACCACAACGAGTCCGGTTGTTACAAAAGTTTCGCAAGCTACTCTTGCTTTCGGGTCTTGTTCAAAAATCGCGTCGAGTACTGAGTCCGAGATCGCGTCGCATACTTTATCGGGGTGCCCTTCGGATACTGATTCCGAAGTGAAGAGATATGACATTTATTTATCCTTTTAACTATTTAATATTTTTTTAATAAAATTCTATTTCTGTTGAGTCGCCGGAATTCAGCCGTTTGAATCCTCCCTTAATCGAAGAGTTGCTTCCGATCAACGAATCCTCAAGCATTGTTTTGTCTATTTCAGCGTTATCGCCGATTATTGAATTCCTGATTATCGAAGATGTAATCTTCGCGTTCTCGCCTATCGTTGCGTACGGCCCGATAACACTGTGCTGAATGACCGCGGTCTTTGCGACATACACAGGAGGTATAACAACAACTCCGGGTATATGGTTCTGAAAATTCAGAGAGGTCAGTAAATAACTGTTTGTCGCGAGCAGGGTTTCCGGTTTACCGCAGTCGTACCATCCGTCAACTTCGAACACCGTCATCTTCTCCCCTTTGTCAATCATCATCTGCAGCGCGTCCGTAAGCTGGTATTCCCCTCTTGTGCGTATATCGTTGGTAACCAGGTTATCAAGGCACTCTGCGAGCAGTTTTGGATTCTTAATATAATAGAGCCCTGCCAGAGCAAGATTTGAAACCGGCTCTTTCGGTTTTTCTATAAGCTGTTTTATCTTGTTGTCCGGGTGAAGAAGCGCGACACCGAATCTGCCCGGATCATCCACGTGCTTTACGCCGAGCGAAGTGCATTTGCGCCCGAAGACCGGATTAAGGTCCACATCAAAAATTGTGTCGCCCAGAATGATAAATAGTTCTTCATCATCAAAAGTGGACGATGCCAGATATATCGCGTGCCCCAGCCCCTCAAGAGACTGCTGCTCAACAAAATCCGACTTAAAATCAGGATAATTGTTAACCACATATTTCATAACCATATCGCCGAGGTAGCCGTAAATGAACGTGCCTTTATCAATACCGGCAGCGATCAGCTTATCGAGTATATGCCCCAAAATCGGCTTGCCCCCGACATTCAGCAATACCTTCGGTATAGTGTGGGTATGTGGTTTTAATCTGCTGCCAACCCCGGCAACAGGAATTATTGCTCGCATTGTATAAAGTATTAAAATTTATAAACTTATAAGATAATAAGATTAGGAATGTTTAACAAAATCTTATAGGGCAGTTCAGGATGTGATATTTTATATTCAATTCGAAAATACATCATGAAATGAGTTTTAAAATTGTATTAAAAATAGCTATTCCGCAGGTAATTCCTGTTATTACACTCTTAACTCTTAACCCTTCACTCTTACCTTTTAACTTTTAACTATCGAAATTTCCCCGTTGATTCGTACCCCCCCTTTCTGCTATATTAACCACTCAAATTTTTAATGTATAAATACGGACAGATTAAATGACTAAGAAGCTATTGATCTTCGCTGCGGCGCTGATGATTTTTGCCGGATGCGGAAAAAGCGAAGAGGAGAAAAAAGAAGCCGAGCAGTTAGCTGCGGCCGGTGTAAAAAAAGTTAAAGTATTAGAAGTTACCCAGGTCAGCCAGTATACTTATCTCCGGGTTGAAGAAGATGATAAAGAATACTGGATGGCGGTTACTAAAAGAGACGCGAAAGAGGGACAGATACTTTATTACCGCGGCTCTATGGAGATGAAAAATTTCACAAGCCCCGAACTCAAAAAGACATTTGAAACTCTTCTTTTTGTTCAGGAGATCAGTGATGTGTCCCCTGTCGCCGCTCAGAAGGAAGCTAAATCAGCGATGGGCAATCAGCCCGTAAAACCGGAACTTGCGAAGCAGGATGTTAAAGTTGAAAAAGCTGCCGGCGGAGTTACCGTTCAGGAATTGTTATCCGATCCTAAAAAATTCTCAGGCAAAGAAGTCGTTATCGCGGGTAAAATCGTAAAAGTTAATAACGGAATTATGGACCGCAACTGGATCCACATTCAGGACGGCACCGCGGCCGGCGATAAATTTGACCTGACCGTCACAACTGATCAGGAATTTTCTGAAGGCGCTGTTGTTACTTTAAAAGGCAAGATAGCTCTCGATAAGGATTTCGGTTACGGTTACGCATACAGTGTGCTGCTCGAAAACGCGGTGGCTCTAAATAAATAGTTTTTTAATTATGCGGAGCCCGCCCGGGTTCCGCATATCCTTTCAAAGCTCTTGAAATCTCCGTGTCTCCCTTTCTTTCATTCTCTTATGTTATAAAAAAAAATTCTGCGAAAAACAGCAATAAGTATAAAGCTCCTCCCCTTGTTATTAAAGGGGAGGTT
>CAIMOS010000292.1 GCA_903843135.1 uncultured Ignavibacteriales bacterium | reverse complement strand
TCAAAATAAGTCCAAAGGCTTTACCCTGATTTGCATTTTTTAATCCACCAACATTTTCTGCTAAAAACCATTTGGGTTTGAAATATTCTAGTGCCCTAACGCCATAAGAATATAAAGGTCCAAACACTCCATCAATACCCCGTCTCTCACCAACCATACTGAAATCATTGCAGGGAAACCCAAAAGCTAGCGCATCTATTTCCGAAATTTCTTTTAATAATGAGAAATCCAGTTTACGAATATCTTTACAGATTACAGTATGAAGTTTATCAGGACATATATTCTCCCTAAATGTGCGGCAGGAATCCTTATCATAATCTGTAGCCCAAACATGTTCAATGGCATACTTTCCTGATTTTGTTCTAATTTGAGCGTTTTTAGAGGCTAATCCAATTCCTCCTGGTCCGCTGAATAGTTCTCCTAACTTAAAGATCATTTTTCGGTTTATTATTATATAAATAAAACACAAATTTACTTTAAATATATCATAAATAATTCATTCAGCTGGATGATTTAAAAATCAATATTTTAATCCATACCAGATCACATCCGGATAAATTTTAACCGCCGGGGCGGGGAGGTGATAAAAACTAAACATACGCCTGACTGTATTTAGTATCCCCCAGTCATCTTTTATGTTCTCAAAGGCCCAGTCAAGTCCGATATAAAACTCGTGGTTCCCTCCTTCTGCGAGATCAAGTTTTTTGACAGAATGGCCGATTGCGATATTCACAAAAGACGGATAATACTTTTTCACTTCCTCCGGAAGATAATGCCGGATGTTGATGCTGAGCCAGTCATAAGTGCTTTCATAATCATCGATAATGGTTGTGTGAGAGTTGTTGCGGAAACGAGGCGACGGGTAATAGCTTATCTTGAACCTGAAATTCTGCAGTTCGGGATATTTGTTCTGCAATAAAGGATAAGCCGCGCCAAGCGTGTTTGCCGCAAAATCTCCGAACGCAAATCCCCATTGTTTAGAAAATCCGTCCTTTATTTCAACATAAGTCTGGTAAGCAAATGCGACACCTGATGAGTAATAGAGTGACTTCTCCCCGTCAACACCGCACCAGTTTAGCACATCGGAGTAGATGTTCGTCGCCATATACGGAAAGTAGAAATGTCCGAACTTATCTGATCCGAGCGCGTATGTCCAGTCTTCTTTCCAGGTAAGATGAAACCTGCTTTTCTCCCCCTTCCACCACATATTAGTATTGAAAACGTGCCCGTAATAAAACGCGCCGGCTGTAGCAAGCACAACGGAAGTGAGTTTAGAGTAACTTACTTTGGATGAATCGGCGCTTTGAGCGTTGGAGGTA
This sequence comes from uncultured Ignavibacteriales bacterium, assembly GCA_903843135.1. Taxonomy (GTDB): domain Bacteria; phylum Bacteroidota; class Ignavibacteria; order Ignavibacteriales; family Ignavibacteriaceae; genus JABWCL01. The sequence goes on along the minus strand of CAIMOS010000292.1, from coordinate 4,468 downwards.
GTGTTTAGATTTGTTATGAAAAGGAGCGCCAATAACAATGAACGCGTTTTCATTTTATTTTATGAGGCTTTTCAGTTTTGGGAAAATTCTGCCCGTAGACGCCTGGTATCGCCTGTAATCATCACCGAATCTTTCGACAAGTTTGCGCTCCTCATAAACAGAGCCGATATAAAAATAGGCGACAAAAGAAACAGCGGTTATAAAATAAAACAAATCCATTTTGGGCCAGGCGAGCGTTATAAAGAAGCAGAAAAAATAAAGGGGATGCCGGCTGTACCTGTACGGGCCTTTCACCATCAGTCTGGATTCTTCATCAAGGGAGTTTACATCATACCTCCCTTTCATTTTCCGTATCACCTGGTTTAATCCGAGCAGTTCGGATCCGTCAAAATACCACAAAGTATAAAGAAACCCTGATATTCCAAAAGCCTGAAGCGCAAAGATAAAATAACGCAGCGGAGATTCTATTTTGTATATAATAATATCGGGCCGCGGAGCAAAACGCACAAGGAGATAAATGGAAATAAGGGATATTGCGTTATATGCCAGCCGGTAGAAGGGCATAAATCCCGGAAACTTTCCCGCGACAGCGGACTTAAGCCGGTTTGAAGCTAAGATCGAATGAGGTGCGGCAAAAAGCAGATTTAACCCGACAATCACGATAATATCGGTTATTAAACTGCTCTCCATAATTACAGGCTAAACTATTTTTCTGAGGCGTGCGATCGGGTAACGGAGGCTTTCCCTGTACTTGGCCACGGTCCTTCTTGCCAGGTGGACTCCTTCTTTATTTATTATCCCCGCAATTTCCTCATCGCTCATCGGTTTTTTCTTATTCTCGTTATCGATGAGTTCCTTGATCCGTTCTTTTATCTGGCGGTTGGAAACTTCTTCGCCGGACTGCGTGGTTATCGCTTCGTTGAAAAAATATTTAAGTTCGTGTATACCCTGTATGCTCTGCACAAATTTACCGTTGACTATCCTGCTTATCGTTGAAATATCGATCCCGATTTCACCGGCGATGGTCTTATAGATCAGCGGTTTCATATGCGCGGGGCCTTTGTCAAAAAACTCGTACTGGTATTCAACGATCGCGCGCATAACCTTAAGCAGCGTATCGCGGCGGTGCGCGAGCGATGCGATAAACCACTTTGCCGATTCGTACTTCTCACGCAGGAACTTATGCACCTCTTTTTCCCGCTCGTTTATCTTTTTCTTGCCGCGGTTCTGCTTCAGCATATCAAGGTAAGGCTGGCTGAGAACAACCGAAGGCATATTGCGGTCATTAAGTGTAATCACAAAATTATCGCCTTCGCGCTCCACGAGGAAATCGGGGGTGATTTGATTAAGTTCCGCGGATTCGATGTTGCCTTCGCCCGGTTTCGGATTGAGCCGGTGCACAATCTCAAGCATTACCTTAAGCGTATGATCGCTGAGGTTCATTTTATTCTTCAGAAGATCGTATCGTTTCTGCATAAAAAGGTCAAAATGCTTTTCAAGCATTTCGGCGGCGAGATAAGTATAATAAGGATCGAACGAAGAATGCTTCGCCTGAACAATCAGGCATTCCTGCAAAGTTCGGCAGGCAAGTCCGGGAGGTTCAAGCCCCTGGATCGTATGCAAAACAGTTTCCGCATCTTCTATTTTAATATCAAGATGCTGGAACATATTCAGGTCATCAACCATCGTTTTAAGGTCTTGGTTCAGGTAACCGTCATCATCAAGGTTCCCGATAAGTTCTTCACCCAGCATCATAAGATTCTCGCTGAAGTCATACATATGAAGCTGTTCGAGAAGTTTTTCGCGGAGCGATTCCCTGTGCGGGGCTATCGGCTGAAAACTTTCTTCTTCGTGCTGGCTCGGCTTGCCGGGGGTTTCATCGTAGTAATCATCGTCATTAAGATAATCCTCAACCGAGAATTCATCGTCGGTGGTATCAGGAGCGGCTTCCTGCTCCTCATCATCCGATGAAGAAATTTCAACTTCCTCTTTTAAGTCCTCCTCTTTCAATTCCATATCTATAGCTTCTTCCAGGATCGGATTGATCTCCAGTTCTGTCTTGATCCTCTGTTCAAGTGAAAGAGTATTCAGTTGCAGCAGTTTCTGATACAGAATTTGCTGCGGGGTCAGTTTCTGCTGCTGAAGTAATTTTTGAGAAAGAGAAAGCATTTATTTAATTAGTTATTTTAATTTTGTTTCAGTTAGTTTTTTATACCAGGTTTCACCGAAGTACCGGATCAAAGCTTCTTTACAGAAATCAATCATCTTCGTCTGGTTTGCTTCACCGGTTTCAATCGCCGGTTCGCAAACATCGCTCCGTTCGTACCTGACAATTTCTCCGCCGAAATTCGAAATTCTGATCGGGAACAGATGGCACGAAACAGGTTTCCTGAAATCGGATTTACCTTCAAAATAAGCCTTTTCATAAGCGCATTTGGCGATGCCGTTATCGAAATAAACGAAGACGCACGCGCGGTCCTTAAACACGCTTGTGAAATAAGCTCCCATTTGCCTTTTATACCACCCCTTCCCTTTAATAATCTCCAGGTGTTCTGCCGGGAGATATGATTTGGCAATTTCGAGGTTTTTTTCCATCTCCGGAATTTCCTCTTCAAGCAGCGGAGCGCCGTTTGGCCCTTCGATCGTGCAGCAGGCACCTTTGCACCGGTCCAGGTCACATTGAAATTTTGAGGACAATACATCGGTATTGACCAAAATTTCATCGACGGATATAACTTTCTTGCCAAACATTGGTATAATTTTTGATATGAAAATAAACAATTTAAAGAGAAATTAAAAGGGATGCATTATTAATTGACAACTGGCAATCATTGCTTAAAAAAGAAATATTTTATCTGTATTTTGAAAGTTTATTATAGAAAACAAACCGGATCAAATGAAAATGAATAAAATTCAATACCTGATACTTCTATTGCTTCTGTCGGTTCCAGTATTTTCACCTGCCCAGGATAAACAGCCGGTTTCGCAAAATGATACCGCCAAATCTGAGTTCAAACAGATCGCGCAGGAATTCTCCTCAACACTTCAGGGGATTCTGCTGGGTGAACTGAAAAAAGGGGGTGCGCCGGGAGCGGTTTCGGTCTGCTCGGATACAGCGCTGAAACTCACCGCTGAAATCGGGAAGAAATATGGAGTGGAAATACGAAGGATATCGCTGAAAAACCGGAACCCCAAAAACGCACCGCGGAACGAAAGTGAAACGAATTTATTGCTGAAGATGGAAACCGCAGAGAACAATGCCGCGCCCGCAAATACAATTACGAATAAATTCTTTGCGGCACCGATTAAAGTCAGCGCGCCGTGCCTTCAGTGCCACGGAAGCGAAGAGCAGATAAATCCCGAAACATTAAAAAAGATAAACGAATTCTATCCCGGCGATAAAGCGCGCAATTATAAAGCGGGCGATTTCCGCGGCGCAGTAGTGATCGAAAGAAAATAATTTCATATTCCTTACTAAGTACAAGTATAAATGCCATTTAACTATTTCTCCGTGAATAAAAGCAGCCTCCATTTTATTCTTGCGGCGTCTCTGTTGGTCTCGGTAATTTCATTCTCCTGTAAAGAAAAAAGCTCAACGGAACCGGAGGCGCAGCAGGTTATAACTGAACTTGAGGGGAAATGGGCGGGTGTGGAGATTTCAGGTGCGGCTGGCTCCTGGGAATTTGTTGTTACGGGAAAAAACGCGAGTTTATCGTCAACATATCCCGTAATGTGGTATAGAGGAAACATTGTTCTGGACACTGCTGACGGATTCAAAACGCTTGATTTTAATATTACATCCGGCTGGGATGCGACGGATATCGGGACTAAATCGCTTGGTATTTATAAAATTTCCGGCGATACTCTACTTTTCGCGCTTGCTAATCCGGGTGTAACGCGCCGCCCGAGCCGTTTTGTCGGCACATTTTCTTCGAGAGTTTTCTCGCTTCAGTATAAAGCTTCGGTTACTCCGGCTGTACCTGAGATGCTGAGTCCGGTAAATAATGATACAGGTGTTGCGGTTACGCCAACACTCCGGTGGTCGCGGGTGCGAGGCGCTTCAGGTTATTCGCTGCAGGTTTCTAAGACTACAGCATTTGATTATCTGAAGTATTCAAATAATTCTTTAACCGATACCGTGATGGTAATCAGCGGACTGAGCGCCGGCACAAAATACTACTGGCGAGTGGCTTCAAACAATTCAAACGGCGCTTCCCCCTGGTCCGATCCTTATTTCACCTTTACGACCCTACGTTAAATATTTATCGCGTTAATCAGGACACCTACTAAGTGTTATCTCCGCTTACTCTGTGGTTAAATAATCCTCCGCGATATCGAGTTCGTTCTACCACAGAGGGCGCAGAGGTTTACACGGAGAACACAGAGAATCTCTCATAAACCTCTGAGAATTCTGTGTTACCTCCGTTTACTCTGTGGTTAAATAATCCTCCGCGATATCGAGTTCGTT
>CAIMOS010000291.1 GCA_903843135.1 uncultured Ignavibacteriales bacterium | reverse complement strand
GAACTGCTTGATAAATGCGGCGCTCTGAGCATCTTTGTGGAAAAGAAGGGGATCAGTTTTGCGCGGCAGGCGGGGCTTGAGCGCGCGAAAGGGAAATACCACCTCTGTGCCGACGGCGACTCTTACTATCCCCCGGAGTGGATAGAGACGATGGTTAAAGCGCTTGAGGACAGTTCCGTCAGCTGTGTTTACGGGCGTTATTCATTTATTCCGCCGGAGGGGTCCGGGAGAACCGCACTCGGATTTCACGAGATCATAGCCGAATCGTTGTTCACGCTCCGCAATATGCGCAGGCAGTATCTCAATGTTGGAGGCGCAAACTTTGCTTTCAGAACAGCGGACGGTAAGAAAGTCGGCGGATTCAACACAACCCGCCCAAAATGGTCAGACGGATGGATGGCAATGACCCTTGCCGGTATCGGAAAAATCAAATTGGTAAACAATAACCGGGCCCGTATATGGACCAGCGCAAGAAGGCTGATGGCAGACGGAAGCCTTGCAAAAGCTTTTGGAAAAAGAATTAAGAAAGAGATCGGAAGATTATTTGAATACGTGCTGCCGGTAAAGCATAAGAAGTAGCTGCTTCCGGCGTTTTTAATAATGTTTACGGGAAGACATTCCTGTCACTGAGATTATAATGCCGGCGAACAGTACTACCCCGCCGACTAAATCAGAAACCGTAATCCCATCGTTCGGATTAAAATAAAACAGGGTTTTCACTTCGAGATACTTTGGCAGCGGTACTAAAATTATGACGGCAGCAAACCCAATCAGTAAAACGCCGGCGATAAGCGAAAAGAGAGGGGCAAAAGAGTATCTCCGCAAATATTTTTCAGCTTTGGCGCTGTCCAGATCGCTGTTGTTAAGCGCGAGAATAAAATCATCCAGCACCTCGTCCAGCCCTCTTCCGTCGACCTCAATCTCCTTGAACGGTTTTAGCTTTTCTTCAATATTTTCTTTTTTCTTTTCTACGGGCATTTCTTCTGAAACGAACTATTTTTGAATAATTGAACTCTTAAGTTAAACAATTCCTTTGACTTATTGGGGCCGCCATTTTTCAGTCATTCGTATTTATTTGATCGCCGTTAATGCGGGAGTAGACAGAGGAAGCAGACAGACGCGGCCTTCCGGCATTAATTGCATATTAGGCACAATATTCAGTATCTTTGTTTGTACGATAACTCAAGTTTTTTTCTTCATAGGATTACTTTCACCATTATTAATGCCCGTATCAGGTTCCTTAATCAATATAATGTCATTATTGCGGATTATGTGGTTTGTTAATACGCCGGAATGTTTCCCCCTTTCCGATTTGTTCAGACGGTTTGTTATATGTCTCCGCAAACAATTTTAAATAGCATACATTTCGAATTATTCTTTGAATCTTCCGGTGATTTGCTCGCGATAACGGATTCGCAGGGGAAGTTTATTAAGGTCAATAAAATCTGGGAAGATATTATGGGCCTCAATTCATCTGAACTGGAAGGTTCCTCGATTCTGGATTACATACAACCCCAGGAGTTTGAAGCTGTACAGAAGGAATTAAGAGAATTTTCACAGTTACCGCAATCAATACCGCAGGGAATCGTAACACAATACCGCAATAAAAACGACGAACAGCGTTTCTTCGAATGGAAAGTTATTCCTTTTTTCGACCTTTACTATTGCACCGCCCGCGACGTAACCGCCCGCATCGAAGCAGAAAACAAAATTAAAAAGCAAAACGAAGAATTGACGCAGTTATTATCCGAAAGGGACAAATTGTTCTCGATTATCGCTCACGATCTAAGGAGTCCGTTCCACGGGTTGCTCGGTTTCTCCGAGATGTTCACCCACGCCGTGAAGGAATCTGATATGCAGATAATAATGAAATCAGGCGAAAGGCTTTATCCTATGGTTAAACGCCTCTATGATCTGCTCGAAAATCTTCTTGAGTGGGCGCTGCTTCAGAGAAAAGACATGCAGATACTTTCGCAAAACCATATGATCCGTAAATCCGTAGATTCGGTGATCGGCCTTAATGAAGAAAAGATAGCCGAGAAGAACCTCGAGGTAACCAACAATATCCCGAAAGACCTGATGATATGCGCCGATCCGCAGATGATAAATTCGGTTCTGAGAAATTTGTTTTTTAATGCCGTCAAATTCACTCCAAGGAACGGAAAAATAGTAATAAACGCTTCACGGAGATATAAATTTGCCGAGATTTCGCTGAGTGATTCGGGTATTGGCATTCCGGAAACAATCGCAAAAAATCTCTTTACTATGGAAAAAGAAATTAAGCGGAAAGGAACGGATGGCGAATCGAGTACCGGCCTCGGACTCATCCTGGCTAAAGAATATATTGAAAAGAACGGTGGCTCAATCCGTTTCGAAACTGAAGTAAACAAAGGTACCACTTTTTATTTTACACTTCCCCTGGCGCAATAACCCTTCCGGATTTAAATTTTCGCAGTCCCGTGTGGATTAGTTCAATTGCGGGAAAAACTCACACCTAATTGCAGGTACTAACCCCAAAACAGAGAAACCCCGTTCATAAGATGATTTCAACGTAAGCCAAAAACGGCGATTAATCGATAAAAATACCGGTTTCGTCGAAAATCCGATTTTTTCCGCGACTATAAAATTATCTTTTGAGTAAAACAATATTTGGAGTTTATGAAAAGTTTATCTGCTGTATTTTTAATTGTTCTTTCAGTCGTGTTTTTTGCCGGCTGTAAAGAATCGAATGACGTAACCCAGCCCGTGCCGGTCGTTAAGTCGATGGAACAGCTGACGGTCAGTCCGACGTTCAATTTTCCCACTTCGAAAGAGATCACCTTAAACATTAAAGTACAGACGCCGGCCGGAGAGGCAATGTCAGGGGTTCCAATAAAGATTTTTAAGGGCACGCCCTCCTCCGGCGGAGTATATATGGAAACGATTGCGTCTGACGTTTCCGGCAACATCAGCACTGTAATAACGGTTCCCGGTTATCAGGACAGCCTCTGCCTGGTCACCGATTTCATAGGCCTTCCCTCTGAAATCAGCATACCCGTTTTGGGCACAGTTGCGGATTATACCTACAATAAGCCGGCGATAACGCAACTCGCAAAATCGGGCGGGCAATCGGAAATATTAACCACATACAAAACACTCGGAACCTGGACCAGCAACGGAGTGCCGCATTATCTTCTGCCCGTCAGAGATGTAATTCCGGTTTCTCTGTTAAACAATATTAATACATCGCTTCCGGAACAGAGGGCGCTGCCGACACATCACCCGCAATATCTTGAAAATGTTCAGACCAATGTTATTATTCAGGATACCTGCGAAGTCTATGTTACCTTTGTTCACGAAGGCGCCGGCTACAGGAATGTTCTGGGTTATTACACATTTGACAAAAACAACCCGCCTGCAACTATCGCGGAAATTGAGCAAAGTATGACCATAATTTTCCCGAACGGGTCTTTTAACGGAAGCGGCGGCGGGTTATACAGCGGCGACAAAGTTAAGATCGGAAATTTCGGCGCTAATACATCGATCGGGTGGTTTTTGCTCGCTAACGGATACGGCGGCGGGAATGTAATTACCGACGGCAATTGGAGATTTTTCTCGCACCCCAACTTAAATCCTGAAACAAATTCAACTTTAAAGCAGCATAACGTAATGCTCTATGATGACGCAAATGACAGATATATCGTGGGTTTTGAGGATATAAAAAGAGACGTTTCGGGCTGTGATAATGATTTTAACGATCTGCTTTTTTATGTGTCCGCCAATCCGTTCAACGCGATAGTTACGAGTAACGTAGCGCCGCTCGACAGCGCCGCAGACGCGGACAAAGACGGAGTTACTGATATTTTCGATGAATTTAAAACAGATCCGCTCCGCGCGTTTAATAATTACTCCCCCGCAAAAAACACTTTCGGAACGCTGGCGTTTGAGGACCTGTGGCCGGCAAAGGGCGATTATGATTTCAACGACTTAGTTGTTGATTACAATTTTAATACGGTAACCAATGCCCAGAATAAAGTCGTGGAAATATTTACAGACCTGAAAATACGCGCCGTCGGAGGAAGTTATATTAATGCGTTCGGACTGGCTTTGAATGCCGCATCATCAGCAATCACCTCGGTTACGGGCCAGAGATTAACGGAAGGCTATATTACGCTGAACGCGAACGGCACAGAGTCCGGAAACAGCAAGGCTGTGATTATCGCGTTTGACAATCCGTACAAAGTGCTCAACGCCGGAGGTATTACGGTAAATACCACCCCTGGCCTGGCTTATTATGAACCCAAAACAGTAAGTTTAAAAATATCTTTTTCTGCGCCGGTTAATAAGACTGATCTGGGGACCGCGCCTTATAACCCGTTTATTATAGTTAATAAGGTGCGCGGAAAAGAAGTGCACCTGAAGGGAATCGATCCGACAGACCTCGCCGACCGTTCATACTTCGGAAAAGATGACGACAGATCGCTCCTCTCACCGGGCGGGTATTACAAATCTTCAAAGAATCTTCCGTGGGCAGTAAACTTCACGGAGTCTTTTGATTATCCTGTTGAGAAAGCCCAGATCACAAGTTCGTATAATTACTTCGGGCCCTGGGCGGAGAGCAGCGCGCTGCAGTATAAAGACTGGTATTTAAGTAAAGCGGGTTACCGCGTAACAGGCAAAATTTATTCAAGGTAGTTGATTAGTAAATAGTTCGTAAAACTAAAAGCCGGGTGTGAAGTTAATCGCCCGGCTTTTTAATTTTAAAGTGTATGAGACACATTTTTAGATTTTCTCTTTAATGTCTTCTTCATAAGTTATGCACAACAACAAATACTTTTCAGGTATTCTTATGGAACATCAGTCAAAAACCGATGAGTGCTGCCCTGAATTCGATCCGTCCAGATGGGACGAGAAGGAATTCCAATGGGACAACAAGCCTTTTGTTAAAGAGACCATACCCACGCTGTTCCACATCCCCTTTCCCCCGATGATCGGGAAGAAGATACGGGCGATGCTGAAGGCAGCGGAGGATTCGAACGCCGCCGAAGAAAATAAAGCAGAAACACTCATACTCTTCCGCGATCCGGGGGCTTTCAGATCGGAAATATATTTATCGGTTAAAGGAGTTGTTAAGGGCCGGGAGAACACGTTTTTATCCGGCTCTTATATCGGAAAAGCGTATTCCGGAGGGTTCAACTCAGTTCCAAAATTCATTAGGCAAACAAACGCTTACCTTGCGGCAAAGGGAATGAAGGCAAAAGACTATATGGTGCATTATGCCTATTGTCCCGGATGCGAGAAAAAGTACGGCAATAATTATTTGGTGCTTTTCGCGAAAGTATAAAGAAGCGGAGTTCTAATATTTGTTGGAATTAATTCTGAGTCTGAGCTCCAAAATTCTTTTTATCAGATCATCGAAAGGGAGCGATTTACCATAGATCATACTCTCACGCATCTGATCGTAATCCCGGTCCAGATATTGAAAGAACGGGACGAAGACAAATCCCGTTCATAAATCCGGCGCTCTGGTTTTACTTTTCTTCCCGCATACTCAGGGATATTCTTTTTCTCGTTATGTCAAGTGAAATGATCCGCACGTTAATAATGTCGCCGACATTCAGAAGATCGAGCGGGTTTTTTATGTAGCGGTCCGCAATCTGCGAAACGTGAAGAAGGCCGTCCTGCTTAACTCCTATATCCACAAACGCGCCGAAATCAACAACGTTACGCACAGTGCCTTTCAGCTTCATCCCTTCTTTCAGGTCTTCCATTTTAAGGACATCGCTTCTTAGTATCGGTTTAGGCATATCCTCGCGCGGATCTCTTCCGGGGCGTTTAAGGTTTTCAACTATATCTTTCAGTGTCGGTTCACCCAGCTGAACTTCGGTTGCAACTTTGGAAAAACCTTTTTTTGAAATAAAAAAATCTAACAGCGGGCCCGCTTCTTTAAGATTGTCTTTCCCGATATTAAATAAGCTAAGAAGTTTATCTGTTGCCTGATATGCTTCGGGATGAATAAAGGTGTTGTCGAAAGGATTTTCAGCGTTCGGAATGCGGAGGAAGCCTGCTGACTGTTCAAAAGCTTTTTCGCCGAGCCCGGACACTTCCATAAGCTCTTCGCGCTTTTTAAAACTCCCTTTCTTCTCGCGGTATTTTACAATGTTTTCGGCAATGCGTTTATTCAGCCCGGAGACATAAGTAAGCAGCGAAGCGGAAGCGGTATTAACGTCAACACCGACAAAGTTCACGCAGCTTTCAACGACGTCATCAAGTTTCTTTGACAGAAGTTTCTGGTCGACATCGTGCTGATACAGGCCGACGCCGATGGATTTGGGATCGATCTTAACGAGTTCCGCAAGCGGATCGTGAACGCGACGTGCGATCGAGATGTTGCCGCGCTGGCTCGCTTCAAGATCGGGGAATTCCTTCTTTGCAGTTTCGGACGCGGAATAAACAGAAGCGCCTGCTTCATTCACGATCAGGTAATGGCAGGTAAGATTGTTCCGCTTAATAATTTCTGAAACAAGAAACTCTGTCTCGCGGCTTGCGGTCCCGTTGCCGATAGCTATCAGGTCAACTTCATATTTTTTCGCGAGGTGGGCAATGATCTTCTCCGATTCTGCTGTTTTGTTTTTTGGTTCGTGCGGATAGATGGTTGCGCCTTCGATGTACTTGCCGGTTTTGTCTATCACCGCGACCTTACAGCCGGAAACAAATCCCGGATCAATTCCCATAATAGTTTTATCCGAGAAGGGGGGCTGCAGAAGCAGCTGGCGCAGATTGCTGGCGAAAATTTCTATTGCGTGCAGGTCAGCGGATCCTGAAAGGACATTCCGCACTTCGCGTTCAACGGAAGGGAATATAAGCCTGTTGTATGAGTCGGCAACGGTATCCATCAGGATATCCATAAAGAAAGATTCCGCGTAGTCAAAGAATGCTCTTTTAATTAATGAGTGTGCCACTATATCATCGGCAAGAAGATTTATCTTCAGAAAGCCTTCCTGCTCGCCGCGGTTCATAGCGAGTATCTGATAGGGTTTAAGCTTTGTGATTTCAATCCTGAAGTCATAATATATTAAATAAACTTCTTTCTTTTCCTTTTCCTTAAGCTTCAGGTTCTGCGTTTCTATTTCTTCTTCATTTGCTTTCAGCGATTCGACGGAAGACTGTTCGGCGAGGAACTCTCTAACAGCTTTACGGACATCGGCGCTGTCGCTGATCATTTCTGCAATTATATCTTTTGCTCCCTGCAGGGCTTCTTTTATGTTTTTAACACCGAGCTCTTCATTTATAAACTCCGCCAGTTTTGCTTCGAAGTCACCGGAGAATAAAGGGTTCTCGAGAATAAAAAGAGCGAGAGGTTCCAGTCCTTTTGCCTTCGCGATAGTGCCGCGTGTTTTTCTCTTGGGTTTGTAAGGGAGGTAAAGATCTTCAAGCTCCTGCAGCCTTACGCAGGCCTCTATTTTGGCCCTGAGTTCATCGGTAAGTTTTCCCTGCTCTTCGATGCTCTTAAGTATCGTTTCCCGTCTTTCTTCCAGAATTTTATAATAATTCAGTTTGTCCTCGATCTCGCGCAGAACATCTTCATCGAGTCCGCCTGTTCTTTCTTTTCTGTATCGCGCGATAAACGGAATTGTCGCGCCTTCTTCGAGCATTGTTACGACTTCATCAACCTGGTTTTGTCTGAGGCTCAGTGCCTGTGAAATTACTAGTGGTATGTTCATAATCCTAAATAAAAATAATTCGCGGTACAATTACAGCACAAAGAATATATTTTCCAACTTGATAAAATCATATTTTTTTATAAAGGCAGGTTCACAGCAGCAGCAAAAAAGGGGAATGACAAAGTCAAAGGAAGATTTTTATTAAAGAAACAATTACATTAGCGCTTCCGCCTGCTTAGCGAACTCAATGCTTTCGTCAATTTGTGGGCTAATTATAAACTGTTATTCTTTCAAATCATCAGGCGAATAATGAGTTATCCCCTGTACTTTTTTGAAATTATGATTGGCGGACGCAACAGCGTTGATTCTTAACCGTGCAGCAACGGCCATAAAGAGAGCGTCATTCGTCAGGAGGCCGTATTGCCGCTGTATAGAGATCGCCGTAATGAAATCTTCACGCTGAAGCGGTTCCAGCTGCAATCCTATTGTTAATAAATCCCTGATTAAAAATTCATACCTGTTTAGAGATTTGATAAGGTGTGGTTTTTCACTTAATTGTTTGGCGGGGTTTCCTGATGTGATAAGTCCAAGGTCCCGTGCTTCTGCAAGCATTAAAACGTGCATAGTCTCCGCCAGGATGTGTGTGGTGAGTACCCCGGTCAATTCATTGTTTGCACACCGTTCAAGCAGTATTTCGCATTGTGCTGATGACCGGTGGTTAGCATAAACAAAAATGTTCGCATCAATAAGCGCTAATTGGCCGGAGGGGATTGTTAGCAGATTCATACTTCGTAATAATCCTCCCGCATCAACTCATCTAATTCGGCGGTCTTCAGATTAAAGGGTCGTGAGCAGAAATTTTTTGCTGCTTTACGGCGTATTTCAAGTCCGGCAATATCAGTATCGTTATATTTTAATACCGCTTCCTGAATAATGTCGCTGATGGTCCTGCCTTCCTTCAAAGCACGTTCTTTGATTATTTTTACAACGTCTTTATCGAGAATCGTTCCCATCTTTTTTTTTATTGTCTGAACGTCTTGTCGTTTGTTGCATTACTTTTCCTTTCTGATTACAATTAATATATCTGCCCGGCAACTTTGCTTTTTGCCCGGGCCGGATAATTTGTAACTAATTAATTACCGGATGATTTTCAAAATCCGGAATTGCGGGCTGTAGATATAATCTTCCCCGCCGAATTTTTCTTCTTCGTAACAACCTAAGAAAATATACGATAGAAAACCACGATTGTCAAGAATACTTCGAGAAATCTTGACTCTTCTAGAAAATATTTTACCTCTTTTTCGCGTAAAACTCAACCCCAACCGCGATTATTGTCAAAAGGAGGTTGTATTTATCCTAATAAGTCCTCAAATAATTTTAACGCGGTAAAGTACAGGATCCGGGCCGGATTTTGAGAAATTGTAAATTTTTCTTGACTATATAATTAATATTATTTATGTTTAACAATGTTCATATGTATGAACATATGCACACGTTCGGTCGCTTG
>CAIMOS010000290.1 GCA_903843135.1 uncultured Ignavibacteriales bacterium | reverse complement strand
CACAATATGTTTTTAAATGTTTCGGCGAGTTATACAGAAGGATACTATCAGAAGACCAGATCTCCCCTACCGGCAATTCCGCCGCTTCGGTTAAAAACAGAATTGAATTTCAAGTTCGGTACTCAGGGTGTGAATTTCGAAATAGATTGCGCGAATGGACAGAATAGAGTGGATAAGTACGAGACCCCTACCAAGGGGTATTTCATCATTAATGCCGGATATCAGTCAACGATGCAATTCTGGGGCCATTTAAGCAGCCTAAATATAAATCTAGAGAATTTGCTGAACACTGAGTACCGGAATCATCTCTCCCGGTTGAAAGCAATTTTACCGGAAGCCGGAAGGAATGTCAGGATGGTCTATAAGTTATATATTTAATATCGCCCCACTCTTCCGGGAATGAGGCGATATCATAAATTTAATTGATATTAAATGTAACTTGTTTTATAACTTCACTCATCAGAACGTAGGATTTACCACCGGCTGTTGCAACGTTATAACGGTATTTAACGACCTGCAGCATAACAGCCCCGCTGAAACCTGCCAGGCTCGCGGAAGGAATCGTATAACTTCCGTTATCAGAAAGTTCAGCAGTTGAATAACTTCCCGCTCCCGCAGTTCCGGCCATAACAATCATCACTTTATTATTCGAATTACTGCCACTCCAGTTCACAGCTAAAGAGTTGGCTTTTGAATGGGTTGTGGTAGTTGTCGGATAAGTCAGATCAAATGACGAAACACTTGTAACGCTTGCAGTGAACGCCGATACGGCGGAACTGCCCCCGACTGTCCAGGTATGATTACTTCCGTTAAAATTAACATTAGAAAGTGTAGCAGTAGGATTAGTAGTTGATGGGATCATATACAAAACAGTATTGCCTGAAGTTGTAGCCGGAATATCATTGCTGTTCAATGATACGGTCCCTGCAGAAACAGTCGTTGTCGTACCGAACTGTGCAAATGCCATGGCAATATTTGTGGGGATACCAGGAAAAAGATCCATCGAATACTGAATGGAAGCTAAAACACCGTTATAATTTGAGAGAGTATCAAATTTTGGCATTGGCTGGCCGGAGTTGTTGCCGGTATTTGTGCCCCCTCCCGGAGCGACCGGGTTATCGTCCTTCTTGCAGCCGTTGAAGGCGATAAGTGCGGTTAATAGGAAGAGAACTAAAAGATTTTTTTTCATAGCAGCATCCTTATAAAATGAAAAAGGCGGCACTAAGTCCGCCTTAATAAAAAAATTAAATTACATATTGAAAAGAACACCGGCGCCAACGTATGGCAGCAATCCAACACGTACCTGGACTGCCCAGCTATTGCTCATCCAATAATTGAATCCGGCGTGACCGCTATAAAGTAAACCACCCGCTGAAACCGACAAATCTGTGTTTCCAAAGCCGGCTTTAGATTCCCAAGAGCTGGAAGCAATGATATAACCCAAGGAAACTCCTGCGAAAGGATCAAATTTTTCGCCTGGCGAAAAATGATAATTGCCTGTAGCAGCCACAAGTATATTTGTATAAGTTGCGGTTCCGGAAATAAACTCCGTTGATGTTGACGCGAAGCCGCCATATGCACCTATATTCAACTTATCGTCCCATTTATAGAACATATATTCTACACCTATAGGCAGAGCGCCTTCTCCGGTAAAACCGACGCCTCCGAACCCAATAACCGCACCGAAAGTCTTGTTCGTTGATTGGAATTGAGCAAAAGACATAGACGCACAAAAAACAAAAAGAAAAAGAACTGAAAGTTTTTTCATTAGTAACTCCGATAATATAATGATGCGAATGATGAATTATAAGATAGAATTGAAAGGATACAGCATATCTCATTCCAATAATTGATAAAGCGAATATATAAATATTTTTATTAATTTGTCAATATAATTTTATCCGCGCAACAATTTATCTTGTTTTACCGAAGCTGATTATTACCGATTACCGCGATTATTAAACTTACGTTTTTATGGAATCTATAATTCCCT
>CAIMOS010000289.1 GCA_903843135.1 uncultured Ignavibacteriales bacterium | reverse complement strand
TATCATATCCCAACCCGATAAATGTTTCAATCTTGTTCAGGATTTCTTTAGATTCCTCGAGACCGATTACAGCGTTCACATAAACAGAACCTTTGATTCGGTTTTTTAATAACGTGGGAAGGAAGTGAGGATCCGTCTGATGATTCAGGGAAAGCAAGGCCTGTTCAACTCCTGAATGAAACGCCGGGAAATTATCAAACTTTTCATCAACCAGCTTCAGCCAGTCAGTAATTTGTATCTCCCCTATAGACATGAAAGATTCAGAAAGCAATTGCGCCAATTCTTTTGTCTTTTGCAGTGATTCAGTGCCGAAATATTCAAAAGGCTCAGAGGTCCCTCTCCCGGTTTTACCGGAACTGTCAACGGCTTCTATAATTAAACCTTCTTTTGACTCCAAGACCTGATTGCCGAAACGAAACGGGATCCTGAAAGGAATTGAAAAAGGCTTAAAATTGAAGCCGGTAATTCTCATAATATAAAGCCGAGCGCCAGCAATAACCCGTAAAGCGCGGAAAACTTTGCTGTCAGTTCAAGTGTGCTGTTCAACTGAGACCCGGTGTAGATATAAAGCATTCTGATGAGCCTGAGCCCCAGAGGAAGAGAAAGATAAGGAAGCAAAATCCACAGTCCCTGTTTACCTATAAAATAAATCAGCAAAGGTGCGATGAAGGATGTCACAATCAAAAAAGTATATTCATATCTCGTATTCTTTTTGCCTATTTTAACCGCCAGAGTGATCTTCCCTGCAAATTTATCCTGATCGATATCCCTGTAGTTATTAACCACAAGAATATTAGTGATCAGAGCGCCAACGGGAATCGATGCAATAAAAGGTATTAAAGAAAGATCGAGAGTATTGACATAGTAAGTCCCGACAGTGGCAACAAAACCAAAAAACAGGAAAACGAAAATATCTCCGAGTCCTTTATAGGCTAGAGGAAACGGTCCGGCAGTATAGGCATACCCGGCAAGAAGAGATAACACACCGATAATCAGAACGGGTATCCCCCCTTTATACACCAAAATGAGGCCGAATAAAAATGCCAGTGAGAATACAATGAAGATTGCGATCCGCATTTGCTTGACTGATACCAGCTCTGCGTTCAAAACCCTCACCGGGCCGACACGTTTCTTAGTATCAGCGCCTTTCAGATGGTCGTGCAAGTCATTTACAAAGTTTGTGCCTATTTGTATCAATAAAGCACAAAGTAATGCAATTGCTGTTGAAAAGTAATCTATCGCGCCTTCAGAAGCAGCTATTGAAGCGCCTACGGTGACTGGGACTAACGCAGCCGGCAGTGTTTTCGGCCGGCTTGCCAATATCCAGATTTTAACAGGATTCATAATTTTAAGGAAGTTTTGGGTATTTGCTGAAATTAGGTTTACGTTTTTCCAGGTACGCTTTTTTCCCTTCCTGCGCTTCCTCGCTCATATAGTAAAGCAGTGTGGCGTTTCCTGCCAGTTCCTGAATACCCGCCTGGCCATCGAGCTCCGCATTAAAAGCACTCTTAAGAAGACGTATCGACATTGGCGATTTCTCGAGTATTTCCTTCGCCCAGATCACGCCCTCTTCTTCAAGTTTCTCTACGGGAACAACTTTGTTCACAAGTCCCATATCAAGCGCTTCGTGCGCGTTGTATTGTCTGCATAAATACCATATTTCGCGGGCTTTCTTCTGCCCTACTAATCTTGCCAGATAACTTGAACCGAATCCGCCGTCAAAGCTTCCGACTTTAGGCCCGGTCTGACCGAAAATTGCGTTCTCCGCGGCTATCGTAAGATCGCAGATAACGTGCAATACGTGCCCTCCGCCAATAGCATAACCCGCTACTAGCGCGATGACAGGAATCGGCATCGATCTGATTAGTTTCTGAAGATCAAGAACATTCAGCCTCTGAACGCCGTCTTTTCCTTTATAACCTTTTTCACCTCTGATCCGCTGATCACCGCCGGAACAGAATGCATACTTACCGTCGGCTGCTGGTCCTTTACCGGTATACAAAACGACGCCAATCTTCTGGTCCTCTCTTGCATCCGAAAATGCATCATATAATTCAATAACGGTTTCCGGACGGAAAGCATTACGGACCTCAGGACGGTTGATGGTTATCTTTGCGATCCCATCCATTTTTTCATAAATAATGTCCTGGTACTTTTTAACTTTTTTCCAGCGTAACTTCATCTTTATCAC
>CAIMOS010000288.1 GCA_903843135.1 uncultured Ignavibacteriales bacterium | reverse complement strand
TCTTTGCCCAAGACATTAGAACTATTCCGCAAAGCAATTTGCTTTCACTTACACAACGGTTAAATTCCGCAGGATTAATTTCTACCCGGGATTATTTTTTTAAGTTAAAGCCTTCCGTTTTTATCGCGAACGACTTCCGCCGTTACCCGGAAACTCCCGGGGAACTAAATCCTTCGGAAATTGCACTTTTCCGACATAGCGAAACACAATACAGTTACGATCTCACAGGGGATCTGAATCGATATTCAGTTACAGTCGGATCGCCCTACTCATTACTTAATGATTCAATCTACAACGTATTCTATTCTGAGAGCGAAAATGATTACTCGTTTTTTATGAATGGTATTATGGAGTCTGATGTTTCAACCGATCTTCATAATGGAACTAATTCAAGTTATCTTAAAGCAGGAATGATCCTCGGTGGGCGGATAAATGATTTTTACTATTATTTCTCCGCAACCAACGGAAGCGCCTCGGGTGACAAAAATAATTATTTACGTATTAGTTCGTTTCGTCAAAACTTTAAATTTAACGAGAAACCGGAAAGTTCTTTCTTTGACGAGACACACGGTTTTATCAGTTACCAGACTAAACATCTCAGTATAAAACTCGGACGTGACTATGTTCTCCTTGGCCACAGTTCCAATTTCCCGCTGCTTGACAACTCGAACCTGCCTATAGATCAGTTTTCTATCCAAATTCAGACAAACCATTTCAATTACAGC
This sequence comes from uncultured Ignavibacteriales bacterium, assembly GCA_903843135.1. Classification (GTDB taxonomy): domain Bacteria; phylum Bacteroidota; class Ignavibacteria; order Ignavibacteriales; family Ignavibacteriaceae; genus JABWCL01. Next base: position 21,766 of record CAIMOS010000288.1, on the reverse strand, counting down.
CATCTGCACGCAAAAGTTCTTGATAAAATCGTAACAGTTAATGACACTGTCGCCGGTCCGATCAATTCATCGGTAGATAAACACATTGCATATCACAGGTTTTCGATAACATTGTTTTCTGATCTTGTATTGGGGCTTGGAGAATTCGTTATCTATTCAGACAGGGGTTTAGATTTAAGTTATATTAATCCTTTCTCATTTTACAAGTCAATAGAACACGCAAACCGGGATAGGGATAACTCCATACTTTTTTTGGATGTATTCTACAATACAGGCAAAAGAATTCAACCATACGGACTGCTTTTAATCGATGACATCGATTTTGCAAAAGCCGGGACAGGATGGTGGGGTAATCAGGTGCTTTATAATGCCGGGTTCTGGGTATTCTCAAACCTGGATTGGATTCCTTTTGATGTAAACGTTGATTGGCTGAAGGTTGAACCTTATGTGTTTAGCCACCGAATACAAAGGAATAATTTCGCTAATAATGGAATTGGCCTGGCAAGCACAATACTACCAAACTCGGAGAATTATGCAGTATCGGGTAAGTTTTATTTGAATACAAGGTTAAATTTACTTTTTAGCTATATTTATACTGAACACGGTTCCAATTATACAGACTCAAACGGTAACGTCAAATATAATGCCGGAGGCGATATTAATACCGGGAAAAGAATTACGGATTCCGATATTATTATTTTTGGTTCGGGCGAAAGAGAACGTATAAATAAAATTAAGTTGGAATTAACCTGGGACTTTATACTTAATTTCAGGACAACTTTTGGCATTGATTATAATCACATAAAATCTGAACATTATTTCAGAGAACATTTCTATAATTATATTAAGCTATCTTTAAAATTCTAAAGGATGCGGATGAAACTCGATAGATTCAAGTTTATTACAGCGGTTATATTACTTACGGTCGGAATATTCCTCGGTACACAGATTGACAAGGTTTTTGGCGGAGATAATCTGATTGAGAACCTGAGAAAATTCAATGATGTGCTCACCTATACGCAGAAATATTATGTCGATGAAACTGATTCACAAAAATTAGTAGAATCTGCAATAAACGGTATGCTAAACGAATTAGACCCGCACTCGGTTTACATACCTGCAAAACAGATGAAGACAGTAGAGGAAGAGTTTAAGGGAAATTTTGAGGGAATCGGGATTGAGTTCCAGATAGTCAATGATACCCTTACCGTCGTTTCACCCATTACAGGAGGCCCGAGTGAGGCATTGGGAATTATGGCAGGAGACCGGATTGTTAAAATCGATAAAGAAAGTTGCATTGGAATTTCGAATGATGATGTGAGAAAGAAACTCCGTGGCCCTGCAGGCACTAAAGTAACGGTATTGATTTACCGGGCCGGGGTAAAAGACGGGATAGAATATGAGATCACGAGGGACAAAATTCCTTTATTCTCAGTTGACGCATCTACGATGCTGGACACGAAAACGGGGTACATCAGTGTCTCCCGTTTTGCAGAAAAAACAACAGATGAATTGGTCGAAGCTCTCGAATCATTAGATAAGAGGGGAATGAAGCAATTAGTACTTGATTTACGCAATAATCCCGGAGGATATCTGAATCAGGCCTTTCAGATTGCGGATCTTTTTATCGAAGGAAACAAAAAAATAGTTTATACACGCGGCCGCCGGCCGGAATTTGATGAAGATTACTTTGCGAGCGTAGCGTCAAAATATGAAAAGGTACCACTAATCATTCTAATCAACCGCGGCAGCGCATCCGCAAGCGAAATAGTGTCCGGCGCTGTGCAGGACTGGGACAGGGGACTTATAATAGGCGAGACATCTTTCGGGAAAGGATTAGTTCAAAGGCAATTTAATCTTAGCGACGGAAGCGCGGTCAGGTTAACCATATCAGAATATTTTACACCCACAGGCAGGTTAATCCAGCGTAAATATACCGATAAGAAAAAGTATTATGAAGATCTTGCTGACCGTGAAGAAGACGAGGGTGAAAACCTGGACCACAAAACTGAAAAAGATTCTTCAAGACCGGTATTCAAAACTGAAAAAGGGAGAACAGTTTATGGCGGCGGCGGCATCACTCCTGATTATCTTGTTAAAAATGACAAGTTGACCAATTACACGGTCGCGCTCCTTCGAAACAATGTTTTCTACCTTTATGCGCTTCAGTATATTGACGTTAACGGGGCGAAGATGAATAAGCAATACGGAAATGACTTATTAAAATTCAAATCCGACTTTAAGTTCAGTGGAAGCGATGAAAAGGATTTTATTAAATTCAGCGCCTCCAAAGGCGCGTCATTTGACCAAAAAGATTTTGATCAGGAAAAAGAATACATCTTTCTACGCTTAAAATCCCAGATCGCCAGAAATTATTGGAAGAATGAAGGGTGGTATTCAGTTATGATACAGGGCGACAAGCAAGTGGCCAAAGCCCTGACACTATTTGATAAAGCCAGGGAGATTGCTAACCTCAAATGATTGTACAGTTAATCCCATTCGTTCTTTCAGCCCTAATAAATATTTTTTCGTTGGGAAGCAGCGCTGATAAATTAAATTCTCCGTCAAGTATTTCCTTTCAATGGGAATCGGGTAAGGAGATGAAAGTTGGGGAAGATATAGCCTATGTTGTCAGATATGGATTTATTAAACTTGGAGAAATTCGATTAAAGATAGTGTCCCGTAATGAAGCAAATGGCAAATATTATTATAATACAATAGCCTATATCGATTCATACTCCGGCATTCCGTTCGTGGATCTTCATCAGATTTATGAAAGTAAAATCAATAGAAACTATTACAGTGACTACTTTAAAGGCACAGTAAAAAAAAATCAGTATACAACATTTACTGAATACTACTTTGATTATGCAAAAAAGAATGTCCGGGTCAGGAAGGGGAAAGTCAGTCCCTATCAGTTGTGGACAGATTCTGTAGGTACTGCGGAAACTATGTTCCACGACGGTTTATCGATTTTCTATTACGCCAGGGCATTCACCGGTAAAAAAAGAAATGTTTCTGTGCCTTGCCTTGTAAATGAAGACAAAGTATTTACGAAAATTAATTTTTACGATAAAACGGACAGGATTGAATTGCCGGCGGCTGGATACGATGTATCGTGTGTGAGGCTCGATGGCACTACAGATTTTGTAAGCGTTTTCGGATTAACCGGTTATTTCGAAGGTTGGTTCTCTAATGACCAGGCGGCTGTCCCGATCATAGCAAAGTTGAATGTTATTATCGGGAAAGTAACCGTAGAACTGATTCGTTGGAAAAGGGACGGATGGAAACCCCCAAAAGCCTGACAAGAAATTTTGGTGAACTGATACTTTTTGAAGGCAAAAAGCCCGTGATTCACGAAAGTGTTTTTGTGGCCGCTGGATCGAAAATTATCGGCGACGTCATAATCGATGAGCACAGCAACATATGGTATAATACCGTAATTAGGGGTGATGTTAATTTTATCAGGATCGGAAGGAGCACTAATATACAGGATGGCTGCATTTTGCACGTGAGCAGCGGTCCTAACCCGTTAATTATTGGAAGTTATATTACGGTGGGACACGGTGCTATTCTCCATAGTTGTATTGTTGAAGATTACTCTCTTGTGGGTATGGGAAGCACAGTATTGGACGGTGCGATCGTTCGCAAGAATTCAATGGTTGCAGCCGGATCTTTGATCCGCGCCGGGTTTGAAGTACCTTCAGGCAAACTTGCAGGCGGTGTTCCCGCAAAGATCATCCGGGATCTTCGGCCTGAAGAAATCGACTACTTTTCAATCTCAGCTGAAAATTATGTAACCTATGCAAGGCAATCATTTTTATCAATCAACGGAAAATCTTGAAGAACCTAAGAATCTATAGCAAAAAATTCAAAGTCGACAAAAAAGAGATCCATCACCTCGTCGCCTTCCTTATTGAAGAACTCGAATTAGATTTTCAGTGCCTGGAAGTCAATTTTGTATCTGTTGATCAGATCGTGAAAGTTAACAGTCAGTTTCTGTCACACAATTATCCGACTGATATTATTACCTTTGGCTATACTGAGTCGGGTAATACTATCGATGCGGAAATATTCATCTGTTATGATATCGCGGTTGAAAATTCAAAAAGATTCAGGGATAAGCCGGAAGCCGAGATACTCAGACTGATCATACACGGAATACTTCACCTTTCCGGTTTTGATGATAAGAATATCAGCAAAAAAAAGAAGATGAAGTCTAAAGAAACTTATTTTCTGAAGAAATTTCTCAAAAATAAATAGTCAATATTTTGACAGAAATTTGACTTCTAATAAAAAAAGTGTTTATTTGCACAGTAGATAATAGAATTTATCAAAACAATACAGGCCGTTTTTAAGTTAATGAGCAAGAATCTTGTAATTGTAGAGTCGCCCGCCAAAGCCAAAACAATAAATAAATACCTGGGGAAAAATTATATAGTAGAAGCTACCGTTGGCCATTTTAAGAATTTACCCAAAAGTAAAATTGGAATTGATTTTGAAACCTTTACTCCTCAGTTTGTGACAATCAGAGGGAAAGGTGATATAATTAAGAAAATTAAATCCATCGCAGCCAAATCTAAAAGTGTATATATCGCAACCGACCCTGACCGGGAAGGTGAGGCAATCGCCCAGGACATTGCAGAAATATTACCCTCCGGACCTGAGAACGTATACCGGGTTCTTTTTAATGAAATAACCCAGGCAGGCGTTAAAAGAGGAATGGAATCTCCTCGTGAAATTCATCTTCCTTTGGTTTCTTCGCAACGTGCTCGCAGGGTAATGGACCGGATTATCGGTTATAAAATAAGTCCTTTCTTATGGAAAGCCGCTATTGAGGAGGCCCAGACGCCTCTTTCAGCCGGCAGGGTGCAGTCTGTGGCATTGCGCCTGATCTGCGAGAAAGAAGCTGAGATCGATAAATTTATTGTAAATGAGTATTGGTCAATCTGGGGAATTTTTGATAACCACCTTGGTGGTACATTTAAAGCGAAACTAGTGTCTATAGGCGGTAAAGAGATAAAAGTCTATACTCACGAGAAAAATGATCCTAAATATACAGAGTTTCTAAGCCACCACATCGAACTCAGCAATCGCGAAACTACACAGAAATTTTACGATCTTATTAAGGCGGAAAAAGATTTCCTTATATCTAATATTTCAAAGCGTACGACGCGAAGGAATCCTGCAGCACCCTTTATTACCAGCACGCTTCAATCCGAAGCATCAAAAATGCTGAGGTTCCGTGCAAGACAGACAATGACGATAGCTCAGAAATTGTACGAAGGCCTGGAGATTGGTAATGAGGGCAGAGTGGGGCTCATCACATATATGCGTACCGATTCCACCCGGTTAAGTAAGGAAATTGTGGATGATGCGCGCAGTTACATTAATGAGAGATTCGGCAAAGATTACACGCCTGATGCGCCTAATTATTACAACAAATCAAAAAGCACAACGATACAGGACGCGCACGAGGCAATCAGGCCGACCTCGCTGAATTACAGCCCTGAAAAAATTAAGCCGTATGTGGATGATAACACCTACAAACTTTACAGTCTCATCTGGAACAGGTTCCTTGCGTCTCAGATGAATCCATCGGTGCAGGAAACCACGGTTGTTGAAATTCAGGCAGGTGAGTTCCTGTTCAAAGCGTATGGACAGGCAGTTGTATTCGATGGTTTTACTAAACTTTATCTGGAACTAACAGAACCTTCGGGAAAAGAGGAAGATAAAGCTGAAGCAAAGAATGAAGTCCTTCCTACCGGACTCGAAAAAAATCAGAAGATGTACATCGAAGATCTCAAATTAACTCAGCATTTTACAAAACCGCCCGCACGATATACTGAAAGCTCTTTGATTAAAGAACTTGAAAGCAAAGGAATCGGAAGACCCAGTACTTATTCTTCCATTCTGAGTACAGTCATAGACAGGGAATACGTGACTGTAAAAGACCGGACACTTTTCCCGACTGAATTAGGTATTAAAATTAACGGGATACTTATTGCTAATTTCCCGGAGATAATAAACGTAGGCTTTACTGCACGAATGGAAGCCGAACTTGACCAGATCGCACAATCAGAAAACAGTTACAAAGAAGTGCTTTCCGATTTTTATATACCGTTTTCTTCTGCGCTTGAAAAAGTTGAAGCGAATATTGAAAAAATATTATGCGAAAAATGCGGCGGCGAAATGCTGATTAAAGTCGGCCGGTTTGGCAGGTTCCTTGCCTGCAGTAATTATCCCGGATGCACAAATATTAAATCGCTTAAGGAGGTTTCCGGCAAGAGTATGGAGCCTGAGTTTACGGGCGATACTTGCGAAAAATGCGGCAGCCGGACTGTCTATCGTAACAGCCGTTTTGGTAAATTTATTGGGTGCGAAAAATATCCCGATTGCGATTTTGTAAAAAATATAACCCTGAATCTTAGTTGCCCCAAATGCACTACAGGGGAGGTTATCATCAGGCGCTCAAAAAAAGGCAAAGTTTTTTATGGCTGTTCAGCCTATCCATCGTGCGACTTTGTTGCGTGGAATAAGCCGGTCAATGATTCCTGCCCTGAGTGTGCCAATAACTACCTGGAGGAACGTTATACTAAGAAAAAAGGGAACCATTTAAAATGTCCTTCTTGTAATCACGAAATTTTATCAGAATACACAGAGGAAATTGAGGAATAACCTGTGAGGAATTTACTTGCAAGTTTTCTCGAGCAGATTCAGTCAGTCCGGCGTTTTTCAGATAATACTGTAAGATCGTATAAAAATGATCTGGAACGGTTTCTCTCATTCTGTGAGGAGAATGAAATAAAACCGGTGAATATCTCCAAACGGACTATTATGAGATATCTTGATTATCTTGACAGAAATAAAATTTCAAAAAAGAGCGTAAACAGGCATCTGTCGTCTCTGCGTGCATTTTTCTCTTTTCTTGTAAGAGAGGAGACCCTCGAAATTAATCCACTGACCGGAATACGGAATCCCAAAACCGAAAAAAGATTACCTGAAATTATTAATACCGATCAGTATGATTCTATACTCCAATCGATCGATAACCTTGGATCTACCCGGGAAAAAGTTAAACTTCAATATAAAGTTATGTTCGAGCTGCTCTATGGATGTTCATTGAGGGCCAGTGAGGCTAATTTCGTCAGAATTTCTGATGTTGACTGGTTTAACTCGACAGTCCGGATACTTGGAAAAGGAAACAAACTCAGAATTGCCCCTATCGGGAAAAAAAGTATTACGATTTTCAGGCAATATCTCGCCGAGGAACCCTCAACAGAATTGCATTCCGGTAACTATTTAATAACAAAAAGTGAGAAGAGATTAAGCCCAAAAACTTTCTATAACATCATTCACAAATTCTTATCATTAACAACGGAGATAAAGAAAAAAAGCCCGCACATCCTGAGGCACAGCTCAGCGACGCATATGCTGGATAAGGGGGCTGATCTGATGGCAATTAAGGAAATTCTTGGTCACACTGATCTTTCTACTACCCAGATTTATACCAGGGTAAGCATCGAACGTCTCAAGACAATTTATAAAAAAACTCATCCTAAATCATAACAAAGGAGTTCCGATGAAAATTAATATAACAGCCAGAAAATTCAAGGCAAGAGAAACCTTAAAAGATTTCATCAAAGATGAGATCAGTTCACTGGAACGTTTCTCAGATGATATAATCGAAGTCGATGTAATCCTTAGCTTCCAGAACCAGAAGGAAAACATTAAATCTGCAGAAATAATTGTCCGGATCCCCGAGCATACTTTAACAGCAACTGAAGACGGTGAAGAATTCGAGTACTCAGTAAGGAAATGCACGGAGAAAATGATTTCGCAGCTAAAAAAAATAAAAACAAAAAAAATTAAGCATTAAGTCATTGCTGATATGATAAACATTGATAAGAAATCGGTATCCAAAAAAGACTATATAGACGTAAGGTTCTTTTACGAAAACGTTAAAAACCGTTTTCAAATAAATCTCATTTCCGATGAATCAGGTTTATCACGAAAAATCTTTGATCAAAACTTACACCGGCCAGGACTCGCACTGGCCGGTTTTGTTGAACTGTTCTCATATAACCGTGTTCAGATTGTAGGGAATACTGAAATGCGGTTCCTCGCCCATCTCGATGAAAAGGGGAGATATGAAGCTTTCAGTAAACTCTTTGAGTTCCAGATACCCTGTATCATTTTGACAGATAACAACTCACCATTCAAGGAAATGCTGGAACTAGCGAATAAATATAATATCCCCTTATTTTCCACATCTCTTTCTACTACAAAATCAACATTCCTGATCGGCGATTTCCTGGATGATCAGTTCGCCCCAAGAGTCTCAATTCACGGCTCTTTTGTGGACGTATACGGAGTTGGCATTCTGTTTGTAGGGAAGTCCGGAATAGGTAAAAGTGAAGTTGCCCTTGATCTTGTTGAGCGTGGACACAGATTAGTGGCGGATGACATCATCATACTCACGAAAAAAGGGGAGAACATCCTGATGGGTTCCGGAACGGAACTAGTCAAACATTTTATGGAGATACGGGGACTTGGATTTCTCAATATAGAAAAAGTCTTTGGTATCCGCGCTATAAGATACCAGAAAAGGCTTGAGGTGATCGTGGAACTTGAGAACTGGGTTGAAGGACACGAATACACGAGAACCGGGCTCGACGATGATACTTTTGGCATTCTGGAAGTTGATATCCCGTATATTAAACTCCCCATAATACCCGGGAAGAATATTACCGTAATTTCAGAAGTTATTGCCCTACAGTACCTTCTCAAGCACTACGGATATGATTCTGCGAAGATATTCACCACTTCAATTGCCTCCAAAATCAGGGAAAAAACTTCGAAATTGGAACGGGGGGTGAACTATTTTGAGCACGATTTCGAATGAGCATTTCTTAATCATTTTACCGGCTTTTTTCTTGGTTTGTACCGGGATTTTTCTTATTTTCGGTACCAAATGAAAAACATTTATTTTTTCTCAAAAACCAAGTTAAATTTCGTCGAGGTAAAGAATTACCGAACCTACCTCGCGTTATATACCACCATCATTATGCTGGCTACCAGCGGTTTATTGGTTGGCGGGTACTTTGTTTATAACAACTTCATTAACCCCGTAAAAGGGTACTCAAGTGTTAAAGAGGAGAACAGGGCGCTCAGATCTAAAATCAAGGAATTAACCAATTCTTATAAGAGTTTAGAATCCGAACTTGATACTTTAGCTGTCGCTAATAATGAGTTAAGAATGGCTGCAAATATTCCTCCCAGGTCCGCAGAAGCCAAAAAGCCTGGAACAGGAGGCAATATTGGAAATATTCTAAGTTATCTCAGACTGGGGAAATCCTGGGATCTTTCTAAGTCTTTCGATTATATCGATGAAGTTACCAGGAGATTTAAGAACGAAAAAGAATATCTGAATGAAATTTCATCAGTTCTGGCAAGTAACCAGGGCCTTTACCGTTCAATTCCAGCACTTAAACCAACTACCGGAATTGTTGGCGTACACGGCTTCGGAATGCGCCTTCATCCGATTTACAACCAATACAGAATGCATTCCGGAATTGATATAATTACTGACACCGGCACTGATGTTATAGCTCCGGGAGACGGTGTTGTAACGTTTACAGGTATTCGCGGAGGTTTCGGCAAATGCGTTGAAATAGACCACGGATACGGCTATCAGACAATTTACGGACACCTTTCTGATATAAAGGTTAAAGAGGGCAAGAAAGTCAAAAGGGGTTCATTAATCGCAAAAACAGGTAATACAGGTTTATCAGTCGGACCGCACCTCCACTACGAAGTAATTAATAATGGCGTTCATTTAGATCCGGAGCAATTCTTCTTTGACGAAACGTCGTTATTCAGTAAAGACAATCTCAACACAAAATTAAATTAACACATAATGATCTGGACAATCGAATTAGCCTCTTACCTTGATGATGCACCCTGGCCTGCAACTAAAGATGAGTTGATTGATTATGCTGAACGTATCGGTGCACCCCTTGAAATAATAGAAAATCTCAGGGAATTAGAGGATTCCGATGAACCCTATGAATCAATTGAGGATATTTGGCCCGATTATCCAACCGATGACGATTACTTCTATAACGAAGACGAACTCTGACCTGATTTTCCTGAGCCAAACAATATGAATAATTGGCAGGGTCTGTATGGTCATCCACAAATTAAAAATTTCTTAGATAAGCTAAACGGTTCTGATTCTACCCCTCAGGCGCTTCTTTTCTTTGGTAAAAGCGGAGTTGGGAAAGATTTCTTCGCCTTCCGCTTCGCTGAAAATTCCATAAACATTTCATTAAATAAAATCGGTGAACCCACGCTGCCATTTGAGTCAATGGTTGATAAAGGGTTAATCCGGATGATTTATGCCTTGCCACGGGGAAAAAACGAAGATTCCGATGACGATCCTTTAATAAAACTTACAACGAAAGAACTGGAGAATATTAAGGAGGAGCAAAAACGGAAAATTTCAAATCCCTACTATGATCTTCAGATTGCTGGCGCAAACCAAATTAAAATAAACAGTATAAGAGATGTTATTCGTGTACTATCCCTCAACCGTGATTATCGTCAAAAGAATTTCGTCATAATCCTTGACGCCGATTTAATGCGGGTGGAAGCCCAAAATTCACTGCTGAAAATGCTTGAAGAGCCTCCGCCTAACACTACATTCATATTAACGACCTCGAGATTAGAATTTATTGCCGAAACGATCCGTTCAAGAAGCTGGATGGTGAACTTCGGAATATTATTCGACGAAGAAATATCTAAAATATTGGAAGAATATTTTGATATTGAACCTGAGCGGTTCAGAGATCTTTTACCCTTGGCAAACGGTTCTGTGTCACATATGATGAACATACTCTCCGGCTCTGAGAGTGATATCAGGGAACTCGTTATCGAGTTTTTAAGAAATACGATGGCGGCAAAATTCAATTCCGGCTATAAGCTGCTGGAAGAATTTACGGAAGGGGAGTCGTCCAGATTGATCCTTCTGATTGATCTGGTTTCGATATGGTTCAGGGACCTGACGAGATTCAGAATTGGGAACGATGATCTTTATTACAAAGAATTTGTCAGTGCGTTCGAAAAATTCGACTCAAGGTATAAACATATCGCTACCGGTAATATTCATAAAAAGCTGGAGTATTACAGGAATATTCTGAGTAACACGAATGTTAATCAGTCAGTCGTATCATTCAATTTGATATTTGCACTTGCGGATCTGATTTACAATTTTAACCAAAAAAAATAAACAATATACAATTAGATGCTTTTATATTTCAGAGATAGAAAATATAATAGCGTGCTCCGGGATTTGTTCTTCTAACTAATTAATCTATAAAACAACACGAAAGGTAATTTCAATGAATATATCAAAAGTGGCCATAATTGGCGGCGGTACTATGGGAAATGGCATTACAACTGTTTTTGCGTTAAAGGGATATGATGTTCAGTTAGTTGAGATTACCGAAGATGCTTACAATAAAGCCATTAAAAACATAACTTCAAGTCTTGACAGGATGGTTAAAAAAGCCACAATTACCGAAGAGATTAAATCTCAGGCATTAGGAAATATTTCCAAGGCGATCGGGATTAATAATGTGAGTGATAACACAGATCTTGTTATTGAAGCAATTTATGAAAATAAAGATGCAAAGCTTAATATTTTCAAACAGTTAAATGAATCTGTTAAGCCTGAGTGTATTTTCGCCTCGAATACTTCATCTATTTCAATTACAGAACTTGCTAATACTGGCCGTCCCGACAAGTTTATCGGGATGCACTTTATGAATCCTGTCCCAATTATGAAACTTGTTGAGATTATACGCGGATATTCAACCTCCGATGAGACTTATCAGCTCATAAAGGATTTGACTTTACTACTTGAGAAAACACCCGTTGAGGTGAGTGATTATCCCGGATTTATTTCCAATCGGATACTTATGCCTATGATAAATGAGGCTATATATACCTTAATGGAGGGAGTGGCTAACGCTGAAGACATTGATACAGTAATGAAACTCGGAATGAACCATCCGATGGGACCGCTGACATTAGCAGACTTTATTGGCCTGGATGTATGTCTTGCAATTATGAATGTTCTTTATGATGGTTTCAACGATTCAAAGTACAGGCCGTGTCCGTTATTAAAGAAGATGGTAGCTGCGAATAAGCTCGGAAGAAAGACCGGAGAAGGATTTTTTAAGTATTGATTTTCGGTTTTTTAGCTTAAATCGAATTTTAAATTACCGATAATCTATATTATGTAAACTAAAGGATATTCTCATTTTAACAATTTCACGGCGGCTTTTTCGCACCTGATTTTAACTTCACCAGGTTCACAAGTTTCGACTTCCCCATCGAAATGCACAATGAATCCTGAATCGATCTTTAGGCTGACTTTTGAGATCTGACTGTAGTTAACTTCTTTTTCTGTAACGTGTTTACCGGTAATTGCCTTAGGTAACAAACTGAAAACTCTCAGTTTGGTTATCTCGTCCACGGTACACATATCGAGTTTACCGTCGTTCAGAGATGCCTCCGGGGTCAGTAAGAAACCGCCACCGCTGGTCCTGCCGTTACCGAAACTGAGCATAAATTTTCTGCCTTCAACTACAGAATCACCGGTTCGAATTGTGGTCTTTAATGATGAATATTTGTTTAGCCCAATAAAAACTGATGACAAATACAGGGGTAAGCCCTTAAGAAAGCTTTTACGGTTACTTATCAGCGCTACCAGAGCATCAAAACCGATCCCCGAACTTGAGGCAAAGTAACGTGAAAAACTTTGATTTGATTCATTGGAAATATATTCTATATGTCCAAGATCTGCGGTCAGAATCTTCGGTTTTTTTATCGAATCAATTAACTTCGAAATATCCCCGTCATAACCCGCTGTTTTACAAAAATCATTCCCAGATCCGATTGGGAGCACGCAGAATATCGCTTTAGAGTCCGGTCCAAGACCATTAACTACTTCGTTAATTGTCCCATCCCCGCCGCAAATAATCAGTAATGACGTATCGTCATACTTGATTTTACCTGCATATACCTCCGCATCCCCTTTTTGCGAAGTCGTATGTTCAATAATATCCGGGAAAGCAGCCTTTAATCGCTCGCGGATAATCTTTAACTTGTTTGCCCGACTTCCCTTTCCGCTTACGGGATTAATAAGAAGATGAATATTGTTGAACTGTATCATTGTAACCGTTAATTAAATAATAATTTATCAATTTTTATGAATATCCAGAATAGCTTCTACGAACAATACAGGATCAAAATCCTGAAGGTCATCAATTCCCTCTCCCACTCCAATATATCTTATCGGGGTGCCCGACTTCCTGCCTATCTGAAAAATTGTACCGCCTTTTGCCGTGCCATCCAGCTTTGTAATTATAATGCCGGTGATATCACAGATTTTTTGAAATTCGTTCATTTGCTGGACAGCATTTTGGCCTGAATTTCCATCCAGAACCAGAAACGTATCGTGCGGAGCATCCGGGAGCAACTTTTTAGATACTCTTTTAATCTTATCTAATTCTTCCATTAAATTCGTTTTGGTGTGCAGTCTTCCCGCAGTGTCGATGATAATAATATCGGCATTTGTATGGATTCCTTCCCTAATAGTTTCATAGACTACAGATGAGGGATCTGCTCCGATTCCCTTCTGGAATATCCTTACACCGGATCGTTTAGCCCAAACCTCGAGTTGTTCGTTAGCCGCGGCACGGAAAGTATCCGCAGCTCCGATGAGAACGTTAAGGCCCGATAGCCGGAAATTATTGGCTAATTTTCCGATGGTAGTGGTCTTCCCGGCCCCGTTTACACCCACTACGAGGATTACATAAGGTTTGTGAGAGGCAATGTTTTTTTCAATATTTTCAGGATCCGGAGATACGAGGTTTCTTATCAGAACGGTTTTTAAGGTTTCGATAACCGTTTCGGATGACCTGTCCTTTTCTTCTTTCAGTTCCTTCCTTACTTCGTCAAGGAGAAAAGAAACAGTATCGTATCCAATATCTGCCGTAACAAGATTTTCCTCCAGGCGTTCAAAAAAGGCTTCATCCACGACTGCCCGACCTGTGAAAGCTTCATTGACCTTATTAATTATCTTGTCACTGGTTTTCTTTAACCCCTGCTTCAGCTTGTCAAAATTGATATTCCTAAACAGACTCATTTTTACCCGATTTAATAAATTCAATAGCCCGGATGAGATATGCAAAAAACGAAATAATAATCATACCAATTATTCCGAAGTAGAGTATCTGGTGATAAACCGTCTCCTTAGAAAAGCCAAAAAGCAGGAACAGGATATAAAAGCAGACTGACAATACGGTGAGTTTACCAAGCATATTCGACGGCAGCACTTTCCCGATTTTGTTCGTCACGATAATTCCGCCAACAAAGATCAAGGCATCGCGTCCAAGAATAAACCCAAGCAATACTGAATCCAGCATTCCTGTCAGATACATCTGAAGAATGATGGTGGCGACACAGACTTTGTCAGCCAGCGGATCAATGATTTTCCCGAATTCAGTGATCTGATTAAATCTTCTGGCAAGATAACCATCTAATAAGTCGGTTACGCCTGCAAAAAGACACAACAATATTGTATATATTCTGTTCTGTCCATAGTCGATGTTGGAAAGCAATATCCAGAATGGAACTGCGAGGAACAATCTGAATAGACTTAGCAGATTGGAATATGTATAGATTTCTTTTATTTTTATTTTCACTTTACTACCGCAAATTTACCGATTTTGTTTTCAATTTCTTCTCCGGATGAGTTTAACATAACTATCCTGTATAAATATATTCCTGAAGTAATTTCTTTACCAGAGGAATCGATCAGATTCCACGACACTCCTCCATTACCGTCTTTTTCCTCCAAATCGGTTATCTTATCCCCTGCAAGGTTCCATATACTAATTTTTGCAAAACGCGTAAGATTTGCAAAAGTCAATCTTCTATCGGGAGTATTTCCAAGTTTAACCGGCGATGGATAAACAAAAACTTCACTCAGGTTATTTTTATTTGATGCCAGCACTATACTGCTTCCCGCTCCTGCGTTAATTCTAACATAACCTGAAGCCAGTGATGAAAATACATTTTTGATATTCAGAGTATATTCCTGTCCGACCGCGCCTACGGGTTTTCCTCCATTAAGGCTAAGAATGACCGTACTGCTGTCATTAGTTTTGATTACAGCGGAGGATACACTATTGCCAGGTAAAACCTCATAATTGACTGTAGATTGGGCTGAAACCGGATCGGCATTAAGATTAAATCTTATTTCAACAGTATACGGATCTCTTATTTCAAAAGAAGAAATATAGAATTCGCTTTGCGCTGGAAGTGAAGCAACGCTAAAGTTAAGAGTATCTTTCTTTACAAATGATTTGTACAGGTCCCTCAATCCGGACAGAGTTAATTTGTAGGCTCCGTCAGCGAGATTATCCTTAAATGTAACAAGATATGAATATTGAGTAAGCGAGGCAACTGAATTTGGATAAATGATAAGATTATTAGAATCAATAGCGAATATCGATCTGAGATCTGTAATTACGTTTGACATCTTATCAGAGAATTGAACCGAAACCGAATTCCGGGAATTTACAGTTATTCCTTTCATCTCTGAAGGTGGGTGGTGGAACACCTTGATAATATCAGACTTTGCCCAGACCGATGGATCCAGTGGATCAACAGCAGTGATATAATAAAAGTAATCCTGCCCAGGCAAAACTGTCGTGTCTCTGTAAGAGTGGTCAGATGTTAATCCTATAGGTGTCAGGAAATCCCTGCTATTGCCACGGAAAATATAGAATTGATTGTAAAGAGATTCCCAGGTCAAATTAACGGATGACGAATCGTAGCTGTAATAATCCGTGATGACCGGTGTGTTGATCCGGTTTAATACATCAAATTCTAAAATTCTAAATTCACCGCTTGTTGAAATTCCAAACGTATTCAGGGTTCCTGCCGGGCCGGGCCTGAAAGAAAATACCGCATTGGAATTTACATTTTCATCAAAAAAGATAACTTTACCGGTGTTGTTCTGATATTTAAGTACATAGGCATACGGGAACATAGCTACAACGAGTTCTTCCCCCTGTTCAGTATCCAGATTCACAAAACGAAGCGAATTATAGGTTCTTTTTGTAAATACGCTGAATTCTGTAGCCGGATCCAGGAAGGCCTGATCGTATAAAATTTCAGGTTTATTATTGTTAAAAGTGAGAATAAGTAACCGGTTATAATCGGCAATATCAACTTCTTCGATGGAATGGAGCAAAATGGCTAAATCAAGTTTGTCGTCGCCATTGAAATCACCTGAGGTAATATAATTGGACGAACTAAAAAACCCTGTGCGGAATGACCTGACTGTATCAGGAGAAAACATCCCGTCAGAAGAGATATTATAACAGAGAATGTCACCGTCGGCATCAGCCATCCATAATTCATTTTTCCCGTCATTATCCAGATCAGCCATTTCGCCTGAAGGGAATTCAAATGATTTTGTCTGGTAAGCGACGAAAGTGTATTCGTCCAGCGGTTTAACCGGAGTAAAGTTAGGAATCAGTTTTTCACCTGAGATCGATAAATACTGATTGATGTCATAAACCGCAAGTGTTGAATCATTTTTGATTGTAAGAAGCTGATTTCTGTTGCTGTGTGTAAAGTCTCTCACGAAGATCGGCCAATATTTCGAATCCTCATACTTTGTTTTGGTCGAGAATTTAGATGAACCGATGCTATCCTGCTCAAGTATATAGGTGTTCCTTCCCCAGTTTGAGAGTATATCCTTTTTGCCGTTTTTGTTAAAATCACCAAAGTCTCTTGGAATTCTTTCTATCAGAGAATCAATTAAATTGAAACTGTTCGATGAGAACCTGTATAGATAATTCGTCCGTGAATTATCCAAAGGACTTTTTATCAGAACAGAACCTGAAGAACTGTCTGAAAGAAATATGGGATCTTTGTACACAACACCAGGAGTAGCTTCAGAAGCATATTTAATGTATGATTTCAGTTCAAACGCATTTGTAGTAGTTAATTGAAACGGTGAATTTCCGTTCTGAATAGTAGCTACTTTCCCATTAAGGCCTTCAGCCTCAAAATAAATTTCGTACTGAGTTCCGGACTTAACAATCCCTGCAGGAATAAAACCGAAATGAAGATCTTTGATAAATTGGTTGTTGATCGCAAAGCCGTCCATTGTTATAAAATTATAAGTCGAATTTCCTGCTTTTCTGTAAAACATCCTCATAACAGAAGGATTGTCCGTGAAACCTGCGGCAATTATCGTCGGAGATTGGCCATACAGGGCCGGAAACAGCGAGATAATATTTCCTTCGACAGTATTTCTCATAACGTGTATATTGATTCGCTCTTCTAACGTACCGGAATTGATGAGCGTCATTTTCAACCTTAAGGTTAGCACTGTATCAGGCATATTCTTGGTCACGAGTGAGTAAATCAGCTCGTTCGAAAATTGGTTTAACCTGTTATCTATTAAGGAAGTCCACTGAACCGGATTAGCGCCATATCCGTAAAAGAGCTGAACGGATTGAAAGTAAGGCGATAAGCAGGTCGCGTAAATTTCAAGAGTATCATAAGATGTAGTAAAGTCCTGAGTCGGAGAGTTAAATTTAATTGCTGCGGGACCAAGCACTTGCAACGCTTTATAGACATTTAACCTTCCTGACCCGCTTCTCAGGTCCCAACCCGGGGTACCGATATCGTCGGAAGATGATTTTATAATCTGCTTGACTTCTTCGTTTGAAAAATTCTGCAGGGAAAGAAGCAATGAGGCGGCAGCCGATACAAACGGAGCCGCCGCAGACGTTCCGTTGAATTCCGAATATTTCCCGTTTTTGATTGTTGTAATTACAGAAGTACCGGGCGCGACTAAATCCAAAGTTGATCCATAATTCGATGAACCTGCAACATAATCCTCAACTGTTGAATTCCCTACCGATATTACTTCTGAATAAGCAGACGGATAGTGAGGCAGTGTTGAATTAGAATTGCCGCTGCTGGCCACAAGAACAACCCCTTTAGAATAAGCATAACGGATCACATCACGAAGGATATATGAAAATGAATAGTCACCAAAGCTCATATTGATTACTTTTGCGCCTATACTAACCGCATACAAAATTGCGGAGGCAACATCGTCTTCTTCTCCAAAACCATCTGGGTCGAAGGCCCGCAGATTCAGTATTTTGACTCTCGGCGCAACACCTGCTATACCGATAATGTTATTTGTTTCGGCTCCAATTATTCCGGAAACAGCAGTACCGTGGGAAAAAATGTTTTGATCCAGAGGATCATTATCCCAGTCAAGATAATCGCCGCCGGTTGAATCATAAGGGAAACCTACCCTGTCAGTAAAGTCCCAGCCGAAATAATCGTCAACAAAACCATTCCAGTCATCATCGATTCCGTTACTTTTCTTGTCTCTCCCAAGGTTGTCAGTCCCAACCTCACCTGGATTGTAGAACATCTTATTCTTTAAGTCCGGGTGAAGATAATCGACTCCCGTATCGATAACGCCGACTAATACGGTATCACTTCCCTGCGATATCTGCCAGGCAAGGTCAGCCTTAATTTTACGCAATGACCACTGTGATGTGTAAAGTGAATCATTAACATTACCGTCAACTTTATATACGCCGGCAACCTGGACGTATTCTATACCGGGTTGATTATTGAATAAGTCAAACAATGAATTCACATTATCAGGTGAAGTGATAATTTTTACAATTCGGTCTAACCCGTCATCAGTAGAACCGTATTGACCCCAGGGTAATGATTTTACCGCCATCTTAAAAACTGAATTTGATCTCAAATCAGGAATGTTATCAGAGATAAAGTTCTTTATATAGGATGAATCAGTTTCTTTGGAAAATTTTATAAAGAGCGTCGACTGGGAATGAACATTAACAGAAAAAATGAAAATGTTAATTGCCAGCAGCAGGGTTTTACGAATCATAAGCAGTTTTATTAAAGGTGAAATCAACATTGGTGGGGTAATTACCGGCAAAGCAGGCAGTGCAGAAATCATCAGGCTGTTCTTCGTGAATTGCCTGCAGCATCTCTCCGGTGGTCATATAATTCAGAGAATCAACCCTTAAAAATTCTCTGATCTTCTCAATCTCTCCGTTGACCTGATTAGCGATTAATTCCTGATGGGACGGGAAATCCATTCCGTAAAAACAGGGATACATTATTGGCGGTGATGATATTCGCATATGAATCGATTTCGGATTTGCTTCCCTTACCAATTTTATAAGTTGTTTTGAAGTGGTACCCCGGACAATCGAATCATCAATTATCACGACAGTCTTATTTTCCAAGACGCCCTTAACTATATTGAACTTAATCCTCACATCCATTTCCCGTTTCTTTTGTCCCGGAACAATGAATGTCCTGCCGATATAATGGGAGCGAATAAGGCCTAATTCAAATTTAGCGGAGATACCGTTTTTCTTTAGTTCGCTTGCATAACCAAGCGCTGCTGTGTTCGAACTGTCAGGAACCGAGATAACAACTACTTTGTCCCCGTCAGGATCAGACACTGGGTAATTTTTTGCAAGAATTTTCCCCAGACGGCGCCGGACTTTATCTACATTGTGTCCGAATATCTTACTGTCAGGCCGGGAGAAATAAATATATTCAAAAATACATTGCTTTTTTATGCTTACTGTGTCTTTTAACGAGTAAGATTTCGGCGAACCGTTGGCTATTGCATCAGAATTGATATGTATAAGTTCACCGGGTTTTATTTCTCTTAGATATTCAACTTTGTTTATATCAAACGCACAAGTTTCCGAAGCTACTACATAACTGTCCCCTTTCTTACCGAGCGCCAAAGGTCTGAATCCGAGCGGATCCCGTGCCGCAAACAGCCCGTGATCAGTAAGAATAACAAGACAGTACGCTCCCTCAATTTGGTTCAGGGCTTCAATGATCTGGTCAACCGGATTTTCGAGTCTGCTGCGGGCAATAAGATGAAGAATTACTTCTGTGTCGCTAGATGTCTGAAATATGGCGCCTTCATTTACCAGTTCTTTTCTGATTTTTTTCTCATTGGTAAGGTTACCGTTATGCGCAAGCGCAAGATTGCCGAGACGGTAATTGACATAGAAAGGCTGTATATTCCGTCTTGAATTCGATGATCCCGTGGTAGAGTATCTGTTATGGCCTATCGCCATATTTCCTTTTAAAGTATCCGAAAGAATATTAAAATCACCGAATACTTCAGAAACCAGTCCCTCGCCTCTTACCACATTTAATGTGTTTTTAGAATTTTCATCAGAACTGATCGTGACAATTCCAGAAGCCTCCTGCCCTCTGTGCTGAAGCGCGTGAAGCCCGTAATAGGTATCGATTGAAGCCGATTCGGACCCAAAAATTCCAAAAATTCCGCAATAGCTTTTTGGTTTAGTTTCAAGGATATTATATGGCATTAATAGGATTTATTAGGTAAAAAATAAATTTACGAAGAGAGATAAAAATAAAAAAAGGTACTTTGAAAAGTACCCTTTTTGTCGGAACGGCGGGATTTGAACCCGCGACCCCTACCACCCCAAGGTAGTGCGCTACCGGGCTGCGCTACGTTCCGTATTAAAGTTTTGAGACCAGATATTCTAAAAATGATTTTATTTTTCTTAAATCACTTTTAAGTCTATCATCTTCCTTAGTTTTGGATTCAGATTGTAACTCCTGCCCCCCTCCTCCGGACTGCTTAGATTCTTCATTAGCCTTTGAAGCCGTGACATAATCACGCAAATTTTTCTTGGCACCCTCGATGGTGAATTTTTTATCTCTAAGAAGATATTTTATCGTCAGGATAACCTGGATATCTTTATTGGTATATACTCTGTTTCCTGCTCTATTCTTCTGAGGCTTCAGCTCATCAAACTCAGTCTCCCAATATCTCAGTACATATTGCTCAACTTCAGTGATTTTGCTTACTTCACTTATGGAATAGTACAATTTTTTTATATTGAAATCTCTCATCAGATGAATCCTTCTATGAGAGGAAATTTAATTAATTCTGAATTAAAAAGCAATTAGAAAAATTCGATTACTCTTTCCTTTAACAGGCTGTTATAAGTTATTCTCTTTTTTAAGGATATCTAAAAGATCAACAATATCATTAAGTTCATAATCAGCATTATGCTTTTTGGTGTCAAAGGTGTCCCCGTATTTCGCAAATGCTGTTTTCATTCCGATATTCTTTGCTCCGACGATGTCTCTCTCGGCCCAATCTCCCACCATCAATGAGTTTACGGGTTCTACTTCAAGCTTTTTCAGGATAAGCCGAAAAGGGGCAGGACTGGGTTTCCGTTCGCCGGTTTCATCAAAAGTTACAACCTGATCAAAAATGTGATGAAAATTCAGGTAAGCAAGCCGTAGCCAGGCCTCTTTTACGGGAGCATCTGAAACAATCCCCATTTTGATGCCGTTCTTGGTCAGGGCCATAAGCGTCGAATATACGTGAGGATACGGGATCAAAGCGGCTTCCCTGGCACGCCTGTATGCCACAATCCCGGCTGCCATTATCTTATTATCTACCTTACCTATAAATTTTTGAAGAAATACATCGAATACCTGCTGGTACTCAATACCCTGCTCCTTATAAATCTTATTAATCTCGTCGATTGCCTCATTATAAGTAATATTCAACCCGGCATCTATCATCGCGTAGACTGCCAGATCG
>CAIMOS010000287.1 GCA_903843135.1 uncultured Ignavibacteriales bacterium | reverse complement strand
TCCTCCGCATAAAAACACCTGTTTCACGACAAAATTGCTTCCGTCATAGTCATCATCTATCATCCAATACGCTATATCGGAAACATTCCGCGCTTTCACTTCGTCCTTAATTGGGTCGTATATATCCAATCCTTGTATTTCAATCGTCACGGATTTTCCTTTTTTATGTACTGCAACATCAGGTTCCCCGATAGTTACAAAACTTGCCGCACTCTTTCCGGGCTTTTTCTTTAAGCCTTCCTGCAGAAGGTCGTCGTGCGCGCGTGCTTTTGTAACTTCAAATTTTCCTAAGCTTGTAGTTTGCGCGCTCCCCTCGATATCACTCTCGAAACTGAACCCGATAATAATTAACCATTGTGCATCGCCCCGCGCGCGGCATTCTTTTATGGCTTCGTTTACCGCAGTTTTACTTACCGTACCAAATTTTGGCCCTATATGTATGTAAGCCTTTTTCTCGCCGGTACCGTTCATGTAAAAACCCTCGGCGTGCAGATATGAGTGGCTTAACAGTTCAACTCGTGAAAAAACCACCTGCTCGTTTTTCCGGCCGTTTTTTATCCCCGCGCTCATAAGATGCATTTTAATCGTTTCTTCAAAAACAGCGGTATCTTCGTTTTCTATGCTGTCGGTTTCAAGGCTTTCGGGCGCAACAGGTTCAAAATTTTGTAGCGTTTCAACCGTGAACGGCCCACTCACACGCAGTTTTTTCTTATCTTCAAACGGTTGGTCAAATAGCGTTTCTGTCTCAGGCGGTTCATCATTTGCAAGAGATTTTAGTGTTATATGCGGAACTGTTTTGTACTTGAAACCCTGACGTATATCGCCCCCTGCTTCATCATACAGTTGATAGTAAGGATAGACAGCGGTCATTAATCTTTGCTTCGCTATATTAAGAGCTATACGGCTGGTATCTATTGTTATCCACCTTCTGCCAAATTGCTCTGCTACATACGCTGTTGTGCCGCTTCCACACGTTGGATCAAGGATCAGATCACCAGGATCAGTTGTTAAAAGAATGCATCTTTGTAATACTTTTGTTGTGGTCTGAACAATAAATTGCTTTTCATCTAAAAAATTACCGGTATTAACATTTAACCAAACATTCGTTATTGGACGGTAAGGAAAATCTTCATGAAACCTAATATATCTGATACTGTTTTTAGCGATATGAATTCGATTGAGTTCGGATAGACGTTTCATACCAGCAATATTTGTTTTCCAATGTTTTCCTGGATTTGGTCTGTAAATTTTTCCATTATGTTCAAAATCTGATGGACTTTTAGTTTCTCCTGATGATTGAAAATCACTTGGTTGGTATCGCTTTGCTCCATGTGGAATTAATTCCGTTTTCTTTATTTCTTGCTTCGATAGAGATCGAATAGTCCCGTTCGGTAAATATATCCAATTATAACTTCCTTCACCCTCCTCTATACTAATTTCCTCATAAATTTGCCTAAATTTTAAATTGTCTTTTTCTTTCGCATACCAAATTATGTAATCCCCTATTCTTGATAATGCTTTTGATTCAAAACCTCTCGTGGTTTGAAAGTATATAATGCCAATAAAATTACCACTACCAAACACCTCATCCATAACATTACGCACAAGGTGCACGTTTTCATCGCTGATTTGTAAAAAACAAGAACCGCTTTCCGTTAATAGTTCACGCGCAATTAATAAGCGGTCACGCAAATAAGATAAGTATGAATGAATACCGAACTCCCAAGTATCGCGGAAAGCTTTAATCACTTCCGGTTCTCCGGTAAGGCTTTCATCCTGTCCGTCTTTAACATCCCTGTTATTAAATTTGATTTGCCAGTTACTTCCGTATTTAATTCCATAGGGCGGATCAATATAGATCATCTGCACCTGCCCGGCCATACCTTCGCGCTCTAATAAACTTGCCATAACGAGATGGCTGTCTCCCTGGATAATGCGGTTTGTCCAGCCGTCCTGGTGTCGGTAGTATTCGCTCACTTTTTCAAGTTCATCTTTTTCAAGCGCGTTGCCAAAAATCTCGTTTACGTCAAACAAATCCGGCTGGTTACTTTTTTCCTCTTTAACGCGGTACAGGTTTTTAATAAGCAGTTCGGGGCTTATATGCTCGTGGCGGTAAAGGCTTCTTATATCCGCTTTGAGCAAATCGTCGCGGTCGTCATTTCCATATTTATTCAGCCAGAAAAGTTCAGGGTCCTGCCCGCGGTGCACGACCGGATTTTTAGGAAGTTCATGAGCCTTTTTGCCATCCTGCACCTTCGGGTTGGCGTCTTCGTAGCCGGCTTCTTCCTTGCTTGGTATATGCGCGCGTTTATCTTTGTTGTGCTTTATTGACTCAATTTTCTTCGCCATACATTCACTTTAATTTTTTCAGATTCTTATTATTGATAAGCGCCTTCATTTGCTTAATCGCTGTTTGGTTTAATCGGGTTAAGCGCTGCGACTGTTCTATCCCCTGATCAATTAACATCGCGTTTATACTCTCAAGATTAGAGAGCACAACCAATTGTTCAATTGTGGCATAATCCCGTATGTTCCCTCGCGCTTCCGGATTCTCATTCCGCCATTGTGCCGCCGTAAGGCCGAAAAGTGCAATATTTAACAAATCTGCTTCGTCCGCGTAAACCGCGTTGATTTTTTCTTTTGAAAGTGATTTGGGTATCAGGTTTTCTTTTATTGCGTCCGTGTGAATACGGTAATTTACTTTAGCGAGAGTGCGCTGTAGGTTCCACTCAATCGACAGCCTTTTATTTTCTTCTTCTTTTAACCGCTGAAATTCCTTTATCAGATACAGCTTAAATTCAGGGCTCAGCCAACTTCCAAACTCGAACGCTATGTCCTTATGGGCAAATGTGCCCCCATATCTTCCGGCGCTTGCTCTTATGCCGATTGCCCCTGTTGTTTCTGTCCATTTTTTTGCGGACAAGTAAAACCTGTTGGTACCCGCCTCTTTTCTAATTCCCTCGAATTCGAGGGAATTAAAATTAGAATTATTCAGTTGCTCCCAAATAGCCAGAAATTCAATTGTATCTTTATTTTTGAGCCACTGCTCAATTAGGGCAGAGCCGCCTTCAAAATTTTTAACCATATCGCTCAGGGAAATAAAGTCCATTTTATCCTCTGTCAGAACCGTTACCTGTGTTCCTTTGACTTCTATTATTTTTTTAAAGCTTTTTACCATTACTATATTCCTGCAATTTTTTCTGACAATTGATTTTTTATATTCCTGATATCCCCTGCTATCTCAATAAAATGCCACTCGGGATAGCCGTATTTATCCCTGGCTGAATTAACAGCGGGAAGCCACCTGTTTTCAACGTACCACTTTTTTTCCTCTTTATCTTTATTCATACCCGTTATTTCTATGATGAGATTTTTAATTACTCCATTCTTTCCTTTAACGCGGGCAATAAAATCGGGGAAATACCGTTTTTCTTTTCCATCTTTGACGTATGGTAAAGAGAAATCAAGGAATGCATTTTTAACATAGGATTCAACTTCATTTAGTTGCTCCAGCGTTTTTGCGGCTATCTGCTCCCAGGTATCGGTATCAGCCACCACATAGTTTACGTGGCTTTTCTTCGTTTCAAAAACTTCCTTTGCGGTGTTTCCGTTTACATATTTTGTGCTGCCGAATTTATTATAATAATGAAAAACCGGGCGAATGAATTCCTCGGTGTTTATATGCGGGTCAATTCCGCGGCGTATATGGTCAACCATCATTTTGGGATCATTGAAGTATAGCAGCTTTTTATACTTTTCGTCACTCTCTCCGATTAAAAGTACTTTGTTTTCATACCAATATTCCACTATTAGTTTTAGTTTATTAAAATACTGAAACTGCGGATTGCGGTCATCATCGCTGAAATGATAATTTACAAGTTCTTTAGTAAGCAGAAATATTATTTCCTGCTTTCTTTTATCAAAAACACTCTTTACCTCCATTGTTTCTTCCTTTGGAAGAAATGCGGATGTCAAAGTTGTTGACAAAGGGAAGTTTGAACACACCACTTCAAAGTTTTCTACTTTCGAGGAATCATATTTTAATTCCTGATTCGCGTATTCGATTCGGTAGCCCACAAGATTGGGAAATATTATCTCGTGTTTCTTCTGCCTTTCCGGCATTGCATACACTCTGGTAAGATCAACCGGCGGCGGCGGGTTTATGGTTTTGCCTCCCTTGAAAAACTTAAACGGAACGCCTATGATGTGTGCATATTCCGGGGGGAATTTATGGATGACGATTTTTCGCTGGTCTGAAGTCGGGTTTCCGTCCTTGTCATAACCTTGTAAAAAATAATTCATTCTTCTGAGCGCGCGGCCTGCGACCTGTTCACACAGCAACTGCGATCCGAATTTACGAATTCCCATGATATGAGTCACGGTATTTGCGTCCCATCCCTCGGTCAGCATAGATACCGAAACTACGCAACGAATATGCGAGCCGAGTTTTTTCTGTTTTCCCACAGTATTTACAACTTCACGCAGAATTTCAGCTTCCGTTATTTGTGCGGCGCTTCCCTGGCCGTGAACACGGGCATAATCTTTTTTAAATTCTTCTATCTCCGATGCAAATATTTTTTTAAAGTCATCGTTTATCTGATTACCATTTTCAAGGGCGTCGCTGTCTATTAATAATGTGGGCGGCTGTTTCTTTAATCGCCCTGTTGTCGGATTATAATTAGAAAATTGTTCATAATGCCCGCTGAAAGTTCGTGTTTCTCCTGTTTCATCCGTAAATTCATAACCGGCGATAAATTTATATACTTCTTTTGAGACTGATGTATTATTACATACTACTATAAAAACCGGCGGCGAGGAGAAGAGGCTTGCTTTTTCTTCTTCTTGCCTTCTTGTACCCTTATAATATTCTTGATAATGGTTATAGAACTGATCTAATGCGCCCTTGACAAGCGGCGGAAGTTTGGGCGGTTCTTCTTTTAATTTCTTCCCCTCTTCTTTAGCTTCTGATTTCTTTTTTTTCTGTCCTTTCTTTGGCAAATCATCTTTAACGCAACTGTAAATATCCCTCAACATTGCAGGTTCTATCGCCTGTGTGCTGTCGCTTTGAGGGAGGAAAGGGATTTTGACAAGTCCGCTTTCTATCGATTCTATCAATCCGAAATCAGATACTACCCAAGGGAACAAACCGTATGCCATATATCCTGAACCCTGAAGGTAGTAGGGGGTAGCAGATAGGTCGTATATATTCTGAACCTTAAATCGAGATGATAATTCTTTTAATCCGTTAAACCAGACGGATGCTCTAACGTTTTCATCTACTTCCTCATTGTCCTGCGTTTTCCCCATTGAATTTGGAAGATAGCAATGGTGCGCCTCGTCGTTAAGAATAAGCAATCTGGAGCCGCTTTTAAATTTTCCAAGGAGCCTTCGCGCCACCTGTGAAAAATCTTCTTTGGCTTCCTGTTTGTTTCCCTCCCTGTCCAGCTTTCCGTCAAAGGGGCTGCGCTTGTTTCCCTGTAAAGTTTTACATTCAAACGCGTGATAATTTGTGACTACTAATCGAGAGTTAAGATTTTCAAGCCGGTGCTGTAATGATTGAGGAACAAGTTTTCTTTGAAAATAGTAATCTTCCCTCGAATGTTTGTTTTTTGTATCTACGAATAAAACACTCAGGCGGTCTTTAATTGTTATGCCGGGTGCGACAATTAAAAAATAGTCTGCAAATCTTATGTCGTTGCGGTATTCCTGTCTGTTGAAGTAATGGTACAAAATCAGGCAGCCCATCACAACGGTTTTACCTGTACCGGTTGCCATTTTAAAAGCTATGCGAGGAAGTTGATCTTCGGGTTTGATAATATCCTTTTTCTGTCCGTCTCTTAATTTATTAAGAATATTCTGCCCCGCGTTTGATTTATTAGCAACTTCATTGAGCCACACAGCTGTTTCGACAGCTTCTCTTTGTGCGAAAAACAGCTTTTCGGTAGCATGCCGCTCTATATTTTCAAACCAGAAGTTAAGTAGCTCAAGCGTTACTCTTGTTGTACCAGGGTATCTATTTGATCGCCATTTTGCTATTTCCTCTCTGCAAAGGTTTATCAGGTAAAGTCCATATTCGGGCGCAACTTGATTAATGTCGAAAAATGAAGTTTGCGAGCCTTGAGGATCAGGTATTCCCTGCAAGTGAGGGGCGAATATTCTTCTGCCTTCTCTGATATCCCCATAATTTAGGTTGCCATCCGGATCGGTTGAATAATGTAATGTGGGTTCGTAATAAGGATTGTTTAATATCGGATTGTCTGAATTCATTTCATTATTATCAGTAGTTATAAACCATATACTTTATTTTCGCGTTAACGGTCTTTGTAATTATCAAACTTGGGTTTAAATTTATAAAAAACGTTCTTTTCAAGATTTCCATTTTTTATAAACATGGTATAAAAATTCTTATTCATCTCGTTAGAATAAGTTAGCAAAATCATCGCTTTGCTAAATTCTACCGGCATTAATTCGCTGAATCTGTCGTTGGATTTCTCAACAATACTCCTATTATATGTTTTATAAAAGTGTAGTTTTAGAGTTTCTTCGGATAATCCTTTTAGATGCGAAAACTTTTGTTTTGTAATATATTGAGAGGGATATGAATTAAAATCAATGTCTATTGATATTGCATCATATTTGGTTTGATTTTCAAATATGATGTCGTAATTCCATGCGATTCTAATCTCGTTGTTCCAATCAAGACTAGAGTGTCCCCCTCTATAGACGAAACGAATATGAACTTTAGGCTGGCAAATAAAGTACTTTTTACTTATGTGGGACGCTATGCTTGTTAATACAAATACAACTATTCCGACTATTATTGTCACCACAATAGTGTTCATAAAAAAGAGATAATCTTGCTGTTAAATATTTGTAAATGTTTTATGAACGGGAATTGTTTCGATGACATTATTTCACTCCATAGTATTTTATGTGCAGAGAATTTCTCGAGTGCTCAAGCACATATAAATATCTTTTTCGAAAAAACAAAAACAGGTCTAAATATCTTAAGTTTCGAGGAAAACCCAGCAATCCCATAATAGCACCATATTTATTATTACAAAAAATAACTATAATAAGGTAAAACTCAAAAGAATTAATTATCTGAATATTTTCTGGTGGTAAAGATGAATGAAACGGAATTCAGGGAAACGGTGTTGCGCCTTCTCCCTGGGGAAAAGATAAGTGATGTTATAATTCATCACGCTTATTTAATTTGCAGAGATGTGATAAAGGACCACAAAGATTCTGACATTATATTCGCCATAATAAGTTCTTCAGCCGCAGCACACGACGGTAAGAAAAATGAAGAAGGTTTTATCGTTGATGTTTAACTGCTTAGCCGAACCCTGAACGGCTTAGCTGCGCGCGGAACACCCGCCGTTTGAAATATGCGGGTTCTGAGGTATTTTACGGCGGGGGTTTTTTTCAATTTGATCTTCATAACATTATTTACATTCGACGAGGAATGCGATGCAAAAAATACTTATCATAATTAACGACGCACCGTACGGCACCGAGAAAGCCTACAACGCGCTGAGGATGGCGATGACGCTTCAGAAGGAACACGGCGATAAAACCGAAGTGAAAATTTTCCTGCTCGCCGATGCCGTGTTCTGCGCCCTGCCGGATCAGAAAACCCCAAACGGCTACTATAACATCGAGCGGATGCTGAAGTCTGTGCTGCAGAACGGGGGAGAAGTGAAAAGCTGCGGCGGCTGTTCCGAAGCGCGCGGAATTGACAAACTTAAATTTATCGACGGCGTTCAGCTGAGCAATATGAAAGAGTTCGCTCTCTGGACTGTTGAGTGCGACAAAGTCTTGTCTTTTTAAGTTTCATTCAGCACATATTGCCGTCCCGGTTTCGCGGGCCGGGCCCCCGGATTAACCTCCCCTGATTATTATCCGTTGCTAATTGTTTCTGTAGGTGAATATCCTGACATCGGGGAATTCGTGATAATATTTAATTGATTCCACGGGCAGGGGAGTAACTATTTCGCTGCTGTTGTGATCTTCAAAAAACACTATTAGTTCCGTTTTATAGTTAACGTATTGTTTTTGAATTTCCGCCAGTTTCTGCCGGAGAATGTTTATCTCCCCGTCTGTGATTCTTTCATCTTCCCAGACAAACCAGCATAATTTAATAACCGGTGATTCTTTGCCGATGAAAGCAAGATCAAAAGAGGACTTTCTTGTCCAGAGCGGGCCGGCGCTTACTTCCTTATCGCCGGTGATCTTCAATATTTCCGGCTGCTTAATGTTTTCGTTTACTATCTCGGAGGCAATCAGTC
>CAIMOS010000286.1 GCA_903843135.1 uncultured Ignavibacteriales bacterium | reverse complement strand
GAAATTCTCGTTTCCAATGATAACGGCGCGGCCTGGAGCAAAAAAAGTTTCCTTATGGCGAACCTGCTTTATGACGTCTATCTTAACGGGAACAATATCCACGTTAGCGGGCAGGTTGGCAATTATTTTACTTCCTCAGACGGCGGGGCAACCTGGACCAACAGATCGAACGGAAGTCCGACGTCCCGCAATTATAAAATGTACTTTTTTAATGCCAATCAGGGATATATGGTAAGCAACGACGGGATCATATATTATACCACGGACAGGGGAGCCAATTGGCAGACACAGGTAACTTTTGCGACTACAACACTTTATGACATAAGGATGCTCAGTTCAACCGCCGGTTTTGCGGTTGGTTCGGGATCCAGGATTTTTTCAACTTCGAACGGCTCTCTGTGGGGGCACGGGACCCTTGCCCAGCCGGCGGAGCAGCTTACCGGAGTAAATCTTGTTGACGCTATGAACGGATATATTTGCGGAGAGAACGGCACAGTGTATAAAACTACCGACGGTTTTAATACTGTTACAATGATTGCCGATACAAACGGCGCTTTCGGGAAGACAATGTACGATATTGTATACTTCGCCCCGGGCGAGGTGTGGGCGTGCAGGAAGGACGGAGCGCTTTTAAGAATGAACGGACAGGGGGTAATGGTCCCGGTATGGACTGCAATGTACGGTGAATCTCTTAACGGTATGTTCAAGGTTGACCAGAATTCATTCCTTGTCTGCGGTTCTAGCGGAACTGTCTACCGCGTTTCACTTAATCCCGTTCCCGCTGAACTCGTATCATTTTCCTGTTCTGTTGAAACAGGGAAAGCCGTACTGCAGTGGGTCACTGCCACAGAAAAAAACAATTCTGGTTTCCGCGTCGAGAAGAAAATTGGCGGAGAGTGGATTGAAGCCGGTTTTGTGCGCGGAGCAGGAACCACGACTGATAAACAACACTATTCATTTATGGACAAAAGCTATTCCGGCGGCAGCGAAGTTTACCGCCTTGCCCAGATTGATTTTGACGGAACGAAAAAATACTCCGCTGAGATCGAAACCGGGAATATTGTGACAGATTATTATCTCGGGCAGAATTATCCGAACCCGTTTAACCCGGAAACAATGATCAAATATCAAATTCCAATGATCAATGATCAGTCAAATGCGGTTCGCGTATCGCTGAAGGTTTATGACATACTAGGTAAAGAAGTTGCAGCCCTTGTAAATGAAACTAAACAGGCCGGCAGCTACACAGTAAACTTTAATGCGTCGAACCTGCCGAGCGGAATTTACATCTATGAACTCCGCGCAGGTGATTTCAAGAGCGTGAAGAAAATGACACTTATCAGATAATTGATAATGGACAATTGACAATTGATAATTATGGGCGCGGTCATTCCGCGCCTTTTTTAGTGCGCCCGGCATATTCATTAACTCGGAGGTGAAAGTCCTCTGCGAGCATGGTAGTGGGAATCGCAAGTCAAAGGCAAGGGTGTCCATCGTGAGATGGAATCTGAAGGAAGCCGGAGACAAACTCTCGGTCTG
>CAIMOS010000285.1 GCA_903843135.1 uncultured Ignavibacteriales bacterium | reverse complement strand
TGCTCTGCCAATTGAGCTACACCAGCGCTTTTATTTTAGCCAACAAATTTAATAGTTTTTCTCCTTTTTCGCAAATTTTTCTTCATCACCTTAGTGCCCAATTTTTATTATTTTAGACGGTTAATAATGATTTATATGAGTCAAATATGAAATGGTCTGCTTTTCTGTTTGTGCTGGTACTCGCGCAGTTTTGCAGCGCCCAGCAGGATGTTAAAAAAATTACTGACATCTCTGCTGACGCGCGCACGGTATCTGTCTATCCCCTCTCTGAGGGTGCAGCGCTTGGAACTGTGGTTAAAACCGCTGTGGACATCCCGTACGGAACAACACCGGACTGGTCCGGCGCTTTGGACCGGCAGATCGGCGGAATGGCCTGGGCAGACTATGACGGCGACGGCGATCTTGACCTCGCTACCGGCTGCTATTTCAGTAACTCGTATCCACCAATTCCCTACTACGAAGTACTGATCTACAGGAATGATAACGGAATCCTTACAGCAAATCCCGCGTGGACTTCCACTGATATGCGCTCTACAATGGATGTAAAATTTGCTGATATAAATAAAGACGGCAGAATTGATCTGCTGGCAAGTAACGGCGATAACAGTTTCGCTTCGTCGGTAATATATATGAACAGCGAAGCAGGGCTTTCAACTTCACCTTCCTGGGTTTCGAGTCCGTTCGGATGGAGCGTGGGCGCGTGTTTCGGTGATGTTGACGGCGACGGCGACCTCGATATGGCTTTCGGAAACCAGGGAACTTCCTCAGTACCGCAGAGGCCGATAAATATATTTTTCAACAATAACGGTACGTATAACACTTCCCCCGACTGGGCCTCGGTTGACCAGATGATTACGAATAATGTCGCGTTCGGAGACGTTAATAATTCAAGGCTTGTAAATGCAAACCAGTCTTTTACAGGTAACGGCTCCAAAAAAGTTTTTCACCTTCCTATGGTCCCGCTTTATTCCATCGATACGGTTATGATTAACGGTGAAGTGAATATAGATTGGTGTTACGACAAAACCGGCGGCTGGATCTCCTTTATGAGCGCCCCGCCCCAGGGTGCATCTGTAATTATTAAACACCGCTACGTGAGCAAAGGCGATCTTGCGGGTTCAAAATGGGTTTATTACTCAAGCGGAGTTTATTTCCATAATAACGGCTCCTTAACCACAACACCCGGATGGACAACAACTATTACAACCGGTCAGAAAGGAATTGTCTGGGATGATTTTAACCGTGACGGTTACAGCGATCTTGCAATCGGCGGCAGCGGCATCCCGGTTTATCTTTATAAAAATGAAAACGGCTCACTGAATTCAAATCCTGTATGGGCGTCAACTTCAGTCAGCCCCTCATCCCAGGAACTCATATCGGGAGATATTGATAACGACGGCTATCCTGAACTTGCCTGTGTTCATTTCAGTTCAAAGAGAATTGAAGTCTACAAAAACAGAAACGGCGTTCTTGATACAGCGCCCACCTGGCTCTACATTGCAGGCACTTCGGCAACATCCATTTCCTTCGGAGATATGAACGGCGACGGCAGGCTTGATCTCGCGGTAGGCACAGCGCGTACGCCGGTAGTAGTATTTCTTAACCAGCTCGGTCCCGTTCCCGTGGAGTTAATTTCCTTCGAAGCTGTCCCCAAAGAAGAGTACAACGAGCTCACCTGGTCGACTGCAACCGAAACTAACAACTCCGGCTTTTATATTGAGAAAAGTAACGACAAGGCAAACTGGAATGAGGCAGGATTTGTCCCCGGCTTCGGGAATTCAACAATCATAAGAAGATACACATACATTGACTTTGAAAACAGCAGCACGTTTTACAGACTAAGACAGGTCGACTTTAACGGGAAGTACAACTACTCAAAAATTATTGAAGCAGTAAAACAGAGGCGCACTTCGATCAGTGTTGAGAACGCATATCCCAATCCTTTCTCTCATAATACCAAGATTAATTTTATGCTGCCTTTTGAGGCCGATGTAAAAATTGAAATGTTCAACGTATTGGGAGAAAAAATCAGGTCCCTTTATGAAGGCCGTTTATCATCCGGCGTTCACTCCCGTGAAATAAGCAGAGAGGATTTTAACAATGGAATTTATTATGTTAAATTCACGGCAGGCGGAGAAACAAAAATTATTAAAACAGTATTAACGAAATAAATGAAACCGAATAAGATACAGGTAAAATCAGGCAACTTAATTTTAACTTTTCCGGGAGACGCCGAAAAGACGATCCCTTTGCAGTACCTTCGCGATGAGTGCCCCTGCGCGGGGTGTAAAGGCGAAACTATTCTGCTCCGGACATTCCGTCCCAGCGGGCCGAAGATCATTACTCCCGATACATATAAAATAGCTGGTATATCTCCCGTCGGCGATTACGCGGTCCAGATCAGCTGGAAGGACGGCCACACAACGGGAATATATTCCTGGGACTATATTCAGACTTTACTTGACGGGCAGGACGGCAGCAAGCCCCAGGAATACGATAAGCTTATATGATCTCCGCCGCACAACTAAAAAAATTCTCTTCCCTCCTTCAGAAGAAATACAGGGATGAGGAACACCTTTTTTTAATTGAAGGTGAAAAGCTGATTGTAGAGGCTCTGCGGGCAGGTAAAGTTATTTCCGCAGTTATGAAACTCAACGGACATTCTGTATCAGATGAGCTCGAATCAAGACTCAATAAAAAACATATTGAAATCGATAACGTTAAAACGGAGCAGTTCAGGCGCCTGACAGACACCGTGCATCCGCAGGGAATCGTTGCAGTAGTTTCTTCAGAAGGTTTGATCAGGGATGATATCGGCGGAGTTTCCGCACCGGTCGTTTTGTACCTTAATTCCATAACTGATCCCGGCAATATGGGAACGATTCTTCGCACCTGTCACTGGTTCGGAGTAAAGGAAGTAGTATTAAGCAAAGAGTGCGTTGAAGTTCTTAATCCGAAGGTGCTGCGTTCCGCGATGGGCGCTGTATTTAATCTGAATTTCTATCTGCTGCCCTCGGGAAGACTGGTTGAGCTGAAAAAGTCAGGATACAAGATTCTTGTGAGTGATATGAATGGGGAGGATATTTCTGATATGAAACCTCATCCCAAAGTTGTTATTGTGATGAACAATGAAGCGCACGGCGCGGATAATTCCGTATTGCAAACCGCGGATGGGATAATTTCCATCCCGGGATCCGGCAAAGCAGAATCGCTGAATGTGGCCATCGCGACCGGAATTATTTTATTTAAGATAACAACGCTGTAGGGCGGGATT
>CAIMOS010000284.1 GCA_903843135.1 uncultured Ignavibacteriales bacterium | reverse complement strand
ATTTTCCCCCACCCGACAATAATATCTACACCTCCCCGCTAGGTTCATTTAGCAGAATCACGAAGTTAGTGTTGGCGAAATAGTGAAAAAGCACTTTTACTTTATTCTTATTTCGGTTTCTCTAGGTTTCTTTGTTGTTGCATTTTCCACTTTCAGCCACAGAGTTAAAAGGATTAACTGCACCGAACTAAATGGGGCCGGATGCGTGTGCCACGGCGTAATAGCGAACGACAGTGTTAAAACCTGGGTAACCGGGCCTGCACAACTTGAAGCAAATCAAACCGGGATTTACCGTGTTTATCTTGCCGGAGGCCCTGCTCTCGGGGGCGGGCACAATGTGGCAGTAAGATATGGGATGATGTCAACGGTGGATTCATTTTCCGTTCTCGTGGATAACGAACTTACGCAGGCAATGCCGCTGGTTTTTCCTTCACGGCTCGATACGCTTCACTGGGACTTCGCTTATACTGCTCCCGACACAGCCTGTATTGATACACTATATTCCTGCGGATTGAGCACTAACCACGACGGTGCGCCGGATATCGGTGATGAATGGTCATACGGCCCCAAATTCCCTATCACAGTGATTCCTAAGGTAGTTCCCGTAGAACTGATTTCATTTACTGTTGATCTTCGTGACGATGGGCTGATACTCCGCTGGGTAACAGCAACCGAAACAAATAACAAAGAGTTCGTTATCGAAGGATCAAATTTCACAAATGGGAACTGGGAATTTATCAGAAGATTAGCAGGCAACGGGACAAAAAGCTCTCCTACACATTATTCATTTATGCTACCTTCCACTTCAAGAATACAACCATTTTTCAGATTGAAGCAGATTGACCTGGACGGGACTGTCAGAATATTAAAGTCCGTAGGCGTGAATGGAAATAACAGTGGCTTGGTGAACGGAATAAGTGTCTATCCTAACCCTGTAAAAGATAAGTTAAGTATAAGATTTTCTTCAGGAATTTCAGTTCCCGGAGCTATTAAGATTTACAACCTGACGGGTGCCTTGTTGTTTGAAGAAAAAATTCAGGCAGAGACGGGGATAAATTTCTTCGAAAAATCAATCAGATCGATGGATTTGCCATCAGCTGTTATGCTTGTGGAACTAAACGCCGGTAACGAAAGATACTTTTCGAAAATCGTTATTACGAAATAACGTAATTAAAAATTCGAGTAGATATTAAGATTAATTGACTGGCTCGAAGGCGTATAATCAAAGAGAACTGAAGTGTTTACCGGTTCTTTAAGTCCGCGGTTATGACGGACAATAAGACGTACAGCGTTTATAGCTGACGCAACTCTGTTTAACAGTACCGCACCCACCACAAACCTGAGGTTGTTTTTTACTTCCTGGCTCGTGACCCACATATTTCTGTATGATTTCCGCTCGCTCGTGGTGTTCCACTTCCAGTAGTGGGTAGTTACATCATACATCTCTTCAAAGTTTCTCTGAAAAGCCTTCTCATCGTTATACTGGTAAATATCACGATAGTTTCCGATGTTTGCGAAGAAGTCTCCGTCCTTATTTTCTGTTACCGCTCCCCCGTTAGTCTTGGCATAAGTAATGTAATTATCTTTCATATGATCTGAATATTTTGACATCCCCAGGTATGTTCCCCAAAAAGCGCCTTCAGCGATGGTGAAATATTTGCCTGTAGAATAGTCACCAGCGTACAATTCTCCCATACCGGGCAACAGAAATGAGTACAAAATTCCCAATGCTGTATTTTTCTTTTCCGGGGAAGAATTAAAGCCAGGGGTTTCAGCAGCCAAGACGGGCTTTGTATCAATTAAAGAAGACCTCTGCTCAAGCTCAAAAAAATTATTTTGCTGAGGGAATGCAGCGGCTATAGATATTAAAAGAAAGAGTATATACTTCATATTTGTAAGTTAGTTCAACGATTCGGTTTTTTCAAGGGCTATTTCAGATGCACAAATATTGGCAGAAGCAGATAATATTTTAACCGGAATAATTTTATTCACCAGATCACGGTTGAATGCAGCTTCACACCTTATATAATTGGAAGAGAATCCTTTAATTTTCCCGTCTGTCTCATCGCTTTCAAAAAGCACATCAACAGTCTCCCCGCTGAACCGGCTGAAGAATTCAAATCTTTTTTTGTCGCTCAGTATCCTGAGCACATTTGTTCTTTTCCTTCGCTCTGCCACATCAACGCTGCCGGGCATAGTGATTGCCTTTGTATCAGGACGCTCGGAATAAGTAAAGGGATGCAAATAGCTGACGGGCAGGTCTCGTAAGAAATTATGGGTTTCCAGGAAATCTTCGTTCGTTTCACCGGGAAATCCGGAAATTACATCAACACCAATACCGGCATCAGGAATGATTTCATTCACTGTATGGATCACCCTCTTATATTCCTGAACCGTATATCGTCGCTGCATCAGACGCAGGATTTTATCGCTGCCGCTCTGAAGAGGAATATGGAAGTGATTGCAGAACTTATCATTCGATGCTACAAGTTCAATAATCTCCCTGGTGAGCAAATTCGGCTCGATCGAACTGATCCGCATTCTGAATTCGCCTTCAATCCCGGCAAACTCTTTAAGCAGTCCATACAGATTGAAGTTACCCTCGGCTGTATAGTCTCCGACGTTAACTCCTGTGAGGATTATCTCTTTGTATCCGTCCTCGACAAGATTTTCAAACTGCCTGACAGCATCGTCAGGATTCATACTTCTGCTCTTCCCCCTCGCAAGCGGTATCGTACAGAATGAACACTTATAATCACAGCCATCCTGTATCTTAAAATACGCCCTGGTTCTCGAATCCGCTTCTGAGGAAAATGCCTTTCCGAATCCGGAGTTCAGGTCCTCAGTGGGCGAGGTAAAAATACAGGCGATGCCGTTTTTAGATTCATCTTTTATGTAACTGAATACATCAAACTTTTCTTTGCTGCCAAGTACGAGGTCAACACCATCGATAGCAGCAATTTCTTCAGGGCGAAGCTGTGCATAGCAACCCGTTACGAT
Organism: uncultured Ignavibacteriales bacterium; assembly: GCA_903843135.1. Lineage (GTDB taxonomy): Bacteria > Bacteroidota > Ignavibacteria > Ignavibacteriales > Ignavibacteriaceae > JABWCL01. Next base: position 9,827 of record CAIMOS010000284.1, on the reverse strand, counting down.
CACAAATGCATCCGGATTCTTCCGCAGGACTCTGCGAACGTACTGCCGGCAGTCCTTCTCCGCGTTCTCTGTAACTGTGCAGGTATTGATAACATACACATCAGCAGTTTCATTTTCGTGTACAACACTGTATCCTCTCCCGATAAATTGCTTGCCTATTGTGGAAGTTTCCGCAAAATTAAGCTTACAACCGAGCGTATACAGTGATACGGTTTTGTTCATCAGAATGAAAAGTTTTAAGTATTAAATATTGTTTTTAGTTCTGTTCAAAAATTAAAAACTCACCTTGTCTCTGTAATTTTTAGCCGGACAAGGTGAGTTCAAATCAGAAAGCGATTTCCGCGTCAGCGGTAAGAAAAGAATTCTTACTCGGAAGCTTTGGTTTCTTCCTCAGCTGCAGGATTCTCTGCAACCGGAACCGGCGGTTCTTCAGGAAGTTCAAAGATCGGGAAATCTGTAGTATCAATGATACCGGTTTCAGCATTCTTAATATCAGATACTGAAACTTTTTCAAGCTTGAATGTAGAAATGTAAGCTTCGATTTCAGCATCAGTCAGCTCTTTCAGGGCTGCAAGAACGCTAAGCACGATCTTCTTATTCTCTTTATCAAACTCGACAACTTTTGCCTTCAGTTCAGCTTCCATCGGGAAGTGGTAATTAAGGTTTTTGATCTTACCGGTTGATAACTGGCCTGTCGGAATGAATCCGTCAACCTTATCCGGAAGCTCAACGATAATACCCTTCTCAATTATGCGGACAACTTTACCGCTGGTAGCGCTGCCTGAAGAATATTTCTTCTCGAATGTATCCCACGGATTATCAAAGATCTGTTTGTGCCCGAGGGAAATTTTACGGCTGTCAACGTCAACGTTTAACACGATAACATCAAGCTTCTCGCCTTTCTTAACAACTTCGCCGGGGTGTCTGATCTTCTTTGTCCAGGACAGGTCAGAGATGTGCACCAGGCCGTCAACACCCGGTTCGAGTTCAATGAACACACCGAAGTTTGTAAGATTACGTGCAACACCGACGTGCTGTGAACCGACAGGATATTTCTGCATAAGTTCGTGCCACGGATCCGGTTCGAGCTGCTTCATACCGAGGGAGATCTTCTTATCGTCTTTATCGAGGCTGAGAACAACTGCTTCCACAGTCTGTCCCATTGCAACCATCTGTGAAGGATGCTTAATGTGCTGTGTCCAGCTCATTTCTGAATTATGGATAAGGCCTTCGATACCTTTTTCGATTTCGATGAATGCGCCGTAATCGGTAAGTGATACTACTCTGCCGTTAACTTTATTTCCGACCTGCAGCTTTTCGTCGATATTGTCCCAAGGATGCGGGAGAAGTTTCTTGAGGCTGAGGGAAATGCGGCGTTTCTCTTCGTCGAAGTCAGTGACAACAACGTTAATAACCTGGTCAAGTTTAACAACTTCATTCGGGTGGTTAATACGGCCCCAGCTGAGGTCTGTGATATGGATAAGACCGTCAACTCCGCCGAGATCAACAAACACACCGAAATCGGTAATCGCTTTAACGATACCTTCAAGGATCTGTCCTTTTTCGAGTTTATCAAGAATTGCTTTACGCTGGTCAGCGAGTTCTTCTTCAACAAGCACTTTATGTGAAACAACTACGTTTTCGGTAGGTACATTTACTTTAACAACCTTAAATTCCATTGTCTTTCCGACAAGGGCATCAAAATCGCGTATAGGGCGAACATCTATCTGCGAACCAGGCAAAAATGCTTCCATTCCCATAAGGTCCACAACCATACCGCCTTTGATACGGCGTAAGATATTACCATTAATGATTTCACCGGTTTCGTGAGCGTTGAGAACGCGTTCCCAAACTCTGAGGAAGTCAGCTCTTCTCTTACTGAGTACAAGGTTACCTTCCTGGTCTTCTATACTTTCAAGAACAACTTCAACTTCCGAACCGACTTTTAATGTGTCCAAATTTCCGAATTCATCTTTTGGAATTGATCCTTCAGATTTGAATCCAACATCGATTATTACTGAATCATTAAAAACACGAACGATCTTACCCTTTACAATCTCACCCTGCTTTACGCGGCTGAATGATTGTGAGTAGATTTTGGATAACGCGGCAAACTCTTCGAGAGAATAACCTGAATCTTCCTGGTATTTTTTTGACTTTTCGTACTCATCAGCGAAATACTGATCAGTCAACAAGCCTTCATTTGTTTCGGGCATAAGCCTCCTGGATATTATTTTCAGTCAAAGCCGTTAAACTGATAAATACGCCTTTAACCATACATTTATTTGACATTAGTTAGTTAAATCAGTTTTTGTTAAAATGGTTTTCAATATAACTTTTCATTTCCTGCATCACCCAGTGCGGCGTTGAAGTAGCTCCGGTAATTCCTGCCGTTCCCGCACCTTCAAACCACGACCAGTCAATCTCGTCAACCGTCTCGGCAAAAAATGTTTTTTTATTTTCTTCGTGCGCGATGTTAAAAAGTACTTTACCGTTACTGCTTTTTCTTCCTGCAGTAAAGATGATCACATCCTGCGACTTCGCGAACTCTCTTAATTTCTTTTCTCTTCCTGATACCTGGCCGCAAATAGTGTCCTTTGCGTGAAACTCCACCGCGGTCTCTTCCATTGTCCCGATCTCAAAGACTTCAATTTTATTTCTAAGCGCGTCAGCGATCAGATAAAAAGTTTCCTTATCCATCGTCGTCTGAGAGAACAGTACCGTTGGCTTCTTAAAATCAACTTTTGATAACGCCTCTTCGGGATTCAAAACTATTACCGCTCTGTCGCCCGTAACTCCTCTCAGGCCGATCACCTCTGCGTGGTCTTTTTTTCCGAAAATCACAATCTGGAAATTCCTGTCCACAAATTTCCTGATCCTCTCCTGCACTTTTGTGACCACAGGACAAGTTGCGTCGATAAGTTCAATACCGAGTTCGAGTGCTTTGGCATAAGTAGAAGGCGGTTCACCGTGGGCCCGGATCAACACTTTACTTCCCGCTGGAATTTTGTCGAGGTCATTTACAGAAGTCGTCTCAAGGCCCATCTCACCGAGCCTTTTTACTTCTGAAGTGTTGTGAATGATATCGCCGAGCGAATAAATCTTTGGCGCTGCCTTAAGTTCATTCTCGGCAAAATCTATTGCTCTCACCACACCCCAGCAAAATCCTGCAAATTTATCAATTGTAACCAGCATAATATTCTTTTGTTCCTACAAACCCTGTTCCGTGACCGGAGTTCCCAATTTCATTTGAACTATTCCCTTGATGAACTCAACCTGTTCGTCAATAGACATTTCCGAATTATCGACTTCAAACGCGTCAACTGCCTTTCTCAAAGGGCTGTGCACTCTTGTTGAGTCAATCCGGTCCCTGGATTCAAGGTTTTTCAATACATCTTCATATTTTATTTCTTTACCTGATGCAAGATTTTCATCATATCTTCTTTTGGCCCGCTTTTCAATACTTGCGGTAAGAAAGATTTTTACGTCTGCATCCGGAAATACGACAGTGCCGATATCTCTTCCTTCCATTACTACTCCGCCCGAAGAAGCAAGAATACGCTGCTTATTGACAAGTTCTTTTCTTACACATTCAATCGTACTTACGGCGCTAACATTATCATTAATATTTTTTGCCCTGATTTCCTGAGTGATATCTTCATCATTCAGGAATATTTTATTTTCACCGTTTACAATTTTGAGCCCCAGGTTAAGTGATCTCATTTCGCTGCAAATCCGTTCACCGTCACTCAAAATATTCTTTCTGAGTGCATAAAGCGTAATCGCACGGTACATAGCCCCGGTATCTATGTAGATATAACCAAGCCGGCTGGCTAACAATTTTGCGGTAGTACTCTTACCGGAACCGGCGGGGCCGTCTATTGCAACAATGCATTTTTTCATAGTCCGGAAATTTACTGATTTTTTCATTAAAAATGAAATTTTGAGATTGGATTTTGGGCTCAGATTGTCAAAAAATGAGGTGATTTTAAGGCTTTTTGATAGAAAAATCCCTCCTCGGGGAATCTACATCGGGGAGTGGAGGGAAAATCTGCCGGACTACTTCCCTGGATCCGGGAACCCTCTTAGAATTCCCTGCCGTCAAATTTGTCGATGATTTTCTTCAATACCGGATTATCACTTGCTTCTGTAACTTTCCTGGAGGCAACAGGTTCCTCATTTTTTACGACCGGTTTTTCTTTGACTCCGGTGGCTTCCACCTTAGTAAGGTAGAATGCAATCCTTTTATCGAAAAACTCGCTCGCCTTTTTATTCAGATATTCTATGTTTTGGTCAACTATCAGAAACGCGTCAGGATCAGAAACAGAGGCGGTCAGTTTGCTGCCTGTGAATTCTACAGGTTCCATATACTGAAGTGATTCACCGAATGTGAATTTCTTCTCATCCATTACAATATCAGTAAAATTGCGCCAATTGGACTTTATAAAATCGATTTCTGTTATATTCCCTGAGGCAACCGGTTTTTCCGACGCTGACTTTTGTATCTCGTCCTGAACCCTTTTTTCTGCCCGCTCCGCGCGGGGAGCAGATATGGTTGAAACAACTGTTTCTGCCGGACGGGATGACACAGTTTTTACAGGGGAAGCTTCGTAGTGCTTCCCTTTAACCTCATCCATCAACTGGGTTATTGTAGCGGACCGTTCAAAACCGATAAGAATTGACAGGACTATTTCAGACTTCAATTTATGATCATTTGAAAACCTCAGCTCGTTTTGAGCTTTTGACAGATAATTTAAAATTCTCAGGCAGTCTGAAGTTGAATAAGTCTCTTTATAAGAGAGATATTTTTCTTTAAAAACATCAGCCGTTTCGATCAAGTCTGTTTTACCCGTAATAGTTACAGTAAGGATATTTCTGTAATGCTCAATTAATCCGTTGAAGAATTCGACGAAGTCCCACCCATTTTCATATATCTGGTTTATTATCTTCAGTCCCTCATTGTGGTTCTTGAAAATCACGGCATCCGAAACGCTGAAGAAAAGTTCATCTCCGATCACACTCAGAAGTTTCGTTACGGAATCATAATTTATATCTGTTCCGCAGAACGCAACCACCTGGTCAAAGAAACTTTCTGCATCTCTGAGTCCTCCGTCGGCGCGGCGTGAGATAAGTGTTAAAGTTCGGTCATCTACGGCAATTTTTTCAGCGTCAGCGATTTGACTGAGCTGCTTCTTGATAACATCCAGCCCTATCCGTCTGAAATCATACCTCTGGCACCGCGAAACAATTGTGATGGGTACTTTATGGATTTCTGTTGTCGCAAAAATGAATATGGTATGAGATGGCGGCTCTTCCAAAGTTTTAAGAAACGCGTTGAATGACTCTTTCGTCAACATATGAACTTCATCGATGATGAATACTTTGTACTTCCCCTTGACCGGCGCGAATTTAACTGACTCCCTGAGCGAGCGAACATCATCAATTCCGCGGTTCGACGCTGCGTCAATTTCAATTATATCAAGAAACCTGTTTTGCCGGATGAGAGTACAGTTCTCGCATACACCGCACGGTTCGTTGTCTGTGCTGTTCTCGCAATTCAGCGCTTTGGCCATAATCCTGGCTGTTGTTGTCTTGCCGACCCCCCTCGGCCCGGTATACAGAAATGCGTGAGCAATTCTGCCTGAGGCAATGGAATTCTTAAGGGTTGCGGTTATATGTTCCTGGCCAACAACTTCGGAAAATTTTTGAGGCCTGTATTTTCGGGCTGATACTATGAATGCCATATATGATTAATTGCCGGGAATTAAATTTTGTTCAAAATAATTAACTAATTTCTCGAGCGCATTTTGGTCAATTTCAGAAAAAGCATTCAGCAAGTTGCTGTCTAAATCTAAAACGCCATACAGTGATTTATCAGAATTGTAAAGCGGAACTACTATTTCCGATCTTGAATTTGGATCGCACGCAATATGTCCGGGGAATTTCTCAACATCCCCGACGATCACGGTTTTGCCAAGTTCAGCCGCAGTACCGCATACTCCTTTGCCAATCTCGATATTTGTGCAGGCAATCTTCCCCTGAAACGGCCCGAGGTATAAGCGCTTTCCGTCATAAAGATAAAATCCTGCCCAACTGATTTTCCCAAAAGCTTCTTTTAATAATGCCGTAAAGTTAGCCAAATTTGACAGAAGATTATCTTCTTTTGGGAGGATGTAACTGATCCGTGAGGTTATCTCTTCATAAATCTGGCCTTCAGTAGCTTCGCCGGAGAAAAACATTCCCTGGGACATCAACGTTTCCCTCTGGCCTGGCTCTTCTTCGTTACCAGGACGTGAGGAACCGCTTCCTCGATTTTCTCAATAGGAATAATTTTCAGGCCGTCTAAAATGCTTTCATTTATTTCCCTCAAATCGGGTTCATTGTCTTTTGGAATTAAAATTTTATTTATACCGTTCCTCTTTGCCGCAAGTAATTTTTCAGATAATCCTCCGATGGGAAGCACATTTCCTCTCAGTGTTATCTCACCGGTCATCGCAACCTTACAGGATGCCGGCATCTGGAGGATCGCGGAAAGAAGTGCCATCGACATCGTGATACCGGCAGATGGGCCGTCCTTAGGAATCGCGCCTTCAGGAAGGTGGATATGGAACTCTTTGTTTTTGAAGAAGTCTGCAGATATTCCGAATTTCTTTGAATTGGATCTGATATAGCTTAATGCTGCGTGCGCGGATTCTTTCATCACATCCCCAAGTTGACCGGTAAGAATAAGTTTACCGGGTCCGTTCATATGTGTGGCATCAACGGACAGTAATTCCCCGCCGACACTTGTCCACGCCAATCCCACAACGCTGCCAATCCGGTCTTCCTTAAATATTTTATGCGGCTTGAATCTGGTTACTCCGAGATACTCTTCTACTTTTTCCTTAGTAACCTGTACAGCTTTTAATTTGGTAATCTTACCATTTTTATTCCCTGTAACAAAGTCCTTCGCAACTTTCCTGAGTACCGAGGCTAACTCCCGTTCAAGGTTCCTGACGCCGGCTTCACGCGTGTATTCATTAATTATTTTCAATACTGATTCATCATCAAATTTTATATTGCGGTCACTTAGTCCGTGTTGTGTCAGCTGCTTGGGAAGAATGTGCCTCTTCGCAATTTCGAGTTTATCGTGTTCAAGATAGCTTGTAAGTTCAATTATCTCCATTCTGTCCTGCAATGGAAGAGGAATGCTGAACCTGACATTTGCGGTTGTAATGAACATTACCTGCGAAAGATCATATTCTATCTCAAGATAATGGTCCTGGAAAGTGTGGTTCTGTTCAGGATCAAGTACTTCAAGCATAGCAGAAGATGGGTCTCCCCTAAAGTCGGAACTTAATTTATCAATCTCGTCCAAAAGGATAACCGGATTTACAGTGCCGGCCTTCTTCATAGCCTGGACAATTTTCCCGGGCATCGATCCGATATAGGTCCTTCTGTGCCCGCGGATTTCAGCTTCATCGCGCACACCTCCAAGACTGATTCTTACAAATTCTCTTCCCAAAGCTCTCGCTATTGAACGGCCGAGTGATGTTTTTCCTGTGCCCGGAGGTCCAACGAAGCATAGAATCTGTCCTCTCATATGTTTTACAAGGTTTAAGACTGCTATATGTTCAAGGATCCGCTCTTTCGGCTTGTCTAGCCCGAAATGATCCAGATCCAGGATTTTACGGACGTGATCTATTTCCAAATTATCTTTTGAACTTTTTGACCACGGAACTGCCAACAACCAGTCAATATAATTGCGTATCACGGTATATTCAGGAGAAAGCGGAGGAGTTTTCTTCAGTTTTGCCATTTCCTCTTTCGTCTTCTCAAGAGCCGCTTTTGGCATCCCGGCTTTTACAATATTTTCATTCAGTTTGATAAATTCAGGAGATGAATCATCTTCTTCCCCTAACTCGTCCTGAAGAATTTTTATCTGTTCTTGTATTATGAACTTCCGCTGGGTACGCGCGATGTTTTCCTGTACTTTACTGTCAATCTCCTTTTCAATGCGCAGTATGTCAATTTCGGAATTTAGAATTTTAATAAGTTCGTAATACTGCTCTTTCAGGTTCTCCTTTTTGAGGAGAGTCTGTTTGGTTTCGATCGGCTGGGTAATATTGGCAGCAGCAAAAAATAATTTCCTGTCCGCCTCCTCGATCGCCTCAAATGATGAAAAGGCTTCTTCAGAAATATTTCTGTTTATTTTTATATACTCTTTGAAGAGGGATGTCAACTGCCGCATAAGCGCGCTCATCTCAGGGTCATTCTCTATCGGAACGACAACAGGAAGGATCCTTGCTTCAAAGAAATCTTTGTTAGAAGTGAACTTTTCTATTTTCCCCTGCATCAGGCCATCCACAAGAATTTTGATAAGGCCGTTCGGCATTTTCAGAATTTGAATTATCTTGGCAATCGTTCCTTCAGAAAAGATATCTTCGGCTGTGGGATTTTCGATATTTGACTTGGTCTGCGCGGCAAGAAAAATATATTTTTTATTCTCAAGGGCGGCATTTGCAGCATTTATGGACTGTTCCCTGCCTACAAGCACCGGGAATATCATATAAGGGAATATGACGATATCCCTTAAGGGCAGCACCGGCATTTTTTCCGGAATATCATCGATCAGAATTTCGTTATTTGTATTAGTCACTTGGTTTTCGGTCGGTTTTTTCACCCGGATCCTTCATTTTTTAAATCAAACAATTAAGATATTAAATAGAATTAAGCCATTCAAGGTTAGTAAAATAGGATTTATAGCCGGAATTCAATGACAGGCGCTGAAAGAAGAAAATGCAATACGAATCAGAAAAATATCCGGGAGAAGCAGTTTCAGGCTCCTCCCGGAAAAATATCCATTCTTAACGCATTTTAACTAATTTATTTATCGTGCTCTTGGTTTTGTCTTTATATTTCGTTGTTAACTTATAAAGATACACCCCGTTCGCGATATCACTCCCGTCTTCATCTCTGCCGTCCCACTTGATCCTGTTAAAATTAAGAGTGAGTTCACTCCGCGCCGGGCGAATTTCCCTGATCAGCCTGCCGGCAATTGTGAATATCCTGATTGAAATCTCATCCGGCATATTCGAACCGCGTAATTCAAAGGTGAAATATGTGTCACCTTTGAACGGGTTCGGATAATTGTAAATATCGACAATATCATCCTGGTCATAGACAAAAAATATGGACCGGTAGAAAGTGGTGTCAAAAAAGTTGCCGGAAGCATCCTTCGCCAAAACATCGAGAGTATGCCTTCCCTTGGTAAGCGTGGGGTTCCAGGTTAACATCATTTCGGAATTCGGATACTGAGTGTACTGATGGGTCAGATCTTCCCGCGAAAATGACAACGGTACGTTATCAAAAAGGAGCGTAAAAAATGTTGTGTCCAGCGGCAAAGGGCTGTTGTCCTTCAGCGAGATTTTAATCTCCGGTCTTTTGGAAACGATATCCCCGTTAATGATCTCCTTGTCATCAAATGTAATCCTGAATACAGGGTTAATGCTGTCGCGTGCTACAAAAAATTCCCTGGAGAGAATATTGTTAAAAGTATACATCTCAGATCGTGGATAAGACACAATAGCTTTGACCGGATGCTGAAAAATGTATGGCGCTGTATTAAATGTATGTGTGAAAGTGCTCAGCGAATCCCTTTTGACATTTATTATTTTAGAGTAAAACGCTGAATCGCCCTGATCGATATAAAAATCTACAGTCACACTATCGGCATCGCTCGACTGAAGATTTCTTAAAGTACAACTCATAGTTATCGGTAAACCCTGTAACAGGGAATCAGGCGAAAAAGAAATATCACCTTTTTTCAAAACAAGCTCGGGAAGATT